>SXSS01000115.1 GCA_005792145.1 Planctomycetia bacterium | reverse complement strand
TCTTGCAAGCCAACCGATCGTCGCTGCGGAAAGAACAAATGCGGTGAGGCCATCGACCGCGTTCCAACCGTAATATCCAGACCCCCAAATGCGACCTCCCTCGATGGATGATCGCATCCAGCGCGAAACAAGTTCATCGCAGGCTGTAAGTTCCGATGATTCGCGCACACGCTCCATCCGCGCAACCTGACCGAAGGTTGCGTCCACCGGCCAACCAATACCAATCGGTGGCACAACTCTGTCGGCGATGCCTCGACGCCACAAACGATTTCTGCGCAGCTGGCTGATCGTCGAAAGAAATCGACCCGGCGCTCCTTGAGCAACAAGCTTTGGATCTTCGGTGCGCGCGAAAATCGAGCCTTGAAAAAGGGCAATTTGCCGTGGAATTGGGCTGTCAATTGGATGCAGAGGCAATTCATCGGCAAGCGCGTCAAAGAGAAGATCGACAAGTTCTTTGAAGCGCGAACCTCGAACTTTATTCAACTGCGCCACCGAAAGCGTTTGGGCGATCCAAGCAAGACCGTCCAATCTTTGATGCAGCGGCGCATCGCGTTGGATCCAACGAACAAGTCGACTCTTGAGCACTTCCAATTCTCCAGCTTCTGCGCGCCTGCCGCGAGAGATTGCTGCACTCCGAGCGGGTCTGACAACTTCTGGAATTCCCCTCGAAACAATCTGAAGCGCATCAGAAACTTGTTCGTTGAATAGCTTTCCTTTATTTTCCACCACACTCTGGCATGCAAAGCTGACACCCATCTGGCTCGCTGTCTCTGCAGGAGCCAACATATATGGAAATATTTGACACGCGACTGGCTTTGTTTCAAATCCAAATTCGGCGTGGATTCTACAGCGCCCATCGTTCAACAAGAAAATACACGAGCTATCAGGAAGCTGTCGCAAATATTCCTGCCCGCGAAAAACAACAATTGGATTCAAACCGATGCGAGACTCCCACGCTTGTTGGCGTATTCGCTGCGAATCTTCAGGTCGAAGCGGAACTGTGAAATCTCTACAGCAATTGCCACATCCGTGGCAGGAATATCGCTGGCCTGGCGTTGCGAGTGGAAGAACTGGAAGCGAGATCGTCACGCAATCAGGATAGGGAAGGATGCGTTGCCAAGACTTTTGCCATTGCCCGAGTGGCTGCGCCTCTGTGACTGCGATCGTTCTTCTCTTGGGAGGTCAATTCTGCACTTGTTCGACAACTCGAATCGACCACGAAGAGCGGGTCATATCCAAATCCATTCACTCCCCGCGCATTCGTGCCGATCGAACCGTGGAATTCGCCAACCGTTTCAGCGATCACCGAACCATCCGCTGCGGACAAACACATTGCGCAAACGAAACGCGCAGTTCGGCGATCCATCGCAACCGACGCTAATTCCCCAAGCAACTTTTTATTATTCGCATCATCCCGTTCCTCTCGTGTGACCCCAATCCCCGACCATCGCGCGCTGAAAACGCCAGGCGCTCCGCCAAGCGCGTCGACAGCGAGCCCAGAATCATCCGCAAGAACCATTCGATTGATCGCGCGCGCATATTGCGTCGCTTTGATTCGTGCGTTGTGCGCGAATGTTTCGCCATCTTCTTCAGGTTCAGGAATCTCCCCCGCTCCCACATCGGTCAATGACAGCACGCGAAATCCATACACCGCAAGAATCTCACGAATCTCATCGACCTTATGCGGATTTCCCGTCGCGACGACAATTTCGGTGGACTTCACTGTGTTGCTCAATTCGCTCGCACAAATCAGGTCTGAAGAACACCCGTGTGAAATGTTCCAACGATCGGGGCTTGCGCAGCGGTTCGAAGTGCGAGGATCAACTCGCTGCGAGTGCGATGCGGTTCGATGATTCGATCAACCCACCCTCGGCTCGCGGCATAACGAATGTCCTGTTGTTCCATATATGACGCGGAAATTGCGGAGAGAAGTTTTTCGCGCATTGCATCGTCGACGGGCTCTCCCTTGCGTTCGCGTGCAGCAAGATCAATTTGCAAGAGCGTGTTTGCGGATTGTGCTGCGCCCATCACTGCGCAGCGCGCGCCTGGCCACGCCAATGTCAGGAATGGATCGAAGGCGCGACCGCACATCGCATAATTTCCAGCGCCATACGAATTGCCAACGATCAAGACGATCTTGGGAACAATCGAATTGCTCATCGCGTTCACCATCTTGGCGCCAGCGCGGATGATTCCAGTTTGCTCGCTGTCGCGACCAACCATAAACCCAGTCGTGTCGTGAATGAACAACAATGGAATCTTGCGCTGATTGACATCCATAATAAAACGCGCTGCTTTGTCGGCGCTGTCGTCATAGATCACTCCCGGCATGCACTTCGCCGTCGATGGGCCCGCCTTGCCGCCCGGCATTTTTCGCTCGGTCATCTTGCGTTGATTCGCAACGATTCCGACTGGAAAACCGCCAATTCTGGCATAGAGGCAGACCAGTGATGGGCCATGCTCCATGCGATACTCGTCCATCGAACCGCGATCGACAACGCACCTCAGCACATCGCGCGTGTCGTACTGCGCGCCAACTTCGCTGCGATAAACCGAATAGACATCCTCGACGGCGCGTTCGGAATCGACGGCAACGATTGGCGGTTCATATGCGAGTGGCGCCGATGCGTTCATAGTCATCAATCTTCGCAATCGAGAGATGCACGCGGGATCGTCCTTCTCTCGAAAATCAATTGTGCCGGAAATTTCAGCGTGCATCTGCGCGCCGCCGAGTTCTTCACTTGTCACTTCTTGACCAATCGCTGCCTTGACCAATGCAGGTCCAGCAAGATAGAGCCCGCTTCCTTCGGTCATCAAAAGCGTGTCGCAGAGCACTGGCAAATATCCGCCGCCAGCGACACAATTTCCCATAATCGCCGCATACTGCGGAATTCCCTGCGCAGAGATCACCGCGTTGTTTCGAAAAATCCGACCGAAGTCATCGGTGTCTGGAAAGACATCTTCCTGAAGTGGAAGAAAAACTCCGGCGCTGTCGACGAGATAAATCAAAGGCATTCGAGCGCGCTGGGCGATTTCCTGCGCCCGAATAATTTTCTTGCAGGTCATCGGAAAAAATGCGCCAGCCTTGACCGTCGCATCGTTTGCAATCACCATGCACAAGCGGCCTTCGATTTGACCGATCGTTGTCACAACTCCTGCGCCCGGCGCACCGCCATACTCCTTGTACATATTCCATCCAGCAAGGAGCCCACATTCGCACTGCGCGGAAGAAGGATCAAGAAGCAAACCAATTCGTTCGCGGGCAGTCAGCCGACCATGACGATGCTGGCGCTCGACACCACTTGCACCGCCACCTTGCTCGATCTTTGCGCTGAGGACCACGAATTCATCAGTCGTCCCTCGCAAACCTTCGGCAGCGCTCTTCATCGCCGCAGGATAGGTCGCAATCGGGAATGTTCGTGGGTCGAATCATCTGTACTGTGAGAGTTGGAGGAAAACACTCAGGAGTTATCGGTCTATTAGATGGATCGCTGTATGGTCACCGTTGACCACTTTGGCTGAATTTGGTACTCTTCAATGCTCAAATCTAAGGAACAAACATCAGGCGTTCGCGACGAACGTCCAGCGAAAGAAGACAAGAAAACAATGATCACGACCCAAGAAAAAGCACCAGTCATCGCGGCTCACCGCCAACATGCGACCGATTGCGGATCGACTGAAGTTCAAATCGCAATTCTGACCGAGCGCATCAATTCGCTCCAAGCCCACTTCAAGGCTCACAAGAAGGATCACGCGGGTCGCCGCGGTCTTCTGTTGATGGTCAGCAAGCGCAATCGTCTTCTGCGATATCTCGCAGAAACTCGTCGCGAAGATTATTCCTCGCTCATCAAGAAACTCGGACTACGCAAGTAGTTCTTTTCACCCCGCAAAGGCAGTCGCCAATTCGCAGTCCACGGGATGATGCGATTTGGCCTCTGCCCTTCTCGGGGTTCTCATTTTGTCGCAATTCAAATTCATGAATCACGCGACTTTTATCACCTCGTTTAGAAAGGCATAGTTATGACAACAAAACCGCACGTCAGCGTAGAAAAAGAAATCGGTGGACGAATCTTCCGACTCGAAACGGGCAAGATCGCCAAGCTCGCCAGCGGAGCAGTCCTCGCAACTTATGGAGAAACCGTGGTCCTTGCGACCGCCGTCCGCGCCAATCCGCGCGCTGGCATCGATTTCTTCCCATTGACCTGCGATTACCGTGAAAAAGCACCAGCCGCCGGCAAGTATCCAGGCGGTTTCCGCAAGAAAGAAGGACCACCAAGCGAGAAGGAAATTCTCACGATGAGAATGATGGATCGACCGATTCGTCCGCTCTTTCCAGATGGTTTCGTGGATGAAGTTCAATTGCAAGTTCTCGTTCTCTCCCACGACGGACAGAATGATGCAGACGTGATTGGATGTTCAGCCGCATCCGCTGCGCTGCATATTTCCGACGCTCCATTCAATGGACCAGTCGCAACTGTGCGCGTCGGACGAATCTTCATTGATGATCAGCCACACTTCATTATCAATCCAACACAAGCGCAGATGGAATTCAGCGATCTCGATCTTGTCTTGTCGGGACACTCCGACGGCATCAACATGATTGAAGTCGGCGCCGCAGAAATTAGTGAAGGCGACATGCTTGCTGCGATCAAGTTCGGTCTGGAAAATGGTGTCAAGCCAATCCTCGATCTCATCAATGAGCTGCACGCAAAGTGCGGAGCTCCTGCCAAGCGCGCAGGTGATTCCACTGCGCCATCAGCAGAAGTGATGGCGATCGTGAAAGAGAAGGCATATCAGCCATTGCTTGCTGCTCGACAAATCAACGGAAAACACGCTCGGAATACAGAAGTTGATCGCGTCAAGAAATGGACGATCGACTCGTTCTTCCAGTTGACTCCTGGTTTGAGTTACAGCGATCACCAAA
Source organism: Planctomycetia bacterium (assembly GCA_005792145.1). Classification (GTDB taxonomy): domain Bacteria; phylum Planctomycetota; class Phycisphaerae; order Phycisphaerales; family SM1A02; genus F1-60-MAGs104. Next base: position 41,831 of record SXSS01000115.1, on the reverse strand, counting down.
TCGCCGAACGCAAAATGCGTGAAGCCAAGGAATGCCTGCGAATTCTTGAAAAGAAAATCACGCATTATCTGGTTGCAGAAAAGGGCATCCGCGCCGACGGCCGACCGCTTCGACAGATTCGTCCGCTTGATATGAGCGTGGCGCTCTTGCCTCGAACCCACGGCTCCGCGTTCTTCCAACGTGGCGAAACGCAGTCCATCGTGACTTGCACACTCGGCACGACCAAGGATGAGCAAATCGTTGATGGACTGATGCCGGAATATGCGAAGAAGTTCTATCTGCATTATTACTTCCCTCCATTCTGCACCGGCGAAGCTGGACGAATCACAGGACCAGGCCGACGCGAAATCGGACACGGCGCACTCGCCGAACGTTCTCTGCTTGCCATCCTGCCAAGTGCGGAAGACTTTCCTTACACCGTTCGTCTGACGAGCGAAATCACCGAGAGCAATGGTTCATCAAGTATGGCCAGCGTTTGCGGCGGATGCCTCGCACTTATGGATGCGGGCGTGCCTATCAAGGCGACTTGCGCGGGAATTTCCGTCGGTCGTTTCACCAGCGCCGATGGTCGCGTCACCCATGTCACCGACATCATCGGCGAAGAAGATTTCTTCGGCGAAATGGACTTCAAGGTTTCTGGAACCCGTGAGGGAATCACTGGAATCCAATTGGACTTGAAGGCACGCGGATTGTTGCTTGACGAAATCGTCACGATTTTCGAGCAAGCAAAGGAAGGCCGATTGCATCTCATCACTGAGATGGAGAAAGTCCTCGACAAGCCACGCGCCGACATTTCGCCGATTGCTCCTCGCATCACGATCGTCAAGATCGATCCAGAGAAGATCGGAAAGGTCATCGGACCAGGCGGCAAGATGATCCGAAGTATCCAAGAGCGAACAGGCGCACAGATCGACATCGAAGAAGATGGAACTGTCTTCATCGCTTGCTCGAACGCAGAATCGGCAGCGCAAGCACGCGCCGAAATCGAAGCGCTCGGAGCGGAGATCAAAGTCGGTACGGTCTATGAAGGCCGCGTCGTTTCCATCAAGGAATTTGGAGCATTTGTAGAACTCGCGCCAGGAACTGATGGAATGGTCCATGTCAGCGAACTCGCTCACGGATTCGTGCGCAATGTCAACGAGGTCCTAAAAATCGGCGACGTTATCAAGGTCAAGGTCATCAATGTCGACGACACCGGTCGCATCAAACTGAGCCGAAAGGCGATGTTGGATCCACCAGATCCAGCCCTCGTCGGAGCCGAGGGTCAAGATTCGCCTGACCAAGGTGAAGGGCGCAGGGACGATCGTGGTGGCGGTGGTGGCGGTGGTGGAGGTCGAGGCGGAAATAGTGGCGGCGGAGGCCGTGGACGCCGTTAAATGGCTAATGAATAGCCACTTGTGAACTCAGACGCGATCCCCTCGATTGGCCAGAAGATCGACGAACGGGGGCTTCGACCAAGCGGTCAAGCCCCCTTTTTCATTGAAAAGAAAAATCTTTTGGGGGTTCTCTTGCACAATGCCGATTTTGATTGCACAATCAACATAGGTTTGTGCACTCAGGGGTTTGAGTGTGATGTTCCATTTGTTCGTTTTTCGTTTGTCTTTCTTGCGAATCACTAGACGGAGGCATAAATGTCCGAAAACTTGCAGACACTCGTAAATGTCGATGGAATCATCAAGTGGTTTGATGCCCGCAAAGGATTTGGATTCATCATTGGTCCCCAAGGTCAAGATATTTTTGTGCACTTCAGCGTGATCGAACAAGACCAAGGTTTTCGAACCTTGCGTGATGGCGAGAAAGTGACATACAGCGCGCAATCAGGATCGAAGGGTTGGGCCGCAACAGCCGCAAGAGCAACGGCGCGTGTCGCCGCTCCAACTGCCTGAACCAGGACAACCGTCCCCCTCGTGTTTTCGAACCCATCTTTTTTCGTAGGACTGTTCTTCGGAATTGTACTTTGCACATTTGTGTTTGTGATTGCGCTGCGTCGAAGAAATGAACAAGCACAAGTCGCCGAACGACGCGCGATCGCCGCAGAACGACTTGCCGAAATCGGCGCGATGACCAGCGGGCTTGCCCATGAGATCAAGAATCCACTTTCCAGCGTGGTGCTCAACGCGCAACTCTTGCGGGAAGGAGTCATTGATTCCGCGCTCGCGGAAGAAGAATCCAAGCCACTCATCCGCAAAGTTGACACGCTTGCGCGAGAGACTGGGCGACTGAAGGACATTCTCGAGGATTTCTTGCGATTTGCGGGCAGAGTTCAATTGGATCGACAGCGGTGCGACCTGCGCGAGTTGGTCGAAGAGTTGACAGATTTCGTCCATCCTCAATCGCAGTTGATGGGGGTTCTGCTTCGTGTTGATTTGCCATCAACACCTGTCCTGGCCAATGTCGATGCAGGCTTGCTCAAGCAAGCAATTCTCAATCTCATGCTCAATTCGATGCAGGCGATGGAATCAATTTCGCCACCCGCGCGACGTGAACTCATTCTGCGTGTCGAACAGTTGCCTCTTGCTGGAAATCAGAATCCAGAAGTTGGAATTCACGTGATTGACACTGGACCAGGAATTCCTGAAGCTCTTCAAGAGGAAATTTTCAGGCCGTACATCACCTCGAAAAAAGGTGGGAGCGGTCTGGGTTTGGCCGTCGCACGACGCATTGTGGAAGAACACGGCGGAGCAATTCGCGTCTTCAGCGATGTTGGACGCGGAAGTGACTTTCGAATTTCGTTGCCGTCGATTGCATAAGCGAAACTTTCGACGGACTTTCAGCGACCGCGCAAATCAGTCAATCCAATCCTTCGCCTTGAGTCTCTCTGGAACATATGTCTCGGTGACATAGGAGATGTCCTTTGTGATCAGAGATTCCACCTCCATCTTGAAACCATTGCGGATCATCAGCTGGATTTCCTTCTGCCAGTGCTTCTTTTTGATGAACCAGGGATATTCCGCGATCTGTTTCGCCCGTTCGATATCACGATCATTGAGTGAAATCTTCACATCATCCGAAAGTTCGCACCGCACAAAATCTCCAGATCGAATCCCAAGATATTTCGCATCAGGAATCGCCATACGCTCGCTCTCGAAAGCAAGATTGATCGATCCCTGTTTGATGACGGAATAAATGTAATGCCCCCACGGATCGCAATCAAGCAAGCAATAGACCGGCAGCCCAAGTTCCTTGTTCAATCGATAGAGCAATCGTCGAACGCCACGCGGAGGTTGGCCGCTGCCTTCAGTGAGAATGCAATTATGCTTTTCCCAGAATCGATCTTCGTTGAAGCGACTCCAGACAGTGTCTTTTTCGACGTGCAACACAAATTTCGCTTCGCATTTTCCAAACTGCACCACCGATGGTTCGCAGATTGATGGAATCGCATACCCACCTGTTCCCATCCGACGACAATCAATCGAATCTCCATTATCAATCACCGTGATATTGCCAACCATTGTTCCGCGCTTCTTCGCGAAGAGATGCAGGTTCTCGCGAAGCGTTGCGATTGCCACTTCGATGTCTTCCAAGATGCCGTCGGATTCTTCCTGGCCATCGAATGTCTTTTCCTTTGTGCCGGCAATCGTGTGCAGGCTCATGTAATACATACCGCGCAAACTGAGCGTTTTTTGGGCTTCAAGGAGGTCTTTGCATCCCTTGGAAAGCAGCACCATCTGCATAAATTTTCGCGCCTGTCCAGTATTGAAAAGATTTCGGCGCAGAGTCGCATCGCCCATCTGGAGCAATTTGCGCACCTCGTTGTATGTCGTGTTGGACATCGTTCGACTTGGAACATCAACGAATGGATCGGTCTCTGCAATCGCGGACTTGGCCACCGATTTACCCAAGTCGAGAATCTTCCCCAAAGTTTTTTCGCGCGTTGCTTGATTGCTCACCGACCGATTCACCTTTGCGGGCGGCGAAGATGCGGGCGTTGATGGGTCTGTTGATTTGGGTTTCTTCGCCATTGATCGAGTCCTTCTCTATTCATGCCTTCTTGCGAGACGACTTCTTGCTGGGCTTCTTGCTCGGCGTTTCTTCATCACCAAACAGAGTCTTGGCCGGTGCTGATGAACTTTTCCTAGATCCCTCATCTATGTCGTCGCTGAAATCGTCATCCGAGTCCGACTGCGTGACCGCAACGCGTGCTGGAAGAATGACAACGGAATCATCCTTTCCAAATGGATCTGAATCGCGCACACGCTTGCCTTCATCGTTCAACACCGCATCCGCCTCTTCAGTCTTGCGCTTGGCGACACGCAGTAATGATTCATAAATTTTCTTTGCGGATGTTCCAGTGATTGCTTCGGTTGCTTGCGCAATTTCGCCGATATAACGCTCGAAAATGCTGCGCCTTTCTCCTTCATTGCGCATGCGCTGACGCCGACGCAAATATATTCCCAACTTGCGCCCAACTTCTTGAAGCGCCAATTTCATCTCCTTGCGAATCTCGTCGTAATCCGCGATGGCCTCTTTTGATTCGCTGGTGAAAGGAACCCAGACGCTCGCCATATGCACCATCACCACGACGGGGCCGTCGGGGAGCGATCCACGCGATTGTGAGACGCCATAATTTTTCCAACTCGTTTCGAGAACTGCTTTGAATGATGCGCACGCTGCTTGTTGATAGAGCAACGGCACACGATTGGCGAAACGAATAACGCGAATCAATTCGTCCTTGGGAAGTTCGCCGCCAAATGCAAGACCAACTTCGATGAGAAATGGATTACCGCGATAGACATCAGCGGGACGGGTGCATGCGGTGAAAAATTCCGCTTTGACTTCCTTCAGCAGTCCCGAGAGCAGAGCCTTGGTTCCAATGGGCACAAGACAGTCCGTCGGCGGCGACATAATGCGAGCATCTTGAATGGCTTTGTAAATCGCTTCCGCTTCTTTATGACCGATTTGTTTCACCCAAGTGCGACCGGTGATTCCTGCGCGTTCGCAAATATCCTTGGAAACCGAGGGAGAAACGCGCGAAAACTCCTCCTGCAGGAATCCTCCGATTTGCGTGCGCTCGGTTCGTTCGATCATCTGAATCAGTGTGCCGAGTTCTATTCCCTTGGGATGTGGAAGAATTTCAGTTGCTTCAGGAGGAAGCTCGTTCGTTCCACGCTTGAACTCGATCGTCTCATTGCTCGGATTGACATATGTGAAGTGCGCGTGCGGATTGGCGATCGCAGTTTGATCAAGATATTCGTCGACGGATTGTCGACCTTGTTGGTATCGCCCTTCGAGTTCAATCGAAACTTGCGTGCCGTGACCATCTGGAAAAAGACCATCATCTTCTGGATGCTCTGTTTCGCTGACCACATCGGCGCGATTTTTAGATGTATCCATCTTGAGAAGAACTTCAACCGCAGGTTTTTTCTTGCTTATCTTTGAAATGATGAGCACCGGCTGACCAGTTGTCATCAAGCCGTACATTCCCGCCGCAGAAATTCCAATCCCCTGTTGCCCACGGCTCATCTTCAATCGATGAAACTTTGAACCATAAAGCAATCGTCCGAAAATGTTTTCGATTTGCTTGCGAACGATGCCGGGACCGTTATCGCGAATCGTGACCTTGAAGCGTGTCTCGGATCGCTGAAGAAGTTCGATGTAAATGTGAGGCAGAATGCACGCCTCTTCGCAAGCATCGAGCGCATTGTCGACAGCTTCTTTGACGGCGGTCATCAGCGCCTTGCGCGGATTGTCGAATCCCAGCAAATGGCGATTCTTTGCGAAAAACTCGCTGACAGAGATTTCCCGCTGCTTTTCGGACATCTCCTCCGCGGTTGCGCCGCGACGCCGCGGGGATGACTTTTTGGAATCGGTTTGTTGGGAGGCGTCCATGCCAGTTTCGATATTACCCGATCTTGGACAATCGTTCGAATCATTCACCTTTTCTTTCGCCAACTTTCCCGATTGATCGCTACTATTCGCCCCCGTTCATTCGCCTCACTAGAAAGAAAGCACAACACACTATGGAAACCACTTTCATCATTCTCAAGCCGGACGCCGTTCAAAGATGCCTGATCGGATCTATCGTGACCCGCTTTGAGCAGAAAGGCCTGCAAGTTGTGGGAATGAAAATGATGAAGATTTCAGCGGAACTTGCCGCCGAGCATTACAAGGATCATGCGGGAAAAGGCTTTTATGCAGGGCTTGTTCGCTTCATGACCAGCGAGCCTGTTGTTGTGATGGCGCTGCGCGGTGTTGGCGCGATCACGGTTTGCAGAAACTTGATGGGCGCAACCTTCGGATCGAAAGCCGCAGCGGGAACGATCCGTGGAGACTTTGGAATCTCGAATTCATTCAACCTCGTGCATGGATCGGATAGTCCCGAAGCCGCGGCGCGCGAACTTGGGCTCTTTTTCAAGCCAGGCGAGGTTTTGAATTATGCACGTGCAGTAGATTCTTGGGTGTATGACACAAGCGCCGGCAAAGCGGAATAAGTCGCCCGAAGAGACATTTTCCAGCCCAGACTTTTTGCTTACTTGAAGTCGTAAACCGCTGTTATCGACAGAGTTATTGGACTATTTCAAAGCGAATTCTATCGCTCCGCCCCTTATGCGAAAGCTTTAGCAAAGTAACGCTATCGAAGAAATTGAAAGGTCATTTCTTCGATTTACTCAGCATCTCTTTGAAGTCCCTAGAACACCTTTCCATTTTCTGCGTATATGGATTTGTTGCTGCACTTCGTGGTGGGAGTGTTGATCATCTGTTCTGTTTTCCACGAATCCCCATTGAAGATTTGCTCTGAAGAATTGAAATGAAAAATACTGCCACTATCAAGTTACTCCCGAAGAAACGCCCTGCAACGATGCGAACCCCTGCTTTGAGCTCTCATCGCGTTTCACTGCTCTCCCAAGCCTCAGATTCGGCTCCTACTCTGAAGGTTCGGCGCTCCACGAATGCGATCAGCTTTGGTTCCACTCGGATGCCAACTGGAAGCTTTACTCCAGAAGAACGAACGATTCTTCAAGGTTTCCAACGAGAAAAAGTTCAATTCGTTTCAAGCCCAGATTTTCTGCGTGCAGGAGCAGAGAAAAGAATTTTCGCCGATGCTCCAGTGATTGCCAAGCCAGATATCACTTGGTACCAACCCTTGCTCGACGAACGAACACCTTCTACCAGCGGTAGCACCATTCGCCCGCCCAAGTCTCTTGTACTGACCGCCGCGCAAGAACGCGTCATTTTCGCTCAATTGAATTACGCACGATTCCGCGTTGCTCGAACGCAGCGCAAAGCCGCGCGCGAAGGTATGACAATCGAAAGCGCGCGAGACATGCTTCGCTGGCATTCGATCGCCGAAAAAATTCGCAAGCAGATTGCCGAAACGAATCTCGCTCTTGTCCTTGCGATGGCAAAGCGCGTTCGATCTGCCGACCTGGACTTTGGAGATTTGATTAGCGAAGGAAACATGGCTCTCTTGCGATCAGTCGATAAGTTCGACTTCGGTCGTGGCTTCAAGTTCTCAACATATGGATGCCGCGCAATTCTGAAGGCATACAGCCGTCTTGGAATTAAGACTCAGAAACATCGTCAATTCTTCCCAGTCGAATTCGATCCCGAGCTCGAACGCGCAGATCACTCGAATGACACTCGAGCTGCTCGTGAAAATGATGACATCCGTGAAGTGAAAAATCTCTTTCAATCTGATCGTGCAGGGCTTTCGGACATCGAACGAACTGTCATCTTCCATCGATATGGTTTGGATCGACCAGTTGACGCTTCTCAACTGACTCTTGAGCAAGTCGGGCTGATTCTTGGTGTAACCAAAGAACGTGTGAGACAAATTCAGAACAAGGCACTGGAAAAAATCCGCCTTGCACTTGTTTCTATGAATCCATCGATGGCTCACTCACTTCCTGGAATCATCGGCACGCCAAATTGACCCGAATTTGATAAGTCAGGTCTTGTTCCTTAGAAATTGCCGACTGTCGCATTTCGGCTGCGGGACAATTTCAAGGCGACTCCTGTGATCAATGTGGTGAGCGCGTGAAACCCTGCAAAAATAGTGAGAACTGCCGCGTAATTTGAATATGTGGGCGACTCTCCACCCATTGAAGACAACAAGAACACAGAGAATGCAGTTCCACTGAGGAAACCAAGATCCCCCGCTCCTCTGAATGCGCCGAGCGCCATCGTCGCTGGACCAGATCGAATGACCAACGCGATTGAACTGGAAAAGAGCGCGCTTGCGGATATTCCAATGATCACCATCACGATTCCCAGTGGAATCGCTTGATCGCCCGCGACGGAAAGCAATGCGAAAGATGCGGCGTATGCCACACCTGCGAAAATCCGCACGCGCAAACTTCCAATCCGATCGCAGAGCCATCCTGCAGGACCCGTTCCAAGAGCCATCAATAAAAGCGGCAAGCCCACCAACAATCCACGCACGAGTGGTGAATATCCAAAGACTTGCGATAAAGCAATCGGGAGTGTTCCTGTGATCAATCCTCCAGTAGCACGATCTGAAAACGTCATCGCAAGAGAAGGCCACATCGGATCGCGAACTTGTCTGTTGGATTTTAAATTCATCCCAGAATTTGAAATGTCAATATCAGCCGAAGGCTCGATTGCTTCAAAGCGTCGGCGAACGATAAAAGCAATTCCAGCGACAAGAATGCTTAAAACCGCAGACAGTCCAAAGAGCCAATTGGCTGACGCTCCTCCCGCGGATTGACGGACGACAAGTCCGCCGAACATCGCGCCAAAACCAAGTCCCATCAAAAGCGGAGTCGATGCGATTCCCATTCCAGCGCCGACATATCCGCGCGAGGAACGGCGAACGAGGTCGAAGAGTGCTGCGAAGACGATGACATCGGTCACTCCTTCAAGCGCGCGCACAACGAGTGTCCATTCCAATCCAAGTGGCAGCGCCATCGCTGCGAGCAAGAGCGCATCGGCGATCGATCCCCAAATCACAAGTGCAACTGAATGGCTCTTGCCACGCAGGAACCATAAGAGCGGCAACGCTGCGAATGCGCCAAGTAAATTGATGCCATTGAACATTTGAGCCAAGCCCGGACTGGCGCCATAACGATCCATGAAGAGTTCTCTGACAACGGGGGCGGCCATTGTGTCCGGCATCGCCGAGAGAAAAATCAATAGGACGATCAGCGTGCGCACGTCAGTCGAGCCTAGTCCACTTGCGTACACTGCGCCCCTTATGGCTCTCAACAAAGTTCACAAATCCTGCGCAGATGCGCTCAAGGGGCTTCTACGGGATGATTTGCTGATTGCTGTTGGCGGATTCGGGCTCTGCGGAATTCCAGAGAATCTGATTATTGCATTGCGCGACAGCGGCGTGAAAGGCCTGACGATTGCAAGCAATAATGCGGGCGTTGATGATTGGGGACTTGGCTTGTTGCTCAAGACCAGACAAATTCGGAAAATGATCTCGAGTTATGTCGGAGAAAATGCTGAATTTGAGCGGCAATTTATGGCCGGCGAATTGCAAGTCGAATTCACTCCTCAAGGAACTCTTGCTGAAAGACTTCGCGCTGGAGGCGCAGGCATTCCAGCTTTTTATACACGCACTGGACTTTCGACTCAGGTCGCTGAAGGAAAGCCTCATGAAGTTTTCGACGGCGAAACATTTGTGCTTGAGCGAGGAATTCGCGCCGATGTTTCACTCGTCAAAGCTTGGAAAGGCGACGCGTTCGGCAATTTGATTTATCGCAAGACCGCTCGTAATTTCAATCCGATGGTCGCCACCTGTGGCAAGGTCTGCATTGCAGAAGTTGAAGAACTCGTTCCCACTGGGCAAATCGATCCTGATCAGGTTCATACGCCGGGAATTTTCGTTGACCGTATTGTCCAGACCGTAAGCGTCAAGCGAATCGAGCAGCGAACGATTCGGGCTTCGGCATAAAACCGCCTAGATTCTGGAATTTCGACGACTTTGCCAGTGTTTAGTGGTTATAGGACTCGACTCAGCCAGTTTTCTTTATCCAGCAAATCGCCCCCACCTCAGTCACTCTAAAATCCATACAGATTTAGTTGAATTTCTGCCATATCTGAAGCACTTCGGCGTTGAATTTGGACGATCCTTTCGCACAAACAGGAACTTTTAAATGAGAGTAAAAACAAACGCGCGTACTTTTCTTGCTGCATTCGCACTCTGCGTCGGACTGTCGGCTCCGGTAGCTCAAGCACAGCTGGGACTTCAGGCGGGATTCGTGGAAGCATTTCAGCCTGATTACATGAATAGAGACATCACGCTCTTTGTTGATTTTCTCGCCTTGGAAGAATGGCAAGTACCGACGGTTGAAAGTTTGATGCAGGATTACTCAGACGACTTTAAGCTTGGAACTGATGGACTGCGTGATGAAATGAAGGGGATGAAAGATCAGATAATCAACGCTGGTGATAAGGGGGCGATGGGAGTCATCATGGGACCTATCAACAAATGGATTCTAGAAAAGGCTCGATTGAAGCAGAGATTCATCGAAAATCTACGCAGCGTTCTCAGCGATGAACAACAGGCACGGTGGCCAAAACTAGAGCGAGCAATGCGCCGAGAGAAGGAACTTCCTCGTGGACTTCTCAGTGGAGAGAGTGTCGATCTGCGACAAGTTTCTCGAGAGTGCGAAATACCGCCTGATGTCATGCTCGCAAACAAAGAAGTGCTTGAGGAATACGAAATTGGATTGGACGCCGCTCTTGTTGTACGGGCAAATCAGTTGCTCGCTTCGCAAGACAAGATTAAAGAAGCACTCGTTGCTCAGGATTATGTGCGTGGACTGAAGGAATTGGAATTGATTGTGGCAACTCGCGTCGCATTGCGTGACTTGCAAGATTCTTCGAGGGAGGCAATTGCAAAGGGGTACGGAGATACTTGGGGGCCAATTTTTCTGGCAAAAGCACTTTCAACTGCATTTCCCGCTGTCTATCGGCCAAGTCCGATGATTCCATACTTTGCTGCTGCGCTCGAATTGTCAGGACTTTCACCAGAGCAGATCGCTCAGCTCAATGCTCTCCAAGTGGAATATGTCACATTCTATGAGGATTGGAGAACGCGATTGGCAGTGCTCTATCGCACCGAGGAGCCAAAGAAGCAGACCGAAGAAACTCGACGCAAAGCGAGCCAAGGAGGTGCCAATGTACAGAAGCCACCATCGGATCCATATCGACCGATGCTTGACGAACGCGACGCGATGGATGAAAAGACTCGCCAAAAAATTGCCCAGATCGTTGGACCAGAACTTTCGGAACAACTCCCCGGCGCTGCGAAGTTAGCCTCAGCCGCTCAGCGTCCAATGGGCAGTGGCAAAGGTAAAGGCGAAGTAAACGGACCTGGGCTGAATACGGATTCTGGTGGCGATAGTCCTAGAGGAGCTCCAGCAGATAACGGCGCTTTCGCCCGACCAACAAGCTCTGGACGTGACAATTCAAAAACTGCACCTCCTAAGACTGCCGACTAAAAAATGACACCAGTTTCAAGCGATCTTCAACTTGGTGGCACGGCGGCCAATCTCACACCACCAAGTGAGGCAGATGAATCGGTAAAAATCCGCGAACGCTGTCGCTTGTTAGGAATTTCTTGGGTCGAAAAACCACCAGAGACTGATCCAGCTGCGATTGAGTTGTTGACCCCCGAAGTCGCGGTTCGAGTTCGCTCCGTTCCTATTCGAATTGAACGCGGACGGTTGATCGTTGCGATGTTCAACCCGCTCGATGTCGGTGCCGCTGACGAAATCGCTGCGATCGCGAAACTTCCCGTGACACGCGTGGGCGTGGAACCGGAGGCCTTCGGAGAACTTATGCGGCGCGCGTATGGAACAACTGCCGCACGCGTCGCAGAATCTCTCGCAGGCAATAATGAATCGACGACCGATGAATCGGATCACAATGTCGATGCAATCGAAGCTGCCGACGTACATCGAATGGCTGAACAGCCAACGCTGATCAACCTTGTCAATCTGTTCATTCTGGAAGCGATTCAAAGTCGCACAAGTGACATTCACATCGAGCCATTCGAAAACGACTTGAAGATCAAATACCGCGTCGACGGAGTGCTGATCGAACAACCTCCACCGCCGAAGCATTTGCAAGCTGCCCTGATCGGTCGAGTGAAGATCATGGCGATGATGAATATTGCGGAGCGATATGTCCCGCAGGACGGTCACATCACATTGCGCTTCGAAGGCCGAAAAGTTGATTTGCGAGTTTCGACAGTTCCAACCATCTATGGCGAAAGCATCGTGATGCGTATTTTGGACAAGAGCAATCTTGCTTTGGATTTGCAAAGTTTGGGGATGAGCGAGTCGCACCGAAACACGATGGATCGGCTGATCGAAAAACCACACGGTTTGCTGTTGGTCACTGGACCGACTGGATCTGGAAAAACAACAACTCTGTACGCAGCGTTGAGCAAACTCTATGACCCGCGCAAGAAGATCATCACGATTGAAGATCCCGTTGAATACGAATTGCCTGGCGTGAATCAGATTCCTGTCAATCCAAAACGAGGACTGACTTTCTCGATCGGTCTGCGCGCCATTCTTCGTCAAGATCCCGACGTCATTCTGGTGGGTGAAATTCGAGACAACGAAACTGTTGACATCGCAATTCGATCCGCACTCACGGGACATCTCATCCTTTCCACGCTCCACACCAATGATGCTATTTCCAGCATCGGACGACTTGTCGATATGGGCGCGGAACCATTCTTGGTTGCAAGCGTGCTTGAAGGTCTGTTGGCTCAACGACTCGGAAGGCGGCTCTGCGTGCATTGCAAAGTGCGTAGGCCACTGAATGACGAAACAAAATCTCGCCTGACTTCAGCTGAAATTACAGACTTCGAAGGTGGCGAGTGGAAAGCCGTTGGATGCGAAGAATGCAGAAAGACAGGATTCAAATCACGATTGGGTTTCTTTGAATTGCTTCGAATGAATCCGGCGCTGCGTAATGGAATCACAAAACGACTGACCGTGGCGGAACTGAAGGAAATGGCGGGTGCGGAGTTCACCGTCATGCGTCACGACGGAATGATGAAAGCTCAAACGGGCCTGACCACCATCCCTGAGGTTTTGCGTGCCACGCAAGATGTCGACGACTTTGAGCCATAGGAGCCACGATGCAGACTTTTCGATATCAAGGACTCGGTGCCGCAGCAAGCGGAGGAACAATCCAAGCAGAGGATCGCGCCGAGGCAATCGGCATCTTGACCCGAAATGGAATCGTTGCGACATCGATTGAAAGTGAATCTGAGCCGCAAGGAAGATCGCCGCGCCTTGCTTTGCCGAAAAAAATATCGATTTCAAATCCGCGTCGCACAGGACGACCATCGATGTCGCGAACGGATCTCACAAGTTTCATCCGCGAAATTGCGACGGCGCTCGAGGCTGGTCTCCCTCTGATGCAATCATTGCGCACGGTCCGTCGTCAAGCTTCGGGGCGTGCCCTTCCAGTCATAATTGATTTTTTGATTGAACGCGTCGAAGCTGGTGTTCCACTGCATCAAGCAGCGAAAGAGTATGGTCCTCCATTCGATGATATGACTGTTGGAATGTTTCGCGCAGCTGATGCGTCGGGACGCAACGCTGAAGTTCTGCATCAATTGGCAGATCTTCTTGATCGATCCGTCGAATTGAAAAGAGAAGTTGTCGGAGCAACGGTCTATCCAATGATTGTCGCTGGGCTGATCTCCATCAGCGTTGTCGTACTGATCACATTTGTGCTTCCGCGACTGATGGCCCCGATCACTGGACAGCCTGGAGTGGAACTTCCATTTCCCACAAGAGTTCTCTTGGGGATCGCTGGATTCATCACAGGATGGTGGTGGGCGATCGCTCTTTCGACAGTTGCTGCCATTATTGGTTGGAAAAGTTGGATTGACCAGCCACAGAATCGATTGTTTGTAGATCTCACTCTGCTTCGTCTTCCGATTGTCGGAGTTCTGCTTCGGGACGTTGCGGTCGCTCGTTTTACACGCACTCTTGGAACTCTCGTCTCCGCAGGCATTCCAATTTTGCAAGCTCTGCGAGTCGTTCGAGACACATTGGGCAATTCCGCAATGATGGCTGCGATCGACGAGGTGCAGGAACGCGTCACAACCGGATCTTCGCTGGCTGATCCGCTTGAGCGTTCCGGACTCTTTCCCCCACTGCTCATTCAGATTGTGAATATCGGAGAGCGTTCAGGACGACTCGAACCCATGCTGATGCATGCCGCTGCCGCCTTCGATCGCCAAGTCAATAATTCACTCAAAGTTTTTACCAAGGCGCTTCCTCCCATTCTGCTGATTGTGATGGGACTCGTGGCAGGATTCGTCTTGCTTGGCATTCTTCTTCCACTTCTCAATCTTCAAGCCGCCATCGGTGGATAAATCCGCTCTTCATATTTCTCTTTTCATATTTTTAAGTTTTTTAACGAGGTCAAAATGTCTATCAAAAAACCAACCCATTCTGCCCACCAACGACGCGCATTCAGTTTGATCGAAGTCATTGTGGCAGTCACGATCGTCGCCATTATGGCCGCGATCTTTGTCCCACGACTGACCAAGTTTATTGGATCTGCGAAGGACAAACGCGCAAAGACAGAAGCGGCATCGCTTGCCAACCAAGTCCGTCTGTATATGACAGAAGCTGGGCTCAGCAGATGCCCAGAAGATTTTGAGCTGGATATCTTGACTGAAGGAGACGATCCATATCTTGACAACAAAAAAGCCCTCCTTGATCCTTGGGGGCATCCATACATCATCATCATCCCAGGCGAAGTCAACAGAGACTTTGATTTGGTTTCCTATGGCGCGGACGGACAGCCAGGCGGCGATGGAGATAACAAAGACATCGTCAACGGACAGGAGTAGCGGAAGATATGCGCCGAGCGTTCACGTTGATTGAAGTGATCGTCGCGGTGGTGATTCTCGCTGTCTTGAGCGCGATGATCGTCCCTCGGCTCACTCGAACGACCAAAGCCGAACACGAAAACGCGATTGTGAAAATGAGCGACCTTCTTTCTATGTATGCCTTTCGAGATTCAACTTCATCGCAGCAGATCGCTCTCTGGCAGGATCCAGAAACTGGATGGTTCGCCATGCTGACCAAAGATCGCGACCCATTGGCAACTAGCGAAGATGGGGAACTCTCGAAGTACGAATGGGTGGCGGATATTCGCCTTGCGCCCGTTGCACTTCCACGAGGCATGGAATTGGTCGGACTTTCAATTGATGATGTTGAAGTTTCTGGATCGGACTGGCTGATTCCTTCGGTTCCAGGAGGAGGTCGTCCGAGTATCGAGATGCATCTGATCTCAGGATTGATCGATACGGTGTTGCGACTTGATTCGAATTCAATGGTGCCTACTCGGCTTGATGCGGGCGGAACTGCCGTTCAAAGTCGTGAGACTCTTGATCTCGATCAATATGGAACGCGAGACGAAAAATGGTGAAAAATTCTCGCAGAGCATTCGCCCTCATCGAAGTCGTGATCGCTGGAATTATTTTGGCGATCGGTCTTGGATCAGTCGTCTCTTTAGCTGCGCGTGCATTGATGGATCAACAGCGCGGAGAACGTGCGGTAATGGCCGCAGCATTACTTGACGAACTTCTTGCCAGCGTGCTTGTTGAAGGTCCAGAATTGTGGCCGAAGTCGCACAACCTTTCCGGTAATTGCGATCCACCGTGGGCCGACTTTCAATTTCAGATCGAGATCGAAAAAGCAGAGCCTGGTGCGCCATGCGAAGTTCTGGCAATCATCACGGATCCAGTCGGTCGCGAATTTCGATGTGCAACCCGAATTGCTTTACGACTTGGCGATGAGCCCAATCCAGAGCGTGCTCCATCGGAACCAATCGATCGTCAGGAATACTTTGAATCCAAGAATGGGGATGGAAATGTCACGAAATAAAACATCTCGTCGCGGATTCACACTTGTCGAATTGATCATTGCGGGAATCATCGCCGTCATCGTCGTGGGGACCTTGGGGACATCGTTGAGCCAACTCGCGCGTGCGCGTGCAAGTTCGAAAGTTCGATTAAACGCTCATTTGCGGGCGAATACGGCACTCGATAAAATTCGACGCGAAATTCAGCAAGTCATCCGCAGCGACAACCTGATCGACACCAGAATTCTGCTGACTGGCGACTCTGTCAATTCTCCCATCGGCGAACTTCCGCGCAATGACGTCCTGATCTATTCCACCAAACTTTCGCCCGTTCGCAATAAGACCTATGAAGGTGATGGAATCGAACACGAAGTTCAGTTGCGTGTCAGCGATGATGAATCGGGAAGCGCACTATGGATGCGATCCGATGCAGTTCCGGATGACAATGAAGGCGGCGGTGGGAAAGCTGAGCCAATGATGGATGGGATCATCGGACTTTATATTGAAGCATCCGACGGAACTGACTGGTATGACTCTTGGGACTCGGACATCAATGGACTGCCAGTGGCACTGCGTGTCACAGTTTCATCTGCAGGAGATGCACAAGGCGCAGATTTCTATGCAGATGCACGCGAATTGATGAGTCTTCGAACAATCGTCCCGATCGATCGTGTTCCCCCGCCATATGAAGAACCACCCGCTGAAGATCCTGCTTCTATGCCAGAGGGCGAACTTGCAGCAGCAGCAGCTGCAGCTGCTGGAGCAACGCAAGCTGAAGTAGATGCTGCGATTGCTGGAGCCGGCGCAGCAGGAATTGCGGGAACGCAAGGTACTGATGGATTATCTGGCGTCGGTGGTCGCGGCGGTCAAGGTGGACGCGGTGGTCAAGGTGGGCAAATGGGTGGTCGCGGCGGACAAGGTGGGCAAATGGGTGGTCGCGGCGGACAAGGTGGGCAAATGGGTGGTCGCGGCGGTCAAGGTGGGCAAGGTGGTCGCGGCGGTCAAGGTGGGCAAGGTGGTGGTTTTGGCGGAAATAGGCCTGCAAATCAAGGAACTGGGGGCCGGCCAAATTGAATTCTGCAACGGTCAAAACTCGACGCGGGTCTGTGTTAGTCATTGTGATTTGGGCTGTTGCTATTGCCGCAGCAATTGTTGCGGGGCTTCAGATTCTTTCTTTTCGACAAGCTGTCTTGGGAAGCGATGCCATCGCTCGCGTTCAAGCTCGCTGGGCCGCACGAGCAGGCGTCGAAACGATGATCGCGATTATGGAATATCACACGGAAAATCCTGACCCTGACGATGCACTCGCTTTGATCCTAGATCTTCAAGATAACTCATATGGAACTTTAGAGACTGGCACCTATGACATTCGCCACTTTTTGGATGGCATCGAAAATGCGGGTCCACTTGATGAACACTCCAAGGCCAATATCAATTTGCTCAGCACTACCGAGTTGATGAATGTTGAAGATATGACACCTGATGTCGTCGGCGCAATTGTCGATTGGAGAGATACGAATGAAGATGCAGGGATGCTTGGTGCTGAAAAAACCTATTACCAAAATCGAGGCAAGTCCTACGAACCACGCAATGCGAGCTTTCGGAATTTTGCCGAATTGGAATTAGTCGCTGGAGTTTGGCCAGAATCTACTCGTGGCGAAGATTGGAATTTGGATGGTCGACTCGATCCCAATGAAGATGACGGAGAGGAGACTTGGCCAGAAGATAATCACGATGGAATTCTTGACGCTGGATTGTCTGGACTATTGACGGCGAGTTCCCTGACATCTCCTCGTGCCGCGAGCGGAGAAGACCGATTGAATCTTGTGACTGCAAAGAGTGAGGAAGTCGTTGAACGATTGGGATTGACCGAACCACAAACAAGCGCACTTCTTGCGTATGCAAAAACTCCAAATGCACGACTGGAACAACTCTTGGTGCTTCCTCTTTCGACGCTCTCTCAGGGAGGAACATCCGCCGCTGGAGGCGCGAACCCTATCGGCGGAGCGGGTGCGGCAACGGGCGGTAAGAATTCAGCTGGTTCATCCGCGCAAGGTCGAACGGGAAGATCGAGCAGTGGAAACAGTGGCGCAACTGGCGGCATCACCCAAGCAGGACCTGGGAATTTGGATAGTGCCACAATTGGAAAAGTTATGAATGAGTGCACTCTCAAAGAATTCACTCGGCCAGAACCAGGCAAAATGAATGTGAACACTGTCTCTGGCAGAGTCTTGAAGGAAGTCTTCGACATGAATCCCAAGCTTGTCGATAGCCTTCTCTCCAGACGTGACGCCAAGGTCACGGGGCTGACAAGTCTTGCCGCTGTTCTTGACATTCCTGGAATGACTCCGCAAATACTTTCATCACTCGCAACGAAACTAGATGTCCAGAGCTTCGTCTTTACAATTTCGTGTCGAGGACGATCCATCACGGTCGGTGGAGAATCGGAAATGGTTGTGACAGTTGATCGTTCGACACTGCCCGCGCAAATACTGATGTATAGAGAACCCTAAACCAACAATGTCCATGAAGTTCACAAAGACGAAAACAAAAGAGACAAGCTTGAAGCCTGCAAAAAAAGCGGGTAAGAAGCAAGCAAGTCTCCAATCCGATCCAAGTCGCGTCGCGATTTTGTCTGTCAGTTCCTCGGAGGGGAATCTTGTGAATTGCGATGCCGTTTTGGCACGCATCGCCGATGGACGCACGGAGATTCTTGATTCTGAATCATTTGTTGGCATCAGTGGAATGGAAGATGCGCGTTCTTGGATTGAACAAAATCTCGCGGCGCGAACCGTCGTCATGCTTGCTGGTAGTGATGTCATTTGTCGAACCCTGAAGTTGCCTCCCGCTTCCACGGAACAATTAGAAATGGCGCTGAGACTTCAGATTGAAAACATTCTTTTAGGAGGAGCGGCGAGATGGCGAACAAATTCGGCCCTGCTGCCAACCGCCGATCCAGACCACGATCGAATTGGCTTGGTGGTTGATTGGCCCGTCTCAAACGCTGGGCCATTTCTTCCATCCTCATTTAAGGATCAACTCGAGGTTATCTATGCACCTCCGATTGCGGCACTTGTCGCATTTGTGACTGGCGCGATTCTTCAAGGCAACCGTGAATCACTCGCTGTCCACCTCGAACGAGCGACTGGCGCGATATCTATCGCCTATTCGGATGGAATTCATAGTGCGTTTCGAACCCTGCGCGAAGATGGAAGCGATGAATCCGAGTGGCGAGCCTCAGTCATTCGCAGCACATCAGAAACTCTAATGCTTGCTGACATTCCAGAGCAATCGATTCAGCCAGCATTGGATGCTCTCAACGCTGTGCTCATTGATCAAACAGATGGACTTATCGCGCCCCTCGCTGGGGGTTTTCCATCATTTCGAACTTTGGCAGAATCCAGTTCAACTGATGATCTTTGGTGGCAGCGAAATGGAATCCTGATTGGCACTGCAGTCGCTCTGAGCGGACCGCTTGCTCGAATTGCATCTCTCAAAGAAAACATTGCGGTACAACACAAGGAGTTCCTTGCGAAAATCGTTGCTGCCGCAAGCACACCCAAGATCGCCATTCGTATCGCTATCGCTGCGCTGCTCTTGATTGCAATTGCTCCGCCAGCCCTTTCGGGAATTCGACTGCTGTATCTGCAGTGGGCCTTGCCTGATGCCCCAGCATTTGAACGAACTCTTATCCGTACCGATAAACAGAATGTGATGTATCGCGATTATGAGAAGATTGCTTGGCCAATGGGAAAGTTGCTTTCAGATCTTGCTTCATCCACACCAGAAGGAATCGAACTTGAATCAATTGCGCTGACTCAAGGCTCGCCAATGACTGTTCAAGGAAATGCGAAACCTCAGGGAGGCAGCACCGCCGCCGAAGCGATCCTTCTGATGGAGCGCCAACTTCGAGAATCACGGGTCTTTGATCGAATTGAAAAAAACTGGGATGCTCCAAATGCCAATGGGGTTCTGAAGTTCACGATCAGCGCAACGGTGGCGAATCCTTTGCTCGTTCCCAATTATCCTGAAACACAAGACTTTGCTGCCAGAACACTGCGCGATCGACGATATGGACCAGCCGTAACGGATGCCAAGGCTGTTGGACTTGGGATGAGTGACGAAGCAACTTCTGTGCCAACGAATTCTAATAATTCGGACAATGACGAACAGTCCCCGCCAGATGTTGTTTCAGTTGCGAAGGCTGAAGCTTCGACCCCAACTGAACCCAAAGGGTCCGCTGATCCAGAGAGCGGCGCCGAAAAAGGTGATGCGAGGGCAGCGGGAAATCCAAGCGACTCACGATCATTGCAACGAAGAAGTTCATCCGCAGGAACTGCGGCTCCAGATGCCGTACGCCGTGGCCGTGGAGGAAGTGGCGATGATTCCACAGCGATATCTCTGCCCCTCTCCTCTCAACAGATTTCAGCAATGACGCAAGCAGAGGCTCGCGAGGCACTCGGACGAGTTTCAAAAGCGCGTGGGGCGCCTGGTCTTGATCCAGCTGTTGAAGCGCGGCTTCGTGAAGAGTTCTATCTTCTACTTGAGCAGGCAAAAAAGAAATGAGCACGACACAAAAAAAACTTGTGGTACGTTTTTTAGAATTGAAACCTCTTTGGCGTGTCGTGATTGTTGCTCTAGGTGTTTGCCTGCTCTATGTGTTCCTCGATGATTACTGTTGGAACTATGCTCGAATATGGGCGAAGGAAGGCGACCGCCTGCAAGCGTTGCTCGAACGGGGTGCGGCGCGACAAGACGCTCTCCCCGAGAATGTGAAGCAGTCGGCGACCGTATTCGGAACAGTTGAAATCCCAGAAGATTTTGCAAAGACATCCGAGAGTCTCGCGCTCGCCGTGAATGAAACGATGAAGAAGCATCGCATCACTTTGTACGGATACGACGCGATTTCTGCCGGCAAATTTCCTCAAAGTTCACTCTCTGAAATCGCTGGTACTGGAGGTCGAATCGAGCGTATTCGAGGCGATGTCCAATTCGAAATTTCGCCCGACGATGTGGCCGCGATCATCTCCGATTTAGAAAATTGCCCATCGATTGATTCACTGAACTCAATAAAATTGCGTTGGATTGAAAGTCAGAAGAAAGTTGACATCCGAATTTCAACCGAAGCGTGGGCAATTGCCCCCCGCAGTTTGCGGCAGAAAGGCGGATCATGAGCGACTTTGCAAGTTCCTCGAATGCGTCCGGGCAAAGATCAACCGGTACTCTCCGCGGAACAAATGATTTTCGATTTGGATTGGATTCCCGCTGGTCCATTCCATTGATAGGAAGTCTCCTCGCAGTGGTGATATGTGGATGGGTCGTCGCGGCACAGTTGATTCCGATAGCCGTCACGCTCATGACATCGCAGAGCGAAAGTGAGACGAATTCCTCGATAAACAAAGCAATTGAAAAGCATGAAGCATTGGTCAAGGTTTCCGTCGATCGTTTTTCTGGCCGCAGTTTGTTCACCATGCCATCACCGCCACCAAGACCGGCTCCACCACCGCCTGCGCCAGTCGCCCCGCCTCCACCGCCACCGCCACCGCCACCACCATCTGCTCCCTCGGAATACACGGGAACGAAGCCAACAGGAATGCTTGGTCAAATGATCTTCTTTGGAAGCGATCTGACAATTCAGGTCGGCGAAGAAAAGAATGGAATTAAAATCATCGCAATCGAGCCTCCAACCAATGTTCGCATTGGACATATGGGTGGAATTTATTCCGTCGCTGTCTGGACACCGACGGATATGTCGAAACTGAATAATGCTGGGAATTCAAGTTCTTCCGCGATCAAATTTCCAACCATTCGCGTGCCAACTGCGGATGAAAAAACTGTGGCGAGCGAACAAACCCAACTACCGAAACCTGCAAGTCCGATCACGCCGCCCGCTCCGCCTGCCTCTGTTCAATCCTCTGTTGATACGAATGACGAACCCAACCCTGATGCATCAGACGCACAACGGGAAGCGCCACGATCTATTGAGCCACCTTCTGCGCCATCCGCTGCAAGGGCGAATGAAAGCAACCCACCAAATCTGCCGCCACCTGCTCCAAAGGCATCTGGCTCGCTGGTAGGTTCGCCTCTGCTGCCAATCACCCCCGAACAGATTTCCGCTATGTCACAAGGTGATGTCGCAACAGCACTTGCGCGCGTGGCGCGAGCGCGACAATCACAAGGACTTGACCAAGCGACCCAAGATCGCCTGCGAATCGAGTTTGGTCTTCTTCGAGAACGTCAATCTAGTTTTTATCGTTGATTTCAGGCAATCGAATTTGATTTCAACCGTTTCAGTTACGCCTCATCCCACTTTGGAGCATACGACTTGAGTTTACAGAATCGATCCAATACAAAAAAACTGCTCAGCTTTGGGCTGTGCTCTTTGATTTCTGCTTTTCCTGCGACAGCTGCGATTCAGTCGCCCTCCAGTCGAGGAGTTCAGCCGAATTCTCAGCCCAGAGTTCCAGCGCCAGTTCCAGCGCCAGTTCCAGCGCCAGTTCCAGCGCCAGTTCCAGCGCCAGTTCCAGCGCCAGTTCCAGTTGCGCCGGCCCCAGTTGAACCGGCCCCAGTTGAACCGGCTCCAGTTGAACCGGTGGCGCAGGCTGCGCCAACAGCAGAAATTCCAATTGAAGTTGATATCAATAACGCTCAGCCTGATGCGGATCTCACTCTGCTCAATACAGCAACTCCACCGATCATCCGCCAGTTTCGCTCAGATCGAAGACAAGTTGACATGTCAGAAACTGTCATGATCAATTTCAAAGAAACGAAAGTCGAAGATCTATTCCCTTTCATCATGGAATGCACTGGGAAAGCTGTCATTCCCAGAATGGCTCAACTTCGTACGCAAGTCATCAGCATCCTCAACGATAAACCAATCAGCCGCCTCAAAGCCCTCGAGTTAATTTTTCAAGCATTTCGTCTCAATGACATTGGCGTGGTAGAGACGGACGAACTGATCATGGTGGACATGCTGACAAATGTTGGCAAATTGCAGCCAGCGATGGTCCTTGGACCATCTGTCGATGTTTTGCGCCTTGAAGAAAATGGTCAAGTTGTCATTAAGATTTTTGGCATTGAAAATACCCGCGCTCAATCGATCTATGACCGATTGAGTTCTTCGATGCCCGACTATGCGAAGTTGGATGTTGACAATAATTCAAATCAGATCATCCTTGAGGGAGATGTGGGATTGGCCAAGCGCTGCCAAGACATCATCAATGTTTTGGATGTCTCGCCATTTTCTGATACTCGAACCGAGACATTTCAAATTCGAAATGCAGATGCAACATTGATCTCTGACGCCATCACCGCGATCTATTCTGGCTCGGGAAGCAGTGCGTCCTCGTCACGAACACCGAATCGACAAAATCAACGGCCAGGACAGAATCCAAATCAACCCGCTGCTCCTACGGCTGGTGGCGCAGATGGACCAACTCTGGTTGTTACAGTTCTTGCTGCGACAAACTCGATCACAGTTCGATCTGATCCGCACACATTGGAAATGATTGGCGAAATGATTGCGACATCGTGGGATGTTCCACCCACGAAAAATGGCGCGATTTTCAAGTCATACGACTTGAAGTACACGGACCCATTGAAGGTCAAAGATCTTTTGCAGTCACTTCTCGAATCTGGTGCTGCAAGCCGCTCACAGGGCGGAGGAGCAAGAGGCGGCGCAACCCGACTTGCTGGCGGCGGCGGTGGTGGTGGCGACTCAAGTGCGGATGTTGCTGTTGCCAATATCTTTCGAATCGAGGCGTATCCCGATTCGAATCGTCTGATCATCGTCACCAAGACCCCCGACAACTTCGTGTGGCTTGATGAACTCCTCTCAAAGATCGACACGCCTCTGACCGTTGGAATGCCGACAAATGTTCAACTGAAATATGCGAGCGCGGTCGGACTGGCTGAAATCATTAACGCATTGCTTGCTGAAAGTGGGTCGGGTGCTGGAATAACTGCGCCGGAGCAAGGTGTCACCGACCCAAGTTCGGCATTCGATGCAGGAGGTGCCACAGACTCATCAAACACCACGGGTTCTGGCGCAGGATCTGGCGGAACGACCTCCGGTACGACTATTGAATTCCCATGGCAGAATGCTCGGGGCGGAGCCAATGGTGCGGAGTCCACCGAAGTCAGCGCTGTAATCGGTAAGAGTCGTGTTGTTCCAAATGCAAACCAAAACTCGCTGTTGGTTCTTGCTACTCCTGAGATACAGACTGCAGTTCTGACGCTCATCGCTGAACTTGATCAGCCAGGAAGGCAAGTCATGATTTCGAGCATCTTGGCGGAGGTCGAACTCGGTGATCTCTTTGCTATGGGAATTCAATTTGGACCAAATGGAAGCATTTCTCCTGCGAATCCGAACAATGCCGTTGTCATCGACTCAGCAAAATTTGACGGCAGCAAGGACAATATTTTCCCTGGAGAACTGAACACTTCAAACTTCACTTTTGGTGTTGATGCGACCGTCATTTTGCAAGCGCTTCAACGAGATACTTCGGTTCGGATTCTCCAACAACCACGCGTCTTTACCAGCGACAACCAGTTGGCGGAATTCTTTGCAGGCGATGATGTTCCATTCCTTACAGGATCCACAACTGGTGGAACTACTGGTGGCGGAACAACATCCAGTTTCGATCAGATTCCAGTCGGTATTGGCTTGAATGTGCGACCACGCATTACGAAAGAAAAGAATGTGGCCATGGAAATCAAAGTGCTGCTCTCGAATGTCAACACAACCTCGGCTGTCGATGTTGGTGGAAGTGGCAACCCCGTGATTTCCAGACGATCTACAAATACGATAGTCACTGTCAAAAATGAACAGACTGTGTGCATCAGCGGGGTTCGCGTGGAATCGCAAGCCAATGAAAAGAACGGATTCCCAATTCTTGGCGATATTCCAATTCTTGATTTCTTTTTTAGCAACAAGAATTCAAATTCAGCGAGTAAGGAACTGCTGATCTTTGTGACACCAACCGTTGTGGACACTCCAGATGAGAATGACACAAACTTCAATGCCGACGAGCGAGAACGCCTCGAAGTTCTTTCGAAGCCTCTCAACTCCGAAACTGAAAAATTGGTTGAAAAGAATAAGTTGATTTTGCCAGACAAGACTGGTGGGAAGCCTGTTGATCCTATCGCACCAATCCAACCTTCGAACCCATAAAGGCTGATGCACAGTCAAGCGTATGAATTGGGGCGGATTCTGCGCTTCTTGCGAGTGTCACCATTTGTTGCTTACGTTTGCATATCGATTGCTGTCATTGGTTGTTCAAGCGGTTCTTTATCCCGACAACAAATACGCGATGCTTCTGCTGCAGAGCAAAGCGTTACAAAGCCGTTCAGCAATAGCGACACTCGAATTCGGTTTCAATTTGCACACATCAGGAATGTCGAGTACGACGGATTTGCGCTTCCGATTCTCTCGCCGGATGGATGTTCGGCCGCAGTGCAAATTTCCAGCGCCGCAGATTGGCGCACATTGCTCGCGGGCGTGGATGGCGGAGTGCCAGATTCTGGACGAATTGCGATTGCCCCGCTGTGCGCTGATACGAATGCGCCACTTCTTCCAGTTGCGGGCAATGACTTGCTGATCGGGCGGTCGTGCGATTCAGCGGGTTTTCTGGTGGAAAGCCCACGCGTGGATGGCGCGCGCTGGATTGGAAAAGTCAGTTGGCAAGGCGGCGAGCCAATATGGCTTGTTGCTGATCAGGACGTCAACGCATTTGCGTCGCTTGGCCCTGCAGGTGAAATTGCCTGGTGTCATCGGCGACGCGATGTGGAGAAGTTCTCGATTCAGGTAAAGCGTGGCGATGCGATCCAAGAAATTCCGCCGCCAGAAGATGGGACATGGTTCACTCCGAGTTTTTCCTCTGACGGGAAATTTCTGTATGCCCTTCGATTGCGCGATGGCGTGCTTGCGGCCTGCGCATTCCCAATCTCGCAGACGATCAGCACGACGCCGATCATTTCGATTGATCTCTCATGGCGAGCGGATGCTCGGATGGCGTATCAGACTGTGATTCCTCTACGCACTGGCGGGGAATCTTCTGATCAAAGACTCTATTTTTTCCATCCTCGCTTCAGTCGAATCGCAATTTGGAATCCCCTGAATAATCGGGTTGCTTTGACGAGTCCAACTTGCTCCGCGGCGATGGCGATTTCATCGACACAGATTGTGACGACAAGCGCCAAGCAACTCTCTATCGAATCCGCGGCAGTCGAAGGTGGTTCGAAGGATGCCACGCAAAGCACCGCAATCATTGAGTCTCTCTGGATCCCCATCGGTCGAGGAACCGGATCTATGATTCTTGTGGTTCAACCAGGACGCGGCACATTGAATATTGCTCGCATCGACTTGAATCCGCCAGAGAAATAGGATTCAACTCTGGAAAAAGCGTGTTGAAAAAAGTGGAAAGACTCAGTGGCAGTCTGAATTAAATATCGTTCTCTTCGATATCGTCATCATCTTCGTCGTCAAGAGCCTCTTTTGCTTTTTTAGCTTTCTTTGCTTTCTTGGCCTTCTTGGCTTTGAGCGCTTTCTTAGCCTTTGCTTTCTTCAACTTTTCTTTATTGGCGAGTTCAGACTCCTTCGATTTTGGACCCTTTGATGGCTTGACATCATCGTCGTCGTCGTCGTCACCGTCGTCACCGTCAGATTTTTCTTTTCTGCCAGTACCCTCCAACTTATCGTTGGACATCAATTCAGGTCCTTCTTCTCCTTCTTCTTCATCGACTTCATCTTCGTCTTCTTCGCCATCTTTATCAGTTGCTGGCTTCGTACCATCGTCTTCTTCGCCAAATCCATCTTCGTCTCCAAACTCCTCGTCGTCGAAGTCGTCTTCTTCTTCAAGTTCAAAGTCTTTTTCTTCTTCCTCGTCATACCCAACAATAAAGCGCGTTGGCATATGCGACGTTTCAGTGCGCTGCCATGTGGACAAGGACCATTTCAATTGATTTGTTTTAGATGCGAACATTGCAATTCATACTCCTGATGGGCGTGGGAATATCGCCTTTCTTGGTCAGGATGTCAACCCCCTTTATGGAAGTGGAATTGCGAGGGTTGATTGAGCCCCACCCATCAAAATCCACCCGTCTAAAAGTTGGATTCGATCGAGGCGCCCATCCGCAAAGTCCACTTCGAGTGCGGAACCCATAATTCGCCCACCGTCGCTCCAACCGAATCGGTGAATGAGCGTTCGTGTACCGGCGCGATTGAGCGCGAAATCACGTGGTTCATTGGCGCTGTTGGCTTGTTCGACGGCGACGATGGCGCCGCTAGCGAGAAGCACATCCTGAATCCTTCGCGCGCCATGCAAGCTGGATGATCCAACAAGTTCTCCGCTAAGCGTGAACAAGTCAATGACGCTTCGAGACCAGCCCACGATATTGGCACCACTTCGAATCCATCTCCTTGGACCATCCTCTTTCCCCAACTTGGACGAAGAACCAAATCGAACATCCTCGATCAGTCCGGAGCGCCAATCCAAAATATTTGATTGGTCAGTTGGATCGGTGACGAGCATTTTCCATCCCAACATCTCGCCTGCAATCGTTGTTCGAAGTTTTGCACTCGTAGAAATCCAACGGAGCCCCACTGCTGTTCCGAAGAGTTGCCAGCGACCGACACCCTGCTGAGTTCCAAACGCGATTTCGCCTGGACCCATGACCTGCACCCAGCGAACCTGCTCGTCGTCGGGGACAGGCAATTCTGCAAGTGTTTTGCCAGTAGATTGATCAATTGCGACAACGCAAGATGTTCTCGAATCGCTCTTGATTCTTGTGCCTGCAATCACAATCAGGGTCTCGCTTGCATCAACACATCCAATTTCATCCACTGTGGTCGCGGTGCGCCATCGAAGTTGTCCATCGCCAAGAGCGAAGGCACCAACAGCGCCATCAACACGAACTCCGACAACATTCTCATGACCTGTGATCACGAGACATTCTGATCGATCACCTACAACACCATTTTCGGCAACTGCAATTGAGAAGTCGTCAATACGCCAGCGGACTTCTCCTGCATCATCGATTTTTTGTGCGCCTCGAGTGTCACGCGTTGGTTGGTCGATCACAAGCACTCCGTCGCGCATCGGAGCGACTCGCAGCAATTCTGCGGGAAGTGGAACTGCCCAGCGCAAACCCAAGTCTGGGACTGCAAGACATGACAGAATGCGATCTGTCAAGAGGTAGGTTCTTGTATTTGGCGCTAGCGCGGTTCCATTGCCCCGCACAGGAGCAAGAACTCCTGGAATGAGTCGAGCAGTAATCTCGCTTGTGGCAGTGATCACTTTGGTCGCGGCAATCGATCGAGGCAGATTCTCGACAAGCGGAGCTGCGGGCGATGCCAAGAGCGCGAGAGAAGCATCAAGTCCACCAAGCGAAGTGATCGGCACATCGAACCCAGCCATAACGCAACGATCAAGCAACTGTGCTGCGGTAATTTCGAGATCAGATTTCTTCATCAGCGCGACTGCTTGGTTGAGAATCTCTGTCACGACAACACGATTCGCAGTCGCAATCGCAGCATCGACTGCGGCCGCGGAATCCCCCGATGCAATTGCGATTGATTTTTCGTTCATTCGAATTTGTGCTGCTTGAATCCACGCGCGTGCTGCATCCACAGTGCACGGCATACGACTTGCGAAACGCTCAAGTTCCACCGCAGTCGCGTTTGAAGGAGAACTCTCCGATGCCTGCTTGGCTTCAGCAGGACCGCCGACCATTGATGCCATGCGCTCGAGTCGTTGCAAAGCTGCTGCAGATCCACTGCGGAGGGATGATTGAGCATTGCCGTCGAAATCTGAAATCATGACAATCGATGCTTCAGAATCTGCCAACAACATTCTCCAGACCGCGATTGCACCACTCGAACGACCAGATCCCGCAAGCCAATCTCCCTGCGCGACAAGCGCCATCGCGCGTTCTGTGGCATTTGGTTGCGCACGAACGATCGCTGCGAAGAGAGCGTCCGATCCATCTCGACCTAAGAGACCACTCCGCGCCGCGTCGATCAAAATCGCAACGAACCGACTTCGTCGTTGGACATTTTTACGAGTTGCCTCGATCGCTGGCTCGATCGACTTCGTCGCAATTCGTAAAAGGTCTGCGTCACGAGCACGCAGTGCAAAATCAACGAGGCCCATGATGGCATCCGCATCTTGTGGTCGGTCGTTGGTTGCCGCGACCAATATCTCCTTCGCACGCGTTGCGTCCATAAGCACTTGGAGCGAATCATTGGTCGCCGCGGCGATCACGCCATCTCGAGCAACAATATTTGCTGGCCCTTCGCAAGGAATCGCAAGGACCGTTGTGCCATCGTCACCATTGACAAGCAGTGCGTTTGGTCCCATAGGAACGATCAAACCTGGGCGACCATTTTCCATCCAGCCAGATTGGACTCGACCTCGAATGCCCGATCGATCACTCCTAAAAATGGTCGTATTTCCCAATGGGATTGCAGGGAACTTCCAAATCGGTGTTCTCAGATCACTCACTCTAAATGCAGTAATACCGTCGCCAACTCCATAGACCAACGATCGTTCCCGATCGGTCAGGAGATATCGAATTGCGCCCCACTTGGTTGCAATTCCAATTGGAAATGAATCGATGACTTCGCCAGTATCGATTGAGAGGAGCTGCAATTCTGTCGCATTCGGAGCGATCGTTAAGAGGCCGCTCGTCGTGACAACGGCACCACCCATTTCCCATGGCATGACATCCATCTGGATATCGCGAATCGAAACTGGATCGCGGCGAATCCATCGGACACGCCCATCGCTGGCATCGATGCATGCGGATGTGCCAGATCCAGTCGAGACGAAAACTCTTCCACCAATAGTTGTTGGTGTTGTGTATGGTCGCGAACCTGCGCTACGAATTCCAGGCGCGGCTCCGACTGGGGTGACCCATTCGACCTCGCCAGTTTGAAGATTCACACCAACAACTGTTGAAACAGTTTCAAGACGACCTGTCATCTTTCGACCAAGCAACACAACCGTATTGTGAACCACAGTTGGGGCGCCATAAAAAAAGAATTCGCGAAATTCTGATTGACCTGCGAAACGATCCGGCGCAAGTTCCCATCTCTTGCGACCAGTCGACAAATCGAGGCAGACAAGCCGCCCCCCACCGCTTCGTTCCGTCCCGAGTGCGTGACCTGAAAGTGCAAGCACACAATCCCAGGCGACAACAGCGACTTCAAGATCTCCAGCTTGCGTGTCGGTCCTTGGCGCATTCGCACTGCCGATTGCCTGACGCCACTTTGGAAGATGAGAAAATGCGTCAAATGCTCGGAGAACATAGGCTTCATTGACCAACACGATGGGGCCATCAATCGTTGGAATCGACACGAGAAATCGACCGCTTGACGCAGATCCCTCGGCATTGTTCATTGGGATTCCACTCTCTATGGAGTCTTGAAGGCGAGAGTAAATCGAATTTTCCAGCGGCTCCCTCCAGAGTTGAACTGGATTGGTTGGTAAGGGACCAAATCGCGATGGTGCAAGTGGATCGATCGCTGCTTTCTTTTCCACCATGGGATTCTTGATCGTGATGGCGAGTTTCTCTCCTAACTGACGGAGAGTTTCTTCTGGAGAATGTTTGAGAATGTCCACAGCAGCCAATGCTCTCGCATCATCACCATTCCCCCATGCTGTCAACACCACAAGAGTTGCGTGAATAGATGGATCAAGCGATGAGATATCTGGATGCTCTTTGATCGAATCAAGAAGATTCTGCGCCGAGGCGAATTGCGCCAACTCGATTGCACGCTGAGTTTCGCGAACCGCTGCAAGAAGTCCTCCCGAAGTCAGAAGACGAGTCTCGACAACCTTTCGATCTTCCCCTGCCGCGATCAATCGCTCCGCTTCGCCAGTTTGGGCAGAACGAAATTTCGCCATGACCTGCGGATGAGATCGCAAGAATGACTCGGCGCGTGATCGACCATCGACGAATCGATCTTGCTCTCCTGAGACTCTGACCAACTTGCGTCCGAATTCCTCAAGAACGCGACTGATCAGGCGGG
Source organism: Planctomycetia bacterium (assembly GCA_005792145.1). GTDB lineage: Bacteria > Planctomycetota > Phycisphaerae > Phycisphaerales > SM1A02 > F1-60-MAGs104. The sequence continues at coordinate 10,984 of SXSS01000115.1, read as the reverse complement.
CAGATTCGGCCGGATTATTCGCCGCTTGATCTTCGGCTTGCGCCAACATCTGCTCGGCCGCGGGAGAATCATCGACCGCGACAACTGCAAATTCCTGCGCAAATGCAAGGGAATCAAGCGAGGCTGTGAATACACAGAAATACGCACAAAGAACGGCGAATGCGGCATCTGCACGAGCGGACTTTGGGAGATTGCGGCGAATGTTCAAATGCACTCAGCCCATCCTATGCCCACAAGGGTATAGATTGCACTTATGGTCGCCAGACTTCTTGTTCTTCTGATGATCCCGAGCATTCTGCTGGGATGCACCGCCACTCCGGATGTGCGCGTGGATTCGCTCGACAAGGTCTCCGAGGGACCGAGCGCGGGTGAATATGTCTTACGCATTGACATGCGAAATCCTACGGACTTGCCAATGGTGCTTGATCGATGGACCTATGAAGTTTCAACAAATCTCGGAAACTGGAGCAGCGTTTGGATTGCAAGTCGAACTCTCCCAGCTCGATCGATTACCTTTGATTCACTTCCAGTTGTCATCCGACATGGAGGCGATATCGACCCTCTGACGCAATGGAGTGTCAAGGGAAAACTGACATACCTATTGCCTGGGCAAATGGCTCAGACACTTTTTGATTTGGGAATTATCCAGCCGAACGTGGATTTTTCTGCTTCCGGCGACGCGACCCAGATTGGGGTTGAGGCGCCTGCGGTGAACTCTCGCTGACAGGATCAGAGAGGGATGTCGTGTCCCCTAGGCTGCGCGCATGTAACGCCAACGCATCGTTCATAAGGCGCTGATGAATTCCCAGTTGCCGCGGATCTTCTGCAGGCACGCCATCATCACGAACGCGCTGATAAGAACCACTTGGAAGGAGTTCCCACGATTGGCGAATGTCTTGCAGCGAATATTCCAATGTCGTCCACAAAATGCGACGATGCTCTAATTTTTCGATTGGCGTCGCAGCTTCCACCCGAGTCTGCAGATTGCGATACATCCAATCTGCGCTGCCAATGAAAAAGTCTCCATCGAGAGGTTCTGATTTTCCCGCGCCAAAGTAGAAAACACGACTGTGTTCCAAGAACCTTCCGATGAGCGAACGAACTCGAATGTTCTCGGACAAACCAGGAACACCTGGTCGAATGCAACAGAATCCACGAACAATTAGGTCGATTTGCACTCCCGCTTTGCTGGCGCGATAAAGCGCGTCCATCACGCCACGGTCTTCGATCTGATTCATCTTGGCAATGATTCGACCTGGTCGCTGCGCAGAATGCAGTTGCATTTCACGCTCGATCAGTTCAATGAATCGCCGTTTCATACTGACTGGAGCGATCAATAATTTATTGAACTTCGTTTGTCTCGAACGACCTGTCATGTAATTGAAAAGTCCAACAAGATCCTCGGTGATCAACGGGTCGCTGGTCAGGATGCCGAAGTCCTCATAGACGCGTGCGGTTCGAGCGTTGTAATTTCCCGTTCCAACATGGCCGTAGCAACGAATGCCGTCGGTCTCCTGACGAACAACAAGTGCCGTCTTCGTGTGGGTCTTCAAACCGATCACGCCGTATGCCACATGCACGCCAGCATTTTCCAATTTGCGAGCCCATTCGATATTGCGAGCTTCGTCGAATCGCGCGCGAAGTTCGACCAATACCGCGACCTGCTTGCCACTTTCAGCGGCGTGAATCAGACTTGCAATGAATGGACTGTCACCAGAAGTGCGGTACAGCGATTGCTTGATGCAAAGAACTTTCGGATCATCTGCTGCGGCGATGATGAACTTTTCAACGCTGAGATCAAAACTCTGATAGGGATGGTGAACCAAAATATCGCCTTTGCGAATCTGGGAAAAAATGCTCGATCCTGCTTCGGCGGAAAGTTCCGCGGGCGGAAGCGGAGTCCAACGAGAATATTTCAGCGCTGGTAGGTCGACATCTGCGATTGCATCCAGAATCCCATAGTCCGTCAGCCCGGAGGTTTCATAAATGTCTTCCGCGCCAAGATCAAGTTCTTCCATTAAAAAGCGCAGGATTCGAGGGCTTGCTCCAGATGCAACTTCCAATCGAACAACTCGGGCAAATTTTCTTTCCTTCAGTTTCTGCTCGACTGAAATCAGCAAATCGTCGGATGCGTCACGCTCAGCTTCGATCTCTGCGTCGCGCGTCACGCGAAATGGAAGGACTTGGAGGATTTCCATCCCTGGGAAGAGTTCATCCAAATTATGTTCGATGATCTCTTGCACTGGAAGAAATCGCTTGCCGGTTCTCAGTTCGTACATTCGAGTCGGAGATTCTGGAATCTTGACGCGAGCGAACATCGTCTCGGGTTCGCCCGGACGGCGAACGACCAAACCAAGTGAGACGCTCATATTGGAAATGAACGGAAATCGATGGCCAGGATCGACTGCAAGTGGGGTCAAGATCGGGAAGACATTGCGACGGAACCACGCTTGAGCTTCCGCGCGTTCAGACTCTGAAAGATCACTCCATTGCAAGAGTGATATTCCTGCAGTACGCAATTCTGGAAGCAACTTCTCCGTGAGAATTTTTGTTTGGATTGCATCAAGAGCAAGCACGCGAGTCCGCACGCTGTGCAGAACTTGTGCCGGAGTGAGTGGTTCGAAATTCGTCGCACTGATCCCCGTTTCAATCGCGTGCCGCATCGCACCGACTCGCTTCATATAAAACTCGTCAAGATTCCTTGTATAGATCGCCATAAATCGAACGCGCTCCAAGAGTGGGGTGCGCGGATCCGCGCACATTTCCAAGACTCGGGCGTTGAATTCAAGCCACGAATGATCGCGATTAAAGAATCGAGTTGGATCACCTTGACCGTCAGAACTAGGAGCATCGAAAAATGGGTCGAAGTTTGCTTGTGACTTGGTCATTGGTCGTTTGTTTCAACCGATCTGAAAGCGAGAAGAATGGAAAGAGAAAGTATTGACATTATGAGAGTACATACCGAGCAGCGCAGCCTGGAGCTTCTGTCACCCGGACCGATCGAATTGTGACTTGACGAGGAATACGCGCCGCCATTTCTGTGGCGATATGTTTTGCGACAGCTTCAGCTGTGGGATTCACAACATCGAAAGGAGGCGTTTCGTTGAGATTTCTGGAGCAGAATGGGCGAATGACACTGTCGAGGCTCGCTTCGAGGGCGTGAAAATCGCACGCCAAACCATCTTGATCCAACTCGGCTGCGCTGACAACAACTTCAACTTGCCAATCGTGGCCATGGATCGCTTCGCGCTCGCCACGAATCACGATTGCGTGAGCGGCCGAAAATATCCGCCGTACCTCGAGTTCGAACATAATTTGAGTATAGCCATTTGATTCAAATTCCCCGCTTCTGCGTGGAACGACTAGATTTCTCCTCGTGCAAGACGCTCCACTAATGCTTTCTGTTTCCGGCGCTCGAGGACTTGTTGGAAAGTCGATGACGCCGAAAGTTGCCCGGAACTTTTCTGCCGCATTTGGGCAACACATTCGCAGTGCACTGCCGACGAACGCTCGACCGAAACTGATTGTTGGACGAGATGGGCGAGGATCTGGCGCCGAACTTGCTGACGCAGTTTGTGATGGGTTGTGCGCTGCAGGATTTGATGTGATTGATCTTGGAATCGTCTCGACGCCGACCGTTGGATTGATGATCGGTCATCTCGGCGCGGTCGGCGGAATTGTTTTGACTGCGAGCCATAATCCAATTGAATGGAATGGACTGAAGACGCTGAATGCGGATGGATTGGCATTGCCACTTGACGATGCGAATCAAGTCATCGCACGATTTCGCGCGGGGGAAACCGCAATTGAAGGCGCGCGCGGAGTGCGGACTCGATGCGCGGATGGTGATCAAGTGCATATCGACAAAGTCTTGGCGAATGTTGATGTTGCTGCGATTCGCTTGAAAAAATTTCGCGTCGTGCTTGATAGCGTCAACGGCGGCGGATCTCGCGCGGGGAAAATGTTGCTCGATGCACTTGGATGTGATGTTGTGCACCTCAATGGCGAACACACGGGAACATTTGCGCACACTCCTGAACCGATCGAGGCGAACCTCGGTCAATTGTCGGATGCGGTTCGCTCGACAGGTTTGGTCGCAATGGGATGCGCGCAAGATCCTGACGCGGATCGTCTGGCACTTGTCGACGAGCATGGTCGATTTATTGGCGAGGAGTACACGCTCGTTCTGGGGGTGATGCGACTTCTGCAAAGACACGGGCATGGCGCTCTGGCGACGAATCTGTCCACATCGCGAATGATCGATGATCTCGCGGCCAAGTTTCCACCATCGCGGGTGATTCGAACTGCCGTCGGAGAAGCAAATGTTGTTGCGGGAATCAAGAGCAACGGAGGTATTGGCGGTGGCGAAGGCAATGGCGGATTTATTTGGCCAAAAATTTGTTGGGTGAGAGACTCGCTCTCTTCAATGGCTCTTGTTTTGGAACTTTTGGCGCACGACGGACGGACTTTGAGCGCGATCATCGATGGAATCCCTAGATATTCGATGATCAAACGGAAATTGGACCTTGCTTCCATGGGCGGCCAAAGCGCGGTGCCCAAAGCGCTTGGCAAGGTTCGCGACTTTTTTTCCAATCGTGCGGGCGCGCAACTGAACCAGACCGACGGAATCCGAATCGACCTCGCCGACGGATGGGTGCATCTGCGAGCATCAAACACCGAGCCAATCATTCGATTAATCGCCGAGGCGAGTGATCGCACACGCGCCGAACAACTCTGCGATGAGTGCGGCCGTGCAGCTGGATTTGGCGAATAGCAAATTTTCTTGTTACTTTGGATCGCATCAGTTTGTAGACTCAATGCATGCTGACATTCGCTGGCGCATACACCGCTCTCATCACTCCATTCTCGCGCGACGGCGCAACAGTGGATCTCCCCCGCCTTGCTGAACATATTCATTTTCAAGCAAAGGGCGGGGTGCGCGGCATTGTTCCATGCGGCACCACTGGCGAAGCGCCGACTCTTGAGGAGCATGAACATATTGCGGTGATCGAATGCGCGGTCACGACAGGAAGACCGCTTGGTCTGCAAGTCATCGCTGGCGCGGGAAGCAATTCCACTTCGCATGCAATTCACCTGCACAAACTTGCCGCATCGCTTGGCGCGAATGCGTCGCTGCAAGTGACTCCGTATTACAACAAACCCTCACAAGAGGGCATTTATCACCATTTTATGGCGATTGCGGACAGCGCCGAACTTCCCATCGTTCTGTACAACATTCCTGGGCGAGCGGCTGTCGCTATCGCGCCCGAAACAATCGAACGATTGTCGAAGCATCCAAATATCGTTGCGTTGAAAGAGGCAACAGGCTCGATGGATTCTGCGAGTGAAATTCGTCGCCGTTGCTCGATCGTCATTCTGTCAGGCGACGATTCATTGACTGCAAGTTTCGCGGCAGTTGGCGCAGTCGGTGTTGTGAGCGTTGTATCGAATATTGTTCCAGATCGTGTCGCACAACTCTGTCGCAACATTGCCAGCAACGATCTTGCTGAAGTGCGAAACTCTCACGAAAAACTTTTTGGCCTCTCACGCGGGCTGCTCTCATTGGATGTCAACCCAGTTCCTCTGAAGTGTGCGATGGAATTGCTCGGGCGCGACACTGGTTCGGTGCGATTGCCTTTGGTGCGTGCAAGCGAAGCCGTTCGATCAACAGTTGCCGCGCTTCTTCGAGATGCCCAGATTGAAGATGCGCTGGAAGTTGGAGGAACTGGAAATTCCACAACTGCGCGTTTGGAAAAATCGCACAAATCACAGAATGCCGGAGCGTCCTTGTGACGATTCCTGCTGGGGCTTCAGGACAAGCAACGAATCCTCTGGAAAACGCGCCAAATCTGCCATACAAGATTGCAGTTTTGGTCTATCTCTATGACGAACAGAATCGCCTTCTGATGTTGCACAGACTGAAGAAGCCAAATCCTGGGATGTATTCCCCCATTGGAGGCAAAGTCGAATTCCATCGAGGTGAATCGCCGCACGAATGCGCTCGCCGAGAGACTTGGGAAGAAGCGGGTCTGACATTAGATCATCAAGACATCCGATTGTTTGGCATCGTTTCAGAACGCGCATATCAGAATGAACATCACTGGCTGATCTTCCTCTTTGAATCGGTCAAGCCAATCGTTGCTGCGGATGTCACAAGAATGGATTTCGACGAAGGCAAATTGCAATGGGTCCCCGTCGAAGAAGTCGCAGGACTTGGCAACGGAATGGGTCTGCCCGAAACGGACCGGCGAGTCATGTGGCCCAACGCTCAGAAACATAGAGGTGGTTTTTTTATGGTCGAGATCGACTGCACAAAAGATCCGTTTGATTTCTGCGTTGTAGAAAGCGCGCCACGACTGAATCGTTAGCGACTGCAGAGCGCACGCATTTCAGCGACTGCGCCGCGAATACCCACAAAAACAGCGCGACTGATGATCGAGTGTCCAATGTGCAATTCGTACAGTCCAGGGATCTTCGAAAGTGCGGCGACATTTTCATAATTCAGCGCATGTCCAGCATTGAAGCGCATTCCTGCTGATTGAATCAGCGCCCCCACTTGCGCCACTCGATCTAGTTCTGCGCGCGACTTTGCCCCCAACGATCCCTCCAAATGAAAAGCGTGCGAATATGGCCCTGTATGCACTTCGCAAATTGCAACGCCAATCTTTGCCGCGGCTTCGACTTGACGAGGATCTGCGTCGATGAAGACACTTGATGCAATGCCAGCTTGTGCCAATCGAGCAACGATCGCACGCAGCGAATCGCCGAGGGCGGCGACATCAAGTCCACCTTCTGTTGTGATTTCACTGCGCCCCTCGGGAACAAACATCGCCGTCTGTGGACGAATTCGCAAAGCGAAGGCGACCATCTCGTCGGTTGCTGCCATCTCGAAGTTCAGCGGAACTGAAACCACTTTGCGAAGCTGTTCGACGTCTGCGTCTTGAATATGTCGCCGATCTTCACGCAAGTGCACGGTGATTCCGTCAGCGCCGCCCAATTCAACCTCTCGTGCGGCGAGAACTGGGTCGGGCTCCCAAGTTCTTCTTGCTTGGCGAATGGTGGCGACATGGTCGATGTTCACGCTCAATTTTGGCACGGGGATATGCTAGGTGTATGCCATCATTTTCGTCGAAGTTGAATGAACTGCAAACTATCTTGCATGCCCAGGGAGATCGCGTCTTGACGCTCGTGACTTTGGCGATCGAGTCGTACTTCGATCACGACGAAACAAAGGCGCGAACGGTTATTGCGCTCGACGACGAAATCGACAGCGTCGATGTGGCAATCGAGCGGGCGTCGATTCCGTTGCTGGCGATGGGGCAGACTAACGAGCATGCGATCCGCCAAGTTCTGACATTGGTCAAGGTCAACAACGAACTGGAACGGATCGCTGATTGCGGAGTCAACATTGCAGAACAAGTCGTTGGGCATCAACATTTGTCCGACCCAATGCCACCAACATTCCGAGTGATGGCGAATAGCGTGCTTGGGATGCTGAGAGATTCCAATCGTGCGCTTGCCACTTCCAACGCCGAACTTGCGCGGCAGGTTCTCCTCTTTGACGACACGGTCGATCGTTTCCGCAACGAACTGATTCTTCAAGCGCAAGAACAAGTGGCGCTTGGAACAAGCAGTGTTCGCTTTGCATTCAGAGTGACTGGAGCAACTCGAAATATGGAGCGCATCGCCGATCATTCGACGAATATCTGTGAGCAAACGATTTATCTTCTCAGTGGAAAAATTGTGCGACATCGTCCCGAGGGTTGGTCAGATCCTGCGCCACCTGAATTGGACTGACAGAATTTCGGCGATACAACAATGCCTTCCCTTCAAGAAAGATATCGAAAGACAAAAGAGCGTCTTGACACATTTGGACAGTCCCATGTTCTTGCATTTTGGGATTCACTCGATGATGCTCGACGCGAAAATTTGTTGGCGCAGTGCGAAACATTGCCACTCGAAATCCTCAAGCGAGAAATTGCGAATTCAACTGCATCGCATGAGAAGTCGAGCTCTTCGACCAATGACATTCAACCAGTTTCGGTTGTTCGCCCGCAATCTTTGGATGCCTTGAAGTACCGCGCAATTGGAGAGGAGATGGTCCGATCTGGTCGTGTTGCATGTTTCACCGTCGCGGGCGGTCAGGGAACGCGACTTGGATGGAATGGGCCAAAGGGAACATTTCCTGCAACGCCCCTGCTTCAGAAACCGCTCTTTCAAGTTTTCGCGGAATCAATTCTTGCTGCACGACGTCGTTGGAAAGGAAATATTCCGTGGTATCTGATGACGAGTCCGCTGAATCATCAAGCAACACAGGATTTCTTTCGAGAGCATGATTGGTTTCAACTTGGTGAAAACAGCGTTCGATTCTTTGCGCAAGGAACGCTGCCATCACTTTCACTTGATGGGAAAATTCTTCTTGCATCCCCTGATTCGATCGCTTTGAATCCCGATGGACACGGTGGTGCGATCCGCGCTCTTGCTGAAAGTGGTTCACTCGCAGAAATGCGGCGCGAGGGAGTGGACACACTGTCATACTTTCAGGTTGACAATCCACTGGTGAAGGCAGTTGATCCGCTCTTTCTTGGCCTGCATGCGGCGCACCCCGAGAGTTCAAGTGAAGTTTCAAGCAAAGTTGTTGCCAAGCGAGACCCGAGCGAAAAAGTTGGTGTCTTTTGTCGAAGGGATAATCGAACGGTGGTTCTGGAATACAGCGACTTGCCTGTGCGCCTTGCAGAGGCGACTCATCCCGATGGCGCGCTTATGCACTCGGCTGGCTCTATAGCAATTCATGCATTTTCAAGGGCTTTTTTGGAACGCCTCGCTGATAATGGCCAGGGTCTTCCTCTGCACCGTGCGTTGAAAAAGGTTGCAAGCATCGATATGCATAGCGGAATTGTGGTCGAGCCATCAGCTCCCAATGCGATCAAGATGGAGGCTTTTATCTTTGACGCAGTGCCGATCGCAAGTCGATCGATGGTGTATGAAACTCGCCGCGACGAAGAGTTTGCGCCGATCAAGAATGCTGATGGGGAAGATTCCGCGGCGACGAGTCAACGCGCGCAATCGGAGCGTGCGGCTCGTTGGTTTGAAGCGTGTGGAATAAAAGTGCCTCGTGATGAGGAAGGCGGCGAATGCGCAGCAACGATTGAACTTTCACCGTTGACGGCGCTTGATGCTGGCGAACTTGCTCAGTGCGCAAATCTTCCGCGCAGTATCGCAGTAGGCGCGAAGATCGCGCTATAAAACAACGGATGTGTTGCGACTCTGACGCGGTCCATCAGACGAGAGCGCATTCGTTCGCATCAATCACTGTAAAAGCCAGACGCGCAGATCCACTCCACCGATCAACCTGAGGGATGGCCATTATGTTCAACCGAGAACCGCGCTTTACTCTGTTGAGCTGCCCCGCTTGACGCCACCATGTGCAGCGAACATCTCTTGCATCGGAACCATCCATACGTACGAAGATGCTTAGGTGATCTGAATTTTCTCCGAAGAGGCGCGGCTCTGCCGAAACAACCGCGCCACGGATGAATACTGTTGGTGCAGGAAATGTTCGACCGAATGGGCCGAGGCCATCAAGAGCCTCGAATGATTCGATGGTCAAATCGGACGGGAGAAACTCGATATCTGGCCGAATCGAGGGCGCTTCGTGATTCTTGCGATTTTCAGCGGCGTGAGCAGAAAGCGTCTCGCGAAATGCATCAAGGCGATCCATGCGAACTGCGACGCCTGCAGCTGCTGCATGTCCACCAAATCGCTCGAGCAACGCAGCACAAGAATGAAGTCCGTCTAGAACGGAATATCCCTCAACACTTCGAGCGGAGCCATGCGCGAATTCACCTTCGCTTTCCATCAAGACAACAGGAACAGCGAACATTTCAGCCAATCGTGAACATGCGATTCCGACGACTCCGCGCGGCCAATCTGGCGCGGCGAGCACACATGCACCGCGAGCGCGACCAAGACCTTCTTCAATTCGTGCAGATGCAGCATCGACGATCAATCGTTCAACTTGCTTGCGGCGATTATTGAGTTCCTTGAAGTTGGACGCCATCTGCTTTGCGGATCGAAGGAGTGTTGCCTTGTCGGCGCCCTCCTGCGAAATCGATGGAAGTCCAAGCAATGCCACCGCATCAAGTGGACGACCCAAGCGACCACACGCATTGACGATCGGTGCGATACCAAAAGAAATTCTCTCAGCATCAACACGATCATTTGCGCCGATGCCTGCCTCACGCGCCAACGCGAGCAAACCGGGCAGCCCGCTATTGGCGATTCGCGCAGCTCCTAGTCGCGCGATCAATCGATTTTCTCCGCGAAGAGGAACCACATCCGCGACCGTGCCGAATGCGGCAAGTGCGAGCGTTTCCACCAGCAATTCACGCAGTATTGTCGGCACTCGATCGCTGCCGCACCACGCGCACGAGAATGCCCATCCCACTTTCCAAGCAACTGCCGCGCCGCAGAGTTCCGTCGTTCCGCCACCGAGCGCGGGATGCGCGATTGCATCCACATCAGGCAAGATGCCATCAGGAAGCATCGTGTGGTGATCTGTGATGAGTAATTCCAAACCCAATCGACGCGCTTCACGCGCCTCTTCAATCGCAGTCACGCCGCAATCAACAGAGATGATCGTCTGCACGCCAATCGATGCGAGATGCTGAATTGCAGCGACGGATAATCCATAACCTTCAGTCGCGCGCTCTGGGATATAGACGATGGGGGGATCGCTTGGTCGTGCCGCGCGCATCAGATGCAACAGAATTGCTGACGCGCACATTCCGTCTGCATCGTAGTCGCCAAAAATTGCAATTTTTCGACCCGTGCGCACGGCGGTTGCGAGTCGTTCTCCAACTTCGACTGCACCGTGTAACTCGATTGGAGGCGCAAGATCGCCAAATGTTGGCGCAATAAACTTTTGCAGAGAACTTGCAGGGATTCCTCGCGCTGTTGCTATTCGCTGCATCAACGTGCCCGA
>SXSS01000114.1 GCA_005792145.1 Planctomycetia bacterium | reverse complement strand
CGACGATAGAACTTGCAGGCTCGTGCAGTTCACTTCGCCAACCTTCACAGCAGTTGTTCCTGAAAGATTGGTTCCATTGATCGTGATTTGAGTTCCACCCAAGATCGAACCTTGCAGTGGTGTCACGGATGTGATCGTGCCGGGGCAGGAACCCCAGTCCGCCAGCAACTGGGCGAGGTCCGCTCCGTTGATCTGCCCATCGCCTGTGATATCGCTAGCGCACTGCCCCTGCACACTGGAAGTTGAAAAACCGAAAGTAATTGCGACAGCGGCAACGATTGAAAGAAGAATGTTTGCTGATTTCATATTTTGAACTCGTGAAGGTGACGCCCCAATAAACCGAACAACTAATAATGTAAACCCAAAAGCCAGAAAGTCAAAAAAAAACAGAAAATTTGATGATTCTCTATTGTTGTCAAAAAACCTATTTTCGTGGTGCTAGGCGCATCTCAGGATGGCCGGCTTTGTAAGTGAAAGCGCCCGATGCGCGGCTCGAACGCGCGACCTCCAGTTTAGGAAACCAGTGCTCTATCCAACTGAGCTAATCGGGCTCGTGATATAGAAAGAATACCCCTCCCCACAAAGTTGACCATCAGCACGGCGATCAGAGTGGCTCTTCATAGTCTGGATAGCGACCGCCCGACTTTCGATCAGCCTTGGCTTGGACAAAATAAAACACGCACCAACCAGAAAGGAAAATGATCCAAAGAATATTTGAAAGCAGTACGAGTTCCATAAGAAGGTATTATATGTGATTTTCGCCGCACCTGCGTCTATTCTGACGCTTTCATCGATGGACGATCCCCTTTTCAACATCGTGCTCTGGCAACCCCAAATCCCCCAGAACACAGGCAATATTGGGCGCACTGCAATGGCGACCCACTGCCGACTTCACATCATCCATCCAATTGCCTTCGATATGGACGAAAAGGCTTGTCGCCGTGCTGGTTTGGATTACTGGGAATATGTGGACTGCCGCGAACACGCATCGTGGGAGGCATATCTTTCGTCAGAAACACCGAAGCGTCTTTGGCTCTTTACAACGAAATCCACGCGCCCGCATTGGAAGGCGGACTTTCGCCGCGGGGATCACCTTCTTTTTGGTCAAGAACAAGGGGGAATTTCGCCTGAAATCCACGAATGGGTCTCTGCAACATTCGGTATCGATCACCGCATCACATTTCCGATGATCGCCGCACAGAGAGCGCGAAGTTTGAATCTTGCCACGGCCGTGGCGTGCGGAGTCTATGAGGGACTTCGGCAGATCTCGCTCGGAACTGAAGGATTGCCCTCTGCGTATGATCTATAAGCCGATATCCTGCTTTTTCGGCAGTGGTTCATTTCACTCAAATTGTCCAGCAAATCTGCAAAGAACAACCATGAAGAATAATCCATTGAACCAAATCCAATCACAATCCCACCGCTGTGGCTTCACGCTTGTCGAACTCCTTGTTGCCATCGGCATCATTATGGTTCTCATCGGAATTCTTTTACCTGCGCTTGGCAAGGTTTCCACGAAAGCAAAGGCAACCTCCACAACTGCGACGATGAACGAGTTCGCAAAAGCGTGCGATGTTTTCTATACGCAATTTGGCTATTACCCTGGGATTGTGCCAGAGGCCATGCTTGCCGCGACTGTCAATCCACCAATCAGTGGAACCGAAAATGCATTGCTTCATCTGATGGGTGGTGCGATTCGAAACGATGATCCAATATATGCCAACGTTCAGCCGCCAGGCGATTGGCAAGAATTCACTTTTGGAACGCTTGGACCGAACGGAACTGGCCAAGTGAGGGTCAGGATCAACCCCAACAACATCGGCAAAGGACCGCGCATCGAAGGCAAGCAATACGAATCATTCTTCACACCCAAAGATGCTCAACTGAAAATCACAGCTGGACAAGTGGGACAAACATTGCAACTTCCAGATCTTCTTGATGCTTGGGGGCAACCGATTGGATACATCCGATCATCGCGGCCAACCGGACTTCTGACGGGAGCCATTACTGATAATCCCCAGTTTTTTATCGAACCACTTCTTCCATATTTCAACTCAAATGGTTTGGGAGATCTTACGATTGACCAAAACGCCAACTGCGTCTTTTCCCCTCCTGCAACACAAGCAAACAGATGGGAATATCTCGCCCAGCTCATTCGACATCCTGCGATGGGATCATTCGCAGCCCTTGCAGATGCCAGAGCTGGAACCCCACGAGGAAAATATTTCTTGTTTTCTGCTGGGAGTGACGGTATTTTTTTCGCCAGGACAGGTGATGGACCAACGCCAATAGCTCCAGCACTAAATTTTGCTGGACCAGATGCAAGAAAACCCGACGTCGTTACGACATACAACGACATCGTTGTATCTGGCGGCGGATAAATCGACATAAAAAAGCGCGCTCTAAAAAAACGCGCTTTTTTATTTTCTCTGAGATTTTTTTTTGTGGTTTTTCTTTCAAGCCGAAATCAATCCGGAAACTTGTAATCACCCTTCGGCGGATCTGCAGATGGAGGAGCTTTACCCCCTTGCCCGCCACCACCAGGTCCGCCCTTGCCCCCACCTGCTCCACCACGCTTTTCCATTTCCTTGCGAGCAGAAGCCATATTTGACTTGACCTCTGCCTGCTGATCGGGGGTTAGCACTGCCATAATCTGATCGCGAGCACTTTCGAAGCTGGGCATAGTCGAGCGCAATTTCTGCATTTCTTCCATCGCTGCTTTATCCGGCTTTCCGCCCGCGCCAGGTCCGCCCGCGCCAGGTCCGCCCGCGCCGGGCTTGCCACCCTTGCCTCCACCTTTACCTCCACGCATTCCGCCCATTTTTTCTTCCATCGCTTTCAACTTCTCGCCATTAGCCTCGCGCCAGGTATTCATTTCTTTCATGAATGTTTCGCGAATCGCATCGACTTTTGTTCGTTGATCATCGCTCAACATAGGTTCAACAGACTTCATTGATTCCATAAACAATCTCGCGTCCATCATTCCGCCTTGCATTTGTTGTCGTTGACCAGCCTTGCCATTCTTGCCTTCTTTAGTTCCGAAAGATGAATCGCCTTTGCCAGCATCATCTGGAACCTTTGGTCCCGCCAAAGTGCCGCCATTGCCACCATCGCCTCGTGGCGGGCGCTTTTCCTTCGGCGTCGCGGGTGGCGCTGTCGGCGCACCATCGGGTGCGGTCATTGGATCATCATCCCCGATGCAGAAAGCGGTCGGTTGGATTCCCGCCATCGAAACCGCGGTTGCGAGAACAAACATAGAGCTGAAGAGTGAAGTGCGTGTCATAAGAATTCCTTTCGTAGGCAATTGTCGTCGAAGAGGGAAATGGGGACAACAATACCGTACTATTTTGTTCTATGCCGCTTTCCTCCGCCGATATCCACGCCGCTCTGCGTACTGTCAAAGATCCCGACTTGGGAAAAGACCTTGTAACTCTCAATATGGTCAAGGATGTTCGCATTGATGGTTCCAACATCGTGGTCGGCATCGAGTTGACCACTCCTGCATGTCCAATGAAAGAAGTCATTCGAAAGGATGTTGAAGCTGCGATTCAAGCCCGCGCTTCTGCTGTTGGCGCACCCTCTGCAAATGTGACAGTCGAATACACCGCAAAGGTTCGTGCCGCAGCGAATAAATCACCAAGCAATCCTTTGCCGAATGTGAAGCATGTCATCGCAGTTGGTGCGGGAAAAGGTGGCGTTGGAAAAAGCACAGTCAGTGTCAATCTCGCAGTGGGCCTCGCCCGTATGGGGGCGAAAGTTGGACTTCTTGATGGCGACATCTACGGACCGAGTGCGCCGACGATGCTTGGACTTCAGGAACTTCCTGGCGCGATACGAAACGAGATGCTGATTCCATTTGAAGTGCATGGCATTCGCGCGATCACCATCGGCAAACTTGTTGATCCTGAAAAAGCGCTCATCTGGCGCGGACCGATGGCGCACGGCGCATTCAAACAACTTGCGATTCAAACGGAATGGGGCGCGCTGGATTATCTCATCGTCGATCTCCCACCAGGAACGGGCGATGTGCCGTTGACTCTCGCGCAACTCTTGCCGTTGACTGGCGCGGTGGTTGTGTGCACTCCACAGCGCGTCGCTCAAGATGACGCGCGTCGTGCGGTGCGAATGTTTCAACAGCTTGATGTTCCTGTGCTGGGCGTGGTTGAAAATATGTCCTATTTCATCGGTGATGATGGCAAGACATATGACATCTTCGGCAGAGGCGGCGCAGAAATAATGGCCCGCACTATGGACTTGCCATATCTCGGTGCGATTCCAATTCATATGGATTTACGGCGCAACAGCGACGAAGGAACGCCGCTGGAAAATTGGCGTGGAAATCCCACGCTTGCAGGCGAATTGGATGGAGTTTGCCAACGCGTGGCGAGTCGAATCTCAATCATCACTGTCGCAGGCGGTTTGATTCAGCCGACGCTTTCAGTCACGGGCTAGATTTCTCTGGCTCGATTTCTCTGGCTCGATTGCGAGCATCCCACCATTCCGTGGCTGTGTCCGTCGCGATTGCGCTTGCGTGCCCAGCCGTTGGAAAGTTCTCTCGGGCGAGTTCCGCAGGCGGCCGACGGCGCTTGCAATAAAATTTTCGCAAATCGGATCGTGTCGGTCGCCGAGGACTGTTTGAGCCCCGAGAGGACTTTTCACGGCTGATCACTTATGCATTTTCTTGGCTGTGTCCGTGGCTGTGTCCGTGGCTGTGTCCGTCGCGATTGAAATCGGTCGATCCGCTCCCTCAACGGGAAAGTCTCTGCCAAACCAAGGCCAATATCCACCCTTCAGCGTCGCACATTCAATTCCGTGTCGATTCAGATATGCACAAGCACGCGAACTGCGACCACCAGCCGCGCAATATGCAATAACAAATCTATCGCGCGGAATCAGTTCGATGTGTTCTGCGATTTGAGTCAGCGTGGTCAATTTCGCGCCAGCGATTCGGCCGCGCAACCATTCGGCGGTCGTGCGGACATCCAACATCAAACACTCGCCACGCACATACATCTCGTGCGCCGCGTGCTGGGAAATATCGTCCACCTCACTCAGCGGAATCAACTCTCGGTCGATGCTCGCATACGAAGAGCTCGAAATCCAACCATCGATTCGATCGATTCCCACCAAACGCAGTGTTCGCACAATATCCAGAATTTTGCTGCGTTCGCAGATGCATACAACTCGCTCATCATTTGCAACCCCACTGCCGATCAGTGGCGCGAAGAATCTGTCAAATGGCACATGCAGCGCGCCTACCACACCATCGTAAGTAAATTCATGCCACGGCCGTGTATCAATGACAACCGTTCTGGGAAATGAAACATATTGCAGAAATGTGTCATGATCTAGTTCTGGAGTTGTTGCGGGCAATTCCTTCATCAGCGCTGGTTTCTCGCCGTGATGCAACTGCTCCATCCGTGAAAAATAAGCGGGTCGCTCGGGTTGATTGTCGCATGTCGCAGCGGCGAATCCATCAGCGCTCTCGATTGCACGCAGAACTGGATTGAATCTTCGCTCAATCCCAAGCGTTGTTTCTCCTGGCAAATTGATCGCACGCCCACACGCGCTTCCGCTGAGATGTCCCGCCAAGATAATCGTGTGATCTGGAAAAGTTGCAAATCTCTGGAGTGACTCTCGAAGTTCACACGCATCTTCTGCTGTTGTTCGCCCTGCGCCACCGGGCAACAACGCATCCCCGGTCAGCAGAATGTGCAAACCACTCGCCTGATGCTCGATCGAAATACTCAACGCGCCTGCTGCATGCCCTGGCGTCAAGATTGCGCGCGCCTGCAAATCGCCAATTGTAAATGTCGATCCATCCTTGAGGAATGTCACTCTGCGCTGCCAGAGACTGGAATCCCTTGCATACCAATGTGGCGGATCTGTCTCGCCCGAAATATAAGCGTGAGTCGCATGTGCTGACAGCATCTCGCAGACACCAGAAATATAATCGGATGGATCATGCGTCTCCAGAATCGCGGAGATTGTGATACCGATTTCATCGGCGATTGTGATGTATCTCGCCGAATCGCGGACAGGGTCGACCAAGATCGCCTTTCGTGTCCGTGGACAGCCTACGAAATACGCGCACTGAGCGATGATTGGTTCTGTGATTCTTCGAACGATCAAGTAGGTAAGAATACCGAAGTGTGCTGTTGGCAAAACAGATGACTATCCTGTTGCCAACTTGGCAAATTCGAAACAAACTCTCATGGCTTCCTTTGGTCGACGTGGCTGGCTTATCCCTGTGATGCTTGTTGCGGCGCTCTCGCTGCAAATTACGGCACTCTGCGTTCCATTCATCGAAATGTCGATGTTCATCGAGGGAACGACAATTTATGGATTGCTCACATCGATCCACTTGATGTGGACTGGGGGTCTGTATGTCATTGCAATCTTGATCCTCTCATTCTCGGTTGTCTTTCCGTTCCTGAAACTAGCGGGACTGACAATGGCGTGGATTGTTCTACCCCAAGGTCGTTTTCGCACAAGTTTGATTCGGATCTTGGGAATGCTTGGAAAGTGGTCGATGATGGATCCCTTTTGCGTGATCTTGGTCGTTGCAATTGCATCGGATCAATGGGCGGTCGGCGCCGATACGCAGATCGGTATTTACTGCTTCCTCTGCGCGGTCGCCCTGTCGATGATTCTTTCGATGATGATGATCCACTGCGACCGCAAGATGAATCCATCACCTGCCGCGACATCTGCGGCTCCATTTCGTATCGCAAAAAAGATTGGATGGGAAAGTTCTATTGTCCCCATCGCTCTCGTGATCTCGATGGCTTCGCTCTACTTTGCGCTCAGCCTGCCATTCTTGGAGATCGATCAGTTCCTCTTGAAATCGAATTCCTTCGGCATCTTTGAACTTTGCATCGCACTCTGGACGAACCATCATCTCGCACTTGCACTTCTCGCGTGGACTGGTCTCTTGATCGTGCCAGTGGCCACGATCCTGTTTGAGTGGTGGTTCTGGCTTTCTCATGCGAAAGCAGATGGGCATATCGCACACCGACGATTTGTCGACACGCTGTATGAGTGGTCGATGCTTGATGTTTTTTCTCTGTCGCTTGTTCTCTTCTTGCTTGAAGGCGACCGATTCATCAAGACCGAAGTCCACGAAGGACTCTGGTTCATCGTGATTGCGGTCATCATCAGTCAAGTTTCTCGACGGATTGCGCGATTCACAGCGCAAAAGTGTTTTCGGCGAAGACTGGACTAGGCCGCTATCAACCCTTCAGTTTTTTCAGCGCCGCGTGAAGTGCATCAAGATGATGCGTTTCGTGCGCAGCGGAAATCTGAACGCGAAGCCGAGCATGGCCTTCGGGAACGACGGGATATCCAAATCCAATCACGAAAACACCCAAGTCAAGCAGTTGACGACTCATTGCAATCGCCTTTGCTGTGTCGTGCACGATGATGGGACAAATTGCGGTGGGACTTGTCAGCACGGAAAATCCTGTTCGCAAGATTCCTTCTCGCGCATATTCGACATTCGCACGCAATTTCTTCACGCGCTGCGGCTCGCGCATCAAGACTTCGATCGCTTTGTCCGCACTGCATGCGACGCTGCACGGCAGTGCATTGGAAAACAGCGTTGGACGACCGCGCTGGATCAACAAGTCAATCGCAGCACGCGATCCCGCGATATATCCACCCGCCGCACCGCCGAGTGCTTTGCCAAGAGTGCCTGTGAAATAGTCAATATCCGTCGCAGACATCCCCCAATGTTCGTGCGTTCCGCGACCAGTCTCTCCCATCACGCCTGTTCCATGGGAATCATCCACGACCAAGAGCGCGCCAAATTCGTCGCAAATTTTGCGAATTGCCGGCAGGTCTGCGATATCGCCTTCCATCGAAAAAACACCGTCGGTCACAACCCACATTGTTCCAGTCATCGCGGCGTTCGCGCGCGCCTCGGTCAATTTTTCGCGCAGTGATACTGGATCATTATGCCGATAGACCCCGCGAAGCAAACCCTTCTTGATCGAGACCGCCAAACGAATCCCGTCGATGATCGATGCGTGATTCAACTCGTCGGAAATGATGATGTCGCCGGGTTCGCAAAGCGTTGGGAAGATCGCCTCGTTTGCATTCCAGCAACTCGTGAATGTGTACGCGGCTTCGACGCCATAAAAACGCGCGATGCGATCTTCCAGTCTTTCGTGGCAATCGAATGTTCCGCAGATGAAACGCACGCTCGCAGTGCCCGCGCCATATTTACGAATGCCTTCGATTGCTGCATCGACCACTTCTGGATGATTCGCCAAACCAAGATAGTTATTCGAGCAAAGACACACAACTTCACCACGCCCTCGAATGCGCACGGTGGCATCCATCGGACCTTCGATTGTCTGCAGATGCTTCAGTTGCCCGCTCTTGCGCAGAGAATCTAGAATTTCATTTGTGCGGGATGGGAAAGTTGTGTGTGCCATCGTGGTCATCTCATAAGCATATCTCTCACGACTCTCCGCCACGCCTGTTTAGTGCGTAGAAGTCTTCGCATATCGTCCTGCGATCCTTGGCAAGAGATATTGGCTGAATGCACTCTCGAGCGAATGCGACGCATTCCAACCCCAATCGCGTCGAGCCGCTGAATCATCACAAGTTTCCGGCCACGAATCGATGATCGATTGCCGCCCCAAATCGGGCTCGAAGGTGATGGCGGCTTTGGGAAAAGCTTTTCGCACCAGTTTTGCAAAGTCTTCCGCACTTGGCGAAAAACTGGCGACGTTGTACACCGAGCGCTTGAGATTTTTCTTTGGCGCGCGCATCAAACGCACTGTTGCTTCGATCGCTTCTGGCATAGTCATAAAAGGAATGCGCGAATCAGGTCGAACAAAGCAGTGATACTCCCGCCCCGCAGCCGCGGCGTGGATCATCTCGGGACCATAATCGCTTGTTCCACCCGAAGGCATTGTCTCTGCCGAAATAATCCCTGGAAATCGAATCGAACGAAAGTCCACAGGATTTTCAAATCGATCCTTGGCAAGCTTGCGGTAGTGATGGTCGTAGTACCGACCCAAATGTTCTCCAGTCAACTTATTGCATCCATACATCGTGTGAGGATCGCAGAATTTTCCTTCGCTGATCGCTCCAGCTGCGTGCTTTGTCGCAAGATCGGGAAGGCCATAGACCGCAATCGAACTTGGAAAAAAGAAACGCACAGTTCGTCCGTGCGATCGTGCCTGTTCTGCCGCGAGATGCAACAAGTTGAGAGTTCCGCCAACATTCACTTGATGCGCGGTCTCTGGTGCGAATTCGCTTCGGGTGGAAAGAAGCGCGGCCAAGTGATAGATCTCTGATATCTCGTACATCGCCAAGAGACGCTCAAGCAGCGCGTGATCGCAGACATCACCAACATATGTATGGTCGCACTGTTCACGAATCTCTGGTGCAAGTTCTCGAATGTCAACTGCGATGATCGCGGGATGTGCATCTTCTCCCAACGAAGATTTGCTCGTGCGAGCGGCATTGAGAGCCGACAATAAACCGTGACCCATTTCTCCACCGGCGCCAGTGACCAAGATTGCAGTTGTGCGTTGCTGCCCCGTGGGCGAAGCGTAATGTGCGTTTGAGTTTGATGATGAAGGCATTGGCAAGAACGATATATGCAAGAAGCAAATCGATGCGGATTAAAGGACGCACCCCTGCTTCAATAGCAAATCGCGCGTCGCATTCGTCCCCACCACTTCGCTGACATTCTCGCCTTCAAACTCCACTCCGACCCAGCCTCGATATCCCGCATCTCGAACAATTCCCATCATTCGTGCGAAATCCGTGCTGGTTTCTTCGCCCAATGCGTTGAAATTATGACTCTTTGCGCTGACCGATTTGGCGAATGGCATCATCGCCTTCACGCCGGCGTATCGATCGGCCTTCGTTCCATCGGCGCAAGTGAAATTGCCAAAGTCAGGCAGCGTTCCACAATTCGGCGCGGCCGTCGCACGGATGACCGATGCGACCCACTCGCCATCACACGAGAGTCCACCATGATTTTCAACGATGACATTCAATTTCATCGGTGCTGCAAGCGCGCAAAGTTGGCGCAATCCATCGGCGCAACGCTCGGCTTGTTCGGTCATACTTCCCACACTGCGCGCGTTGACGCGAATCGAATGGCATCCCAAAGTTGCGGCGGCATCAAGCCACCGCTGATGCGCCGTGACGGCCTTGCGCCGCGAAGCGACATCTAGATCGCCGATATCACCCTCGCCGTCACACATAATCAACACGCTCGTCACGCCGATGTCGTCGGCGCGCTTTTTCAATTCTGCAACCCACGAACCACCTATGGGCAAACTTTTGTAAAAAGTATTGACATACTCCACCCCCATCACGCCGCAGTTTTTATGCGCGAAGGATGCAAAGTCCAAAGGTGACAACTCGCCACTTTTCAACATTCGGTGAAATGACCATTGTGCAACGCTGATCCGATTGGAAATTGCATTTTTCGCTGGAGCAGAAGGGACGGCAATGGGTTGACTCTGCATAGCAAATTCTCTCATATTGGCCCCAAGAGAACCCACGGCACCAACTGCGAGCATTTGAAGAATTGATCGGCGGGAAAAGTCATTGGTCAT
>SXSS01000113.1 GCA_005792145.1 Planctomycetia bacterium | reverse complement strand
CCATTTGGAGAATTTGATCCAGTATTCTGATCTTGGAAGTCTGGCGGAATCATCAGAGTCGGATCTTCGGGCATATCTTCGGGAGCTGGGCGATATGTCACATCGATTCGCCGACAAGATGCTGGCGGGCAAATGAGTTGATTGTCAAGAGAACCAAATTCAGTCTTTGCTTCCCACATCTCCCAAAGCATCTTGGTTGGTTCAGCTCGTGAGCCGCTGCCAGAACCTTCGATGAACTTGAAGGTCAACTGTTTTCCAGCTGGAATATCCATCTTGAAAAACTTTTCTTGAGTGCGCGTATCGACGATTGTCACCGTCACTGGTCGAGTTGGCGTCGAGATGAATACATAGCCACGGCCTGTGGTGGGCAAGATGCCGCCGTCAGTTGTATAGCAACCCGCAAGCAGTGCCGTAGTCATTGTCAGTGCTGCGAAACAGTTGGAAATTGGGGTACGAATTTTCATAGTTGCCTTGATAAGGTTGTATGGTTTGGCAGTCTAGCAGTGGTTGAGTGTTTGGCGAGCCAAGACAAGTTCGACAAATTGTTTGCCGCGTTCCTCGAAATTTGTGTATTGCCCATAGCTCGCGCACGATGGGGAGAGCAACAAGATGTCGCCACTCTTCGCACGAGAGAATGCGGTTTCGATCGCGTTTGCAAGCGTTCCACATCGCAACGCCGGCGGGGCGGGGGCCAACATTTCTTCTGTCGCACCGATCGCATACAGCCCCGCCAATCGTGGCGCGAGATCTCGGATGGACGAGAGATCAATTTTCTTGTCATAGCCGCCCACAATCAGATGAATCCGCGAGATGTCTTCAAATGATGCGATGGCCAATTGAGTTGCCTCCGGCGTCGTGGCTTTCGAGTCGTTGAAGCAGCGCACGCCTTCGATTGTGCCGACAGATTGCAGACGATGTTCGAGACCTGGGAATGTGCTCAGCGCCGCGCGCGCCAAGTCGATGCGCGCAGGTTCGCCATCCATCTTCGCGCAGGCAAGGGTGATTGCCAATGCAATGCGAGCATTTCTTCGCTGATGCTCTCCAGGAATGGAAAGCGAAATCGAATTCGCACTTGGCGCATCAGCATCCCATCCATCATTCCACCAAGTGCCTGCGGAAGATTCTGATGCGCATCGAATCGCTTCTGCATTGCCTTCACAACCAAAGGACGAAATGAAAATATCTTCACTTGTTTGTTCTCGGCGAATCTGCGATTTTGATTCAATGTAATGCGCAACGCTTCCGTGCCAATCAACATGATTTGGAGCGATATTCGTCAGGGCGGCAATCTTCGGCGACCATCCGGCGGATCCACTCGCTTTGGAAAGCCACCAAAGTTGAGCGCTTGAAAGTTCCAGCACAGTCCATCCGCGATCTGAGATTGCCTGCGTTTCCAGAGGATTCAAGAGTGATCCTCCGATGTTTCCACCGAATCGAACATCTCGCCCCGATGCTTTGAGCGCACAAACGCTCATCGCAGTCGTTGTTGATTTTCCCGCGCTGCCGGTGATAGCAACCACTCGATTTGTGCCAAGCCGTTGAACAGACAAGCAAATTTCCGCAGTGACAGGAACTCCAGCTTCACGCGCAGCGTTGAGAAAACGATTTTCCCATGGGCGAGGAACAGCGGCATTGGCAACGACGAGATCTGTCTTTTGAAAATCGACAAGTTCGTGCGCGCCGAGTCGAAGAGTGATGCTTCCATCCGCAATCGCTGCAGCAAGCGGCGCAAGCGAACTGCGTAGTTTTTCTTCACTCGAAAGATCCGCAATCAGCACTCGAGCGCCAAGCGAATGCAACCATCGCACTACGCCAAGTCCTCCACCAAATTGTCCAAGCCCCATCACGGTCACGCGCCGTCCTGCGAACCATTCGTCGGGGTGATGTTGGAAGACGGGGGAATTCACAAATCGTTACCGTCGAGCAGAGTGAGTTCCACTGACAATATCGTTGCCCTGCGCGTCGATTCCAAGCAGATCTTCTCGGTAATCATCCGCGCTTCTGCGGCGGGTGATCGGACCATCTGCCGCCCCACGCAAGAATTGATAGACAATCTGCTGGTCTTCAGACAGATTTTTCGCCTCGCTCTCTGGCAACTTTCGAATGCGGTCAAACTCTTCGCGCGTGTCGATCATCAATACGCGTCCGCCATCAAGCATAACCATGCGGTCTGCGATCGTGAACGCAGAATCCATTTCGTGGGTCACCACAACGCTCGTCACACCAAAGTTGCGCGTCAACTCCAGAATGAGCTGGTCGATTTCGGCGCTTGTGACGGGATCGAGCCCTGCGCTTGGTTCGTCATAAAAAAGAATTTTCGGATCCATCGCCATTGCACGAGCAAGTCCAGCACGCTTCATCATTCCGCCAGAAATTTGCGAAGGAAGTTTATTGGCATGTTGACGCAGCCCGACAAGTTCCAGTTTCATCTTGACAATCATCTCGATTGTTTCAGGCGCAAGATCGGTGTTTTCCTGCAGAGGCAGGGCGACATTGTCTCCCACAGTCATAGATTGAAAGAGCGCGCCAGACTGAAAAAGAATTCCGAATTGTTTCTTGAGCGCATCGAATCCATCGCTGTCGAGCGATGCGATGTCTTGACCGAGAAGCGAAATTGTTCCGCTTGTCGGCTGATGCGATCCGATCAACAAGCGCAACAATGTGGTCTTTCCACATCCAGAACCACCCATAATGACAACAGTTTCGCCAGCTTTGATGTCCAAGTTCACGCCAGTCAAAACGGTTTGAGCGCCAAATTTTTTTACAAGGTCGCGAACGGAGATTCTGATTTCGTCGGTCGGCATGAAAAAATCCTTTTATGGCTTTGGGTTCGTTGAAGGCGTTTCAGAATCTGGAAAAGAAAGATCGCCAAGTTTGGCGTCATGAATCAGCAAACTCTTCAATTTCATGGAGAGGGCGCCCTTTGGATCGGCAATTTCAATCGCACAAGTTGCGCCCACTCTGCCATTGGCAAAATCCAATTGATACTCCGCAACAAAGGCTTGCATGGCTGAAGGCATCTTGTTGGGAGCAGAACTCTGATCTAGTGACGCACCAGTAAACGCTCCATATCGATCCTTCACTTCATCGAGAAAAGATTTGGCATCTTCTTGCGTGTTTCCATCTGCTGCTGAAAGCGCAAAGTGCGATTGGAATGCAGAGACATCGCCACTATCACCATCTTTTAGCGCCGTCTGAGGTCCAGTGAAGATTGGCATCAAGACGGTGTTGTATCCCTGATACGCCACGCCAATCTGCATCGCGGTTCCTGCCATACTGATGATGATCGCCAATATCGCAATCCAGCGCCCTGACAATGTGCGATTGGTTGTGGTGAAGACAACTGCAATTGCACCAGTCACGATTCCAGCGATCGTTGTCACTGGACAACAAAAGATCAGCGAGAGAATCAAAGAGGTGATCGCAAGTCGACTCACAGTGCGAGGCTGGGTGAATTCTTCGGATAGTGAGGGATTGGCAAATGTCATTACTTCGGCAGAGTATCAGGCATCGCCGAATCATCCTTTGGAGGGAATTTCATCGGCTGCTCGGTTTGCTTCGGATCCTGTTCAAGGGGTATGGTGATCTCGATCGAACGAATCCGGATGGTTGGAAGAAATGTCGCGGAGTCCGTGACTACATCGGTCGTCATTGAAGCGACGGTTTGAATGGTTGGGGATTCGAGCACCATCCGGAATTGCGCGGTGGACTTCATCGACAACGTAATTTCGGTCTGCGTCACGCTGCCAGTCTTCAGTGGTCCAAATCTTTCGCGCACTGTTTGTTG
This sequence comes from Planctomycetia bacterium, assembly GCA_005792145.1. Taxonomy (GTDB): domain Bacteria; phylum Planctomycetota; class Phycisphaerae; order Phycisphaerales; family SM1A02; genus F1-60-MAGs104. The sequence goes on along the minus strand of SXSS01000113.1, from coordinate 37,512 downwards.
GAAGGCAAGAAGCGCCTTTGGATCGACCCCTGTCCACCAAACATTTGGGTCAACTGTTCCAGTTAGAAATTGGTCCATGGCAAGTCGAACTTCCGAATTCATTGCTGCACGGCCAGCGGATTGGAAGCGATCTCCGATTCCCCATGACAGAATGCCGATCACAAAACTGGCGATCGCACAGGTCATAGCCAGCCGACTTCCGACTAATTTTCCATTTGACACTCGAATGCGGCCATAGGAAAGCAGTCCTGCGATAACACCGAAGACTGCAGATGCTGGGCAACAAGCCAAAACAGTCAGTCCGAGGGCAAGAAGAGCAACAGGATCCAGCCGACTAGCCGGCTGAATTGGATTTTGAACAAGCGGATGTTCAGGTTGTTCAGTTTGCCTCAGGGGCAGAGTCCCCAACCAGCGAGGAGAATTGACAAATCGACCCCATCAACAGATCCACTGTTATTGATATCGCCAGTTCCCGCCCCGCCCCAGTTCGCGAGAACATCTGTGAGATCTGCGGCATCAACATATTGATCATTATTGACATCGGCTGGACAATTGACAACGCACGAAAGGAGTATCGATCCAGATCCTCCTGCGGACGCACCGCCGACTCGGATGAAATATGAATTCCCAATCACAGCGTTGAAGGTTGCAGAAGAATTTCCGTTGGCGCATCCTGTTCCATTGTCATTGCATCCAGCGACCGCCGATGAAGTTGATGGGCAATTCGTGTTGGAAACATAGGCGACAATCCGAGTGTCGAAAGCGGCAAGTCCACAGGTCGAAATAGTCGTCAACCCAGTGCATGATGCGACATATTTGAACCAGACATCTTTCGCAATGATTCCGTCGCTATTGGCGGTGCAGGAAGCAGGGATTGTAATTTCTGTGTTCGTCGCATCTGTGCTGTTGAATGCGGTTGTCCCAAGACCAATCGTGATGGCTCCCAAGCATTCGTCATTGGCAGGAGGCGGTGGTGCAACAACCACAAAGACGCTCACATCATCGATGAACCAATTGTCGCCAGTGTCATTTCCATCGGTGCGAAAGCGCAGTCGGAACTGGTTGTGACGAGCGCTAGTCGGGAGTGATTTGGTATAGGTGGTGAATACCGTTTGGTTTGTCCCGTCGGAAATCAGCGTATCGAGCAAAGTCCAATCGAGCACATTGTTGAGATATTCAACAATGAGAGTTTCGCCAGATTCAACACCGCTTCTCTGAACCTTATAGACCGCAGTCGCGGTGGAAGTTCCTCCAAGCAGAATGAAATTCGTTCTGACTTCGTCGTCGTCATAAAGACCTGCGCCAGTGGAATTGAGATTGAGCGAATTGACCGCACTCGGTTCATTCACAGCGTTTGGGTTCACACTGCCCCCGTCGTTGTAAGTCCATCGAGCCGTAGCAAGAGTTGTTGTCGCAAATGTCTCAGTGAATGGTGGAGTCACGGGAATTGGACGCACAAAGTCGCACCCGACAGAGTTCGCATGCGCGGTGATTTCCGAAACCGAAGATGGGTCAAGTTTCAGATTCGATCCAGAGATACCACCACAGCCTCCGTTTGAAGAGCACATGATGTGACATGCGGCTGTCCCTTGAGCATCACAATGTGTCGCATCCCAATTGTGTCCGAGTTCGTGAACAGAAAGAGAAATGCGAAAAGTCAGTGATGTTGTGTACCTACTTTCAACAACCCCATACTGCGCGTTATTTATTCCATTGCATACCACGCCGAGATATGCAAGTCCGATGGTTCCACCAGAGAAGTTATAGCCCGAAAACATATGAGAGATATCGCGATAAATTCCAGATTCAGGAGCGCTAGCCCACTTCGTCCCGAATTCATTTAAGCGTCCGTCGATGGTCGTTGATACATAAGGATCATTCACATCAGCGCGAATCACGACTGTTCCAAGTTCGAAGAAGATGTTGGCGTCGCGATCGTAGATGACATTGACATTGCTGACGATCAACTCGATGTCGTTGACAGTGTTTGCAACACTCGAACCATTCTTGACATAAAACTCGTTGTCTGTTTCGCAGGCTATCTCTACTTGGGAAGGGGTTGTCCCTGCAATGCCACCTTCATTTCCTGCGTTGCCCGCAGCAATCGCTTGCGAGAGCGGTGAGCGATATTTTTCGAGTGGGAAGCCAGGTTGGCCAAGCGCACATCCACGACCATCTGGAATTGCATCTTCCGCAGCGAAAGAAACATGCTGTCCATTTCGAGAAAGTTCGGGACGGAAATCGCTGAGTGGCTGAACGGCCCATGTCGTTTGGTCTTCGAGCTGAATGGTTCCACTGAATCCAGTTGGCAAGAGAGAGCCGACGACAGAAGTTCCTGGGCGACCAGCGAGAGTTCCTTTGTAAGTTCGAATTGCAGGCGACGCAACTTCGGTCAGCACGCCATTTCCTGTATCGACCAAGACCTTGAAGCGATCGCCACGAATAGATGTCTTGTCAAGAATAATTGTTGATGCACCACCATTGATCGGCACAGAGAATTCAATGTGCGCAGGTAGATCAGTTGGAAGAGCTGGCGTGAAGAGTTGGAACTGTGAGAGTTCCGCAATGGTCACATCGATTGCGCCAGGCTTTGTTGTTTTCTTTGAAACTTCGGCCCCAGCGTGCAGAGCGCCCAAGGCGATGATTGCGACCAAGGACATAGACAGGGCGCACGCAAAGCGTCCGAAGTGTGGGGTGTTCATAACTGAATAATAGACCGAGATTTGGCGAGTGCTAGAAAACATCAAAGAAATTGAAAGAAAACCGCTCGGCACAGGCCGAGCGGTTTGAAAAAACAGTTGAAATCAGATGAAACTTAACCCGTCCATGCAGCAAGAAGCACCGCGAGGTCGGGACCATCCGTGAATCCGTCACCGTTGGTATCTCCGCAAGTTGTACCCCAGCAGGCGAGAAGCGAAGCCAAGTCAACACCATTGATAGAACCATCACAGTTGAGGTCAGCAGGTGCACAAGGAGGGGTATATGGCGTGGGCTTGAATCCAAGCACCGGTACAGATGTTGCTGGACTTGTACTGGTTGCGGGCTTATAGATGCCAAGCGTAAGAACTGAGGAAGCACCTGTTGGCGGAGTGTTTGCATCAAATTCGAAGGTGTGCATCGTTGACCAGCGGATTGAATGGGCGACTGATTCACTTGCCGCTGTTGGGCATGACCATTTGAGTTCGCCACCCGAGTTTGTAGATGTCCATACTGCATTCGAAGCACTGTCGCCCGAATGGTTGAATGGGGCAGAATAAGTGATGTTCGAGACTGTCACGCTCGGATCAACTGGCACCGAGAAATAGCTTCCGTTGCGGTCGCTGTTGAAGTTCATAACTGCGTATGCATAGTGGTATGTGCCGTTGGAGTTTAAGAAGGCACGGCTTGCAACAATGAATCGTCCGTCGCCGGCGACGTCATAATCGCGAGTCGCAACATCTGCGTGTTGATTCTGCCAGTAGTAGATCGCCGGAACAGTCTGGACTGTAGGTCCAGTTAGAGTCAGGGGGTAACCAGTCGAAGTGGAATAAGTTGAGCCAACAGTGATTGTTCTATATGACGCGTTATTGGCGGAGTTTAGTGATGCTGCATCTTGGGGCTGGATATACATTCCTTCAACCACATACTTGGCGCCAGTGTTGAGAGTTGGATTGAGATCATCCTTTGGAACCGTGAGCCGGCAGCGAATATTTGTTGGATATCCACTTGGAGTAGCAGGGTTCGCATAGGTTCCAGAGTAAACGCCTGTCGCCGCATTGATTCCCCAGCGGGACTTGAGATCGCTTTGACTTCCATTGAGGCTCGAAGTGTATGGATCGGAACAGCCAATGCCCAAAACAGTTGGGCAACCACTTCCGGCTGGAGTGCAGGTTCCGCAGAGGTTCTCTTGAAGCGCGCAGAATCCATGCTTGACCCAACTCTGTCCGATTTGTTTTATGACGCCATTTTTAACTCGGTAGAGATTCTGAGGAATGACTGGATGTGTCACCTGTGGGTTTGGATTCCAAAGCAGTTGTTGATTTCCAATGTTGCAACTAGTAGTTCCGATGGCATATGCGACATAGGTTGTGCCGCCAGTCGCGGGCCAAATTCCCTGACCGTATGCGGAGATATTTGGAAGGGCGCCGACTATCACATCTGGGCCTGCCGCAACTCCACCATCATTCCCACCACCTGGAAGCGCAGTCGCATCCATCTGGCCGATGAAAACCGCTAGTCCACCAAGTCCAAGTGCTCCGATGATAGTTCCAGTTTTCACAGTAGTTTCTCCGTTTATAAAGTCTTTTCTTGGGTCTCAATACAGGTGACAAGATATAACACAGTGCTGAATCTGTAATCTCAAACAAGGATAGCCCCAAAAATAATGGTCGGCAACAAAACCTTTGAAAATTTACAAATTTCATATCTTGGCGGGCGGCGTTGTGGTTGACGGGCAGGAACTTCACTTTCCCAACACCTGAACAAGGTAGGTCAGATGCATAACCACCCCAAAAAGGAAGAAGCCCACCACCTAGAAAAAGGTGGTGGGCTGAAATCGCTTCCCAATAAACTAACCGAGTCGGGCTTTAGGCGCGACGACGGCGTCCGACGAGACCGGCAAGTCCTAGCAAGGCGATTGCGCCTGGAGCTGGTTGACCGATCGTGAAACTTCCATAGCCGAACTGGGCAATAGTTGATCCGAGGTATGCATAGCCAAGGGTCATATTTGCGGTGTAAAGATTGTTATCTTCGGCTGCAATTCGTGAAATCTGCATCAAGCGAACTCTTAAAGTTGTTCCGATGAGGTTCTGGGTTCCTGGGGTTGCGTCATACCAACCAGCGTTGACGTTTGGTGGAGCAATGCCACCTGCGAGTGATCCATATGTTGTGACGAACGATGGATCGAATGCTGTTCCCCAACCGTTGCCAATGTTCTGCATAGTGACAAAGGAATCGGTCAAAGATTGCGTGGAGCTCATATCAGAAGTAGATGCACCCCAAGTTCCAACGCTGCCAAAAACATCAGGGTAGCCGTCGCCGTCGCTGTCGATATCGCCGATGAAATTGTCATTATGAACAGCGTTCATAACGCCAGATGATCCAGCGGCAAGCTGATTGTTTTCTGGAGTTGAATCGGCCTTAGCGAAGTCGAACACATTCAAGACGCGCGTGGCGGAGGCATTCGCTCCAGCGCCGACACTGTTAAAATTCGCATAAATCTTATAGACGTTACGACTACCAACTGTGGTCATTTCAGAAGTCCAGCCAGTAAATGCTGCACCTGCGGTTGAGGAGATGAGCGCAACTGCGCTAACAAGAGCAAGAGATTTCATGTTTGGGAACCTTTCGAAAAATAGGGAAGCGATACAAGATCGAAACACGTCCCTTTTTCCAAGTTCTCCATAAGTAAAGTAGCCCCAAAAATTGGTGCGTCAAATTTTGGGGCAAAAATTTTAATGAATTATTTTGTTTACTCAGCGATTGCCAAAGCTTTGGAAAGCCCACCAGTTAGCAGCAGCGCCGATGCGGCAAAGACTTCAACATGGGCAGTTTTTCCGATAAATAAGCAGGCTTCTTGCTCGTTATTACATTCAAGCGCAAAAATGAGGTCGCCTGCGGTTCTGCCAATACACTGAAACAACTTGTTCTGGGCGGGAATTGCTCCGCTGGAGGAGGGGATTTCCTTGCCCATTATGGTTATCGGGCTCGCATTCGACTTTGCGTTGTTTGCTCTCTCGAATGTTCTGACCTCGTCAAAGAGCACTTCCACTTGGCGTCCGATCCATTTTTTATGAGTCGCGTGCGAAACTTCGGTCTGAATTGCGAGCAATTGGTTGTTTCGAAATCGCTTGACTTCTTCGGGAACATTGTCTTTCAATCGGTCGAAAGCAGTTGTTCCAGGCCGAGGAGAATATTTGAAAATGAAATTGTTCTTGAATGGAAGTTGATTGACGAGGGCGCATGTCATCTCGAAATCCTCGTCAGTCTCGGTTGGAAATCCAACAATGAAATCTCCAGCAAGGCAGAGGTCTGGCAACATCGCCATCGCACGATGTACGAAATCCAAATATTCGCCGACCGTATATCCGCGGTTCATCAATTTCAAAATGCGGTCCGATCCACTTTGCGCAGGCGCATGCAGATATCGGCAAATACGAGGAGAATCTCGCATCACACTTAAGATGTCGTCGCCAAAGTCGCGAGGATAACTGGTGATGAAACGAAGTCGCTTCAAAGCTGGCACTTCTTCGTGAATGCGTCGCAGTAGATCCGCGAAAGTCGTTGTTCGTTTGCCAGTGCTTGCCGCAGATGCGCGAAATGCCGAAAGCCCTGGACCAACTTGTGGCGCTTCGCGACCATCAATTGTCACCGCGCTTCCGTGTTGATATCGATAGTGATTGACCGTTTGCCCAAGCAAAGTGATCTCGATCACGCCAGCATCGACAAGCCGTTTGCATTCATCAACAATGTGATCGGGCGGGCGATGAACTTCCGCACCTCGAGTGTTTGGAACCACGCAATATGTGCAGAATTTATTGCATCCACGGGTGATTCGGACATAGGCGCTGTGCCGCTTGCCGCCGCTGGAATCTGGGTCAAATGCTCTGGAAAGATCGAGGTTTTCCAAGTTGTCTTCGGCCGCGGTAAGGGTGATGGATCGGCGGCTTCGATTGCCAGCGAGGGCCGTTCGATCAGCAAGCGCAAGTGGTTGCGCAAAATCCAATTCTTGAGCCGCATTTGATTTTCGAACATTGTCGATCAGTTGGGGAAGGCGGTCGAGTTCTCCAGGACCACACATCAAATCGACCTGCGGATGCCGACGGAAAAGATCTAATCCGTCGCGTTCGGCCATGCAGCCGATGACGCCTAAAATGAGGTTTTCTCCCGCTCGTTTGCGCGCGCTGATTACGCCGATTCGGCTGTACGCCTTCTGCTCGGCTTGCTCGCGTACGGAACAAGTGTTGTACAGAATGACCGACGCATCTTCGGGACGAGCGACGAAGCGATATCCCAGCGCGCTCAATTGTCCTTGGACAAGCTCGCTGTCGAGTTCGTTCATCTGACAGCCGAAAGTTTCGAGATAGACGGGCAACATTTGAAGGGACGAGAATACTCAATCGCAGGGCAAACTTTGTGGGATTTGCAGTCAGATGCCGATAGATGCAGGATGCTAAGAGCAGGACAAGGTATCGCTCTCTGTTCGATGTGCCTGTTGGTATTGGGCGTCGTCTTTGTCAATTCCGCCAGTCTTGATGTCAGCGGCGATAGCAAGACGACCCTTGACGCCATTCTCGGTGGCCGAGCGACACTCTTTGCGATCGCGTCTGCGTTGTGCCTGCTGATCGGATCGAGATTGCCAATTGATAAACTTCAAAATGCGCGGGGTGCGCTCAATCCAATCTGGTGGATCATCTTGGCGATCTTTGCGGGCATCGTTCTTGTTCATGTGCCAGGAATTGGTCGCGAGGTAAATGGCGCAAGTCGATGGATCAGTTTGGGACCTGTGACATTTCAACCGAGTGAGATCGCAAAGTGGGGAATGCCATTGGTCTTGGCATGGTGGTGCATTCGCCGAGGGGCGAAAATGAAAAGTTTTTGGGGCGGCTTTCTTCCGCCGATTGTTTTCACCGCAGTGGTCGCAATGGGGATCGCAGTTGAAGATTTAGGAACCGCGACGCTGATTATGTTGATCGCGTTGATCATTGTTGTCGCTGCTGGATGCAAATGGTGGCACGCCGCGATGTTGGCGCCGATGGCATTGATGGGATTTATTGGACTGATCATCGTCAGTCCGTATCGCATCAACCGCATCCTTGCATATGTCGATCCATATGCGGATTCGCAAGGGATTGGTTATCACATCATTCAGTCGATGGGCGCGATTTCTGGAGGCGGATTGACTGGTCGTGGACTTGGCAACAGCGTGCAGAAATTTGGATATTTGCCTGAAGGAACCACGGACTTTATCTATGCGATCATCTGCGAAGAGAGTGGAATGATCGGTGCATTTCTGGTCATTGCGCTCTATGCGTTTCTGCTGTGGTGCGGATGGTTGGTGATCGGCGCATTGAAAGATCGTTCGGTGGAGGGTGGTTTGATGTTGCGCGGTGCGAAGCAAGAATCACGACTCTCGCCATTTTGCCAACTTGTCGGACTTGGAATCTTGGCAACGATCGGATTTCAAGCGCTCATCAATATCTTGGTTGTCACTGGTTTGGCGCCGACCAAAGGCATCGCACTTCCGCTGATTTCTCGCGGTGGAACTGGATGGATGTTGACGTGTTTGTCTTTGGGATTGATTATGTCAATGGATCGAAAGATGGCGCGAGAGGATGCAAGAGCGAGAGCGGAGGATGGCGCAGGCGAGAGCGTAATGGGCAGTGTTGATGCAGGAGCAATTGTCCCAGAATGAGTAGCGCGTCACTTCCATTTCCCCACGGAAGCGGGTCTAGGATTCCCAAGAGTTCCAAGATGAATGATGACGCATCAACGGGTTTGCTGGGCAAAGTGATTATGCTTGCAGGTGGTGGTACAGGCGGTCACATTTCGCCAGGGCTTGCCATCGCCGAACGGATTCGAGCTCTTGATCCAAGTGCGCGAGCGATTTTCGCGTGTTCTGCTCGGTCCATTGACGCATCGATGTTGAGCGAATCTGGAGCTGAGTTTTCGGCTATTCGCGCCGAACCATTTTCGATGAACCCGCGCCGCTTGATGCGTTTTCTTGTGGGTCTTCGCCTTGCGCGCAAAGATGCGGACGCGCTCATTCGCAAGAGCCGACCAGATTGGGTTGTGTCTCTTGGCGGATTTGTCACGCCACCAGTTGTTGCCGCCGCACGCAAAGCTGGAATTCCAGTCTTGCTTGTCAACTTGGACGCAACACCTGGACGAGCGAATCGAATGGTCGCGCGATTTGCGACACGCACGGTCTCGGCTGTACCGGTGCCGAACATTCCAAACTTTGCAAGCGAGATCATCGGGATGCCCATTCGCAGAATCGCAATTGCGCCAGCATCTGCGGAACTCTGTCGCGCGGAATTGGGACTCGATCCCGCTGTGCGCGTGTTGTTGATCACTGGCGCATCGCAAGGCGCTCAGAGTCTGAATGAACTTGCAGTTCAATTGGCGCGATCACATTCTGGTCATTTTCGCGATTGGCAAGTATTGCATTTGTGCGGCGCGAATCCTCTTGGTGGCGTCGCTCGATACGAGCGTGCATGGCGAGAATCTGGAGTGCGCGCGGCAGTGATTCCATTTATGCATCGAATCGGTTTGGCGTGGGGCGCCGCGGACTTGGCGCTCAGTCGCGCTGGAGCAAGTTCGGTCGCAGAAGCGCAAGCAAATCAGATTCCCACAATCTTTGCGCCATATCCTTATCACCAAGATTTGCATCAGCGTGAAAATGCGATGCCTTTGGTTCTTGCAGGTGCCGCAGCAATGGAATTGGATCAGATTGATGCGCAGAAGAACATGCCAGGCCTTGGCGCATGCGTGCTGGATTTGATGCGATCCGCTGAGAAACGCTATGCAATGCGCAAGGCGCTTCAGTTGATGCCGCCGCCAGATAGCGCGGAGCAGATCGCAGAATTTGTCTTGCGTGAACGCGCGTTTCGGTCTTCCGTCGCAACGGCGTAATCTCTTCCTGTGCAACATTCCCGTGCGATCGCACATGTTGATCTTGATGCGTTCTATGCCAGCGTCGAGCAGATGGATGATCCCAGTTGCGCGGGACTTCCAGTGCTTGTCGGTGGTGAGGGTGCGCGCAGTGTTGTCTCCGCGGCGAGTTATGAAGCAAGAGCATTCGGATGTCGATCTGCGATGCCGATGGGCGAAGCACGTCGGCGGTGTCCAAGCGCGATCATTCGACCAGTTCGAATGCGGCGTTACCAGGAACTTTCTGATGTGTTTATGGATGTGCTGCGAAGTTTTTCGCCGTTGGTGGAATCACTTTCGCTTGATGAAGCCTTCGTCGATTTGTCCGGAACCCAACGGCTCTTTGGCGCACCTGCTGACACTGTTGTGCAAATCGTCGCACGCGTGCGCGAAGCAACAGGATTGAATTGCTCGATTGGATTGGCGCCATCAAAATTTGTCGCGAAGATCGCGTCGGATTTACACAAGCCGCGCGGAGTGGTGATCGTCGACAGCGACAGGTTGATGCAATTTCTCGCGCCGCTTGATATCGGGCGAATGTGGGGAGTTGGACCAGTTGCGGAGGAGCGATTTCGCAGACAGGGATATGCAATCTTCGCAGATTTGCAGCGGGTGAGTGAAGCGCAAGTATTTGGAGATCTTGGCGAGGCGGGTCGACACGCGTGGCAATTGGCGCAGGGGATTGACGCGCGTGATGTCGTTCCAGAACGAGCGTCGAAAAGCATCGGCCAAGAGGAAACATTTGAAAATGACACGCTCGATCTCGATCGACTGCGACAGGTGTTGCTTGGTCAGATTGAAAGTGTCGCGATTCGACTTCGCCGGCAGGGGCTTGTCGCGCGCAGCGTCACATTGAAGTTGAGATTCGCGGATTTTCAGACTGTGACTCGGCGAACAACTCTTTCAGCAGCGACGGATATTTCAATGGAATTCTGGTCGAGCGCGCGTTATTTGTTTGATCAGTGGGCTTCGAAAGAGGCGCAACCTCTGCGCTTGATTGGCGTCAGTCTTGGGGGTCTTGAAACGCAGACTGATATCGCTGCGCTCTTTCCCGATCCAGAGTTGGATCGACAGCGGCGACTTGATGGCGCGGCGGATGCGATCCGTGCGAAGTTTGGTGCGGAGGCAGTCAATCGAGCCGCGGCGATTGTGCGAATCGATGAGTGATCGAATGCGCTTGACTTGGCTATCCTCTATCGCATGATTCTTGCTATTTCTTCTCTTGACGCCTGGTTGACATTCGTCGGAACATTGCATCCTGCGGTTCTTCACTTTCCAATCGCACTTGGGATTGTCGCTGCGATTGTCGAGTTATGGGGTGCGGTGCGTCGTGATGCAGGGCCTTCTTCATTCGCGTTGACGGCGGTGTGGTTCGCCGCAATTGTTGCAGTGGTGACTGCGACGAGCGGATGGTTTAATGCGGAGTTCCTGAATCGCAGTCTCTCGCTGAATCTTTTTCTCCATCGCTGGATTGGGATCGCTGCCGCAGTTCTCTTGATGGCTCTTGCGATCAGCGGTTCAATCATTCGCGCTCGACCCAAGACCAGTTTGTCTGGAGCGTGGCGTATGGTGTTGCTGGCAACCGCCGGGGCTTTGGGATTCACTGGTCATCTTGGTGGATCGATGGTCTATGGCGATGGGTACATCACCGATGCGTTGTGGACTGCGATTGATCAAACTGAAAAGTCGCAGCGCGATGCAGCTGCGAATGCCGCGAAAGTCCAATTAGGAATTGCCCAGACGCCACAAATTGCAACTGAAGTTTCATCAACTGCCGTTTCGGAAACAGCGGCGCCCACGCCGGCGCCCACGCCAGCCGTATTGAGCGCTGGAGGAAAGGCGACTGTTGATTTCGGCAAACAAATCGTGCCAATCTTGAGCGCGAATTGTTATGAATGTCACGGCAACGGAAAGAGCAAAGGCGGCGTTCGCCTTGATGACTGGAAGTGGATGACGACGGAGCGAAAGGGCGAGTGGGCGGTGAAGCCCGGCGATCCAGCTGCGAGTTTGCTGTTGAGGAATATCGAATTGCCAGTGAGCGATGACTCCGCGATGCCACCGGATGGTGATCGGGTTTCACCTGCGGATGTTGCGCTGATTCGCGAATGGATTGTTCAAGGCGCATCCGCAGGAAATGGAATTTCGCCTGGTGCGGTCTCTGACAATCGTTGGACGTTGCCAGAGCGATCGTTGACTCCCGATGAATTGACTCGCATTCAGGCGCAGACTTTGGCGATGGCGAAGTTTGGAGTGACGGTGCAACCGCTTGCTCAAGGCAGTTCAAATTATGAGGCCAATGCCAGCCTCGCAGCTCCACCGATTGGTGATGCGCAGGTCGACAAGTTGGTTTCGCTGGCTGATTTTCTTGTTGTGCTGAATCTTGCCAACAGCGCGATTTCAGATTTGGTTGGATCAATCATCGTGCAATTTCAATCCCTGCGGGTCATTCGACTCGATCACACGCAAGCGGGTGATCAAGTTGCGGCACAACTTGCGGGAATGCCGAAGTTGGAATCGATCAACTTTGTCGCGACGAAATTGACAGATAGCGGACTCGCATCTTTGACGAAGCTGAAGTCGCTTCGACGACTCTATATATGGTCGAGCCAAACAACCCCAGAGGGATCAAAGCAATTTCGGCTTGCTCGACCTGATGTGCAGTTGATCGACGGTCAAGAATAATTTCCTCCAGAAATGTTGGGTGAGCTCTGCGAAAGTGGCGCAAGAATTTCCCGCAGTTTGTGATGTGCCTCTCCCGAGGATTTTCCATCAATTGTGGTCCTTGGAGGTTCGGAGATCGAGGAAGCATCCAAGTTTGTGTCGGGCGCCAATGGTTTTTGTTGAAATGCGATTTGCTGCGAGAGCATGAGCACTCCAGGGTCGGCACCAAAGGTCGTGTGTGATAGTGGATCCTCGCACCACACTTTGAGTTGTGCGCAGGCAGATTTCCAAATCGCTTCTTCGGCTGAGCCCACAACCGCGCGAGAAAGTCCTGCGTTGGCAATATCCAAAGCGGCCCAAAATCGACCAGTGCCTGTCGCAGCCAAACATGCAGGCGTCAGCGAATCGTTGGTCAATTCGTTTGCGGCAAGCGCGTGGCGAAATCGGATTGCGTCCACTGCAGAAACAGGCGCGTGACCCAAAGTGAGTGATTCCGCGAAGGTTTCCAGCGCGGCAAGATCATGATTTCCGAGGGAATCGTTTCTGCGAAGTTCTTGCGCACGAGAGATGGTCGACATCAGATTTGCTATATCTGCGCGCATTGCGAAGGCCCAAGCATTTGCCGCGAGTCGGGCGCGAAGCAACGATTTGCCAGAGTTGGTTGTCGAATCAATTGCCAAATCTTTTTCATCGAAGTCGATGGGGGAAAGTGTTGGTGAAGAAGATGAACCTTGTGCTTGACGAATTCGCGTGATCGCGTCGACCCATAATGACTGCGTGGATTGAGAATCAATGTTCGATGGCGCATCGGTGGAGTCTTGGGCAAACGAATGCAACAACGCGTGTGCGACTTCTTGATTGTTGATGACAAGCGCAATTTTCTTGGGAAGAAAAGTTCCAGTTGGTATTCCCAAGCGTTGATCTTGAGAGGCTTGGAAAGAGATCGTCACGACTGTGTCGGCGGCGACGATTGGCACGTTGACCATTGGTCGCCCAATTGGCAAAGTGTTTCCATCGACTCCATCCGCTTTTACTATGAAACCAGCGCGCCGAATCGCAGCGCCTTGGCGAAGTGTGATGGAGAGAATCCATTCGCTTTCATTCGTGTTAGACCAATGAATGATGCGCGGAGTCGAGCGCTCGGTCGATTCGAAATGAAGTGTTGCTGTATCTGGCAGAATGAGCCCATCGCGTCGTGCCCAATGCCATGCACGCAGAGTGTCGAACAAGTCGTACGCATCTCCAACATGGTCGAAGATGGGCTCTTGCGCTGGCCACTTCATTGACCAGTCAGCAGATTCTTGAACCACTCGAAGGCGCATCAATTCATTGTTCCAACTTAGAAGTGTTCGGTCGGGCGGCATAGGGAAATCCACTCCGCGCTGCGCGAGATTTGGTTCGTACCACGCGGTGAGCATTTTTGTTTCCGATGCACGGACATCACATTCCCATTCAATCGCAGGCGGAACTTCCGATCCTGCGGCGAAGAGCCTCTGCGCGAGATAGGAAAAACGAATTGACTTGTCCTGACGCTTTATCAGAGCGCACCCATCAAGAATTTTCTGCGGAGTGTTCTCCGTGTCGAGTGTCAATGCGGTCGATCGCCCATACGCGTCGTCGAGAAGTGCCATCCAATGCGATGGCGGCTCGCCTCGCATAATGTCGTTGATGAGCAAAGCTGGCGCAAGAGACCAATCGACAGAAAGTTTGCGCCCAACCAACATTGCATGATCCTCTTGCGCGAAGTTTGCTTGCATATTTTTTATGACATCTATGAATGCTCCGTGGAGGGGAGTGCGCGCATCTGCCGGCACTCCCTCTCCCGAAACCACTTGGGTCGAAACCACTTGCTCCGACGCGCGCCCCGCCGCCGCCTGCCCCACACAGGCGACGCACGCGGCATAAATGCCGAGTTGCTTGAAAAGTTGTGTATCTTTCAACGAATCGCCAGCGCGAGAGCTGCCTCTGCCGAGCCTGATGCCGATCCATTTTCATCGACTGTAACGGCAGTCGATGTGACCACAGTTCCAGACCAATTCGCTGTGATTGGCAGATTTGTCAGAGCGCAATACGTTCGATCTGGCATGACAACGAAAGTCAGCGCTCCAGATGCCGCACCTTGACCGTTCACCGTCCAACTTGATTGGGAAGAGATCGTGCCGCTGGCGTGTGAACCTGCAAGTGCAACTTGGGCGCCGAAGTTGCCATCAATCTTGGAGAGTTGAGTGACATTGTCATATGAGACCGTTCCGCGGATTTCCAAATTTGAAAGTGATGCCCTGGCTCTCCCACGGCTCATCGCCACTCCCGCTGCTGTGGCAATTGAAGATGCGCTGCATCCCAATCGTGCCGCACAACTGTCACCGATTCCAAGGCCGCCACTTCCAACCGCAGAAAGCATAACTGAACGTGTGCAGGATGGTAATGGCCCGCTCCAAGACTCCTTCCAGCCCCCTGTGAATTGTGCAATTCTTGATCCAGATCGGCTTCCGGCATGCCAGAAGTAACTGGTACCATTCATTGAAATGCAAGCAGTTGCCGAAGATTCCGTAGCACCAATGTGATAACTGGTATTCCACCCAACGAAATTTTCAGATCCTGCCCAAGCACCATGCGACGGAGTAGTTGGATTTAAAAGTGGAGCTCGATTCACTCGAATCCATTGGCCTGGGCCACATTGACAAAGTTGCTGAATGGGATCTTCTGGTTTTTCATTCGGATCGTCACAGAGCCGTTCAATGTTTGGGCAGGGCGGTGGGCCTTTGTGCGGATCATCGGTCAATCGGGGGGATGCACCGGTGGATTGAAAAATTGCCAAAGACGCCGCGACGGCGAGCACGGCATGACGCCAAGCGTGCACGCCAAAAACTTGAAGACCAGAAGCCTGAAGACCAGAAGCATTTCGATTTTCACTGCGATTCATAGAAGCCTCCTTTTCCTTGCGGATTTTCATGCAAAAGACAGGCGACGCCGCTTGCTTCATCTGCACGGGAGGCACAATATGAGCCCGCCGATGAGGACTTAAAAAAAGAGTCTATTTTTCTTGGCAGAATTCTTGGCAAAATTCTTGGCAAAATCCTCGGCAGAATTCTTGGCAGAATTCTTGGCAGAATTGTTCGAAGACCTCGCCTATGTTCAGGGGATGGCCATCAAATTGGCAAAGCGTTCATCAAAATGTCCGCGCTCAATACTCAAGACTGCGGCGGCCGATTTTGACTTTGAGCGTATGGATTCGATCCTTCCTGAGACTGCGTGTTGCCAGCATTCGACTGCGGGTTGGACGGGAGCGCAGCGTTGCCATTCGAATTCGACGAATTTCCAGGCGTGGGCGTGTTCGAAGAACTATTGACATCGGACTCGATACCAGCAAGCCCTTTCTTGAACTCCACGATGGTCCTGCCCACTGAACGACCAAGATCTGGCAATCGTCGCCCAAAAATGAGAAGTCCCAAGACAAGCAGGATGCCAAGTTCCCAACCAGAAAAGCCCCAAGCCAGTGTTAGTGCGAGAATGTCGGTGTGAAGAAGTGTCATAGATTTTGCTCCAAAGTTTATTCCTACCGAAAGCATACACATTGGTTCGATTCAATCACTGAAATCCCTTGGGATTTGGTATCCTAAAAGAATGCAAGGATGCAAAAACATTATCGGCATTTCTATTCTCGCCCTCGCCAATTTTGCCTTCCAAGGCTGCGAGACTCCTCCGGAACCTACTCCAAACGCAGATTATGCCCATCAGCTTGCTCCTGGTGAATGCGCGCTGCGAAAACTTGGACCAGGCGAAGCGTGGCCAGATTTGACTGGCGCGTGGAAATCGCGCGACGCATATTTGCAAGAAGCTCTTGCGCAAGATCAAACGTGGTACGAAAGTCCATCGAGTCGATCTCGTTTTCCACAGATGTTTCCCTTTCCTGATGTCTGCACTTGGGATCAAGCATCGTCGAGCATCATCGCCTTCCGTCAGATTCTCAACGACAACGCGGATCAAGCTGCATTCGATAGTGCATTCAAACAAATGTTTGATTGCTGGCAGACCAAAGGTTGGAATGGAAAAGGCGGTGTGCTCTTCACTGGATATTTCTCGCCAGAATTCAAGGCGAGTTTGACAAAGGCTCCAGGATTTGAATTTCCAGTTTATAAGCGGCCCAAGGATCTCGAGACCGACCCAGTCACTGGACAAGCAATTGGTCGACGCATTTCCGAAAGTGAAGTTGTGCCTTGGCCGAGTCGCGCGGAAATTAATTCCAGCGGAATGTTGAAAGGATTAGAGCTTGCATGGTTTCCTACCGCACTCGATGCGTACATCGTGCAAATCAATGGAAGCGCGAAACTTTTATTGCCAGGCGGAAAAGTGATGTTCATTGGATACGCCGGCGCAACGGATGGCGAATATGTCGGGCTTGGCGCAAGTCTTGTGAAAGAGGGAATGATTCCCGCAAATCAACTGAACCTCTCCGCGATTCGCAGGCTCTATGAAAAAGATCCAGCGACTGTGGAGAAGTTGATCGACCTCAATAATCGGTTCGTGTTTTTTCAGAATTATGACGGGAAAACATGGCCTGCAGGCAGTCTTGGGGTGAAGGTCACGGACAAGGTGACTGTCGCGACGGATAAGAGCGTCTATCCACCAGGTGGATTGATGTTTGTCGACACGCAAGCAAGCACATATAGCGGATCCAAGCAACCATTCCAAAGATTTATGCTCGACCAAGACACTGGCGGAGCGATTCGTGCGCCAGGTCGCGCGGATATTTTTATGGGAATTGGTCCATCTGCGGAAATTCTTGCTGGCGGTCAATACTGCGAAGGCACGCTTTACTATTTTTTCCTGAAGCCTGAATATGTTTCGCAGTATCCGCTTCCAGCCAAGAAGGCGAAAGCACCGCCGGCTGGAAAAACAGGCTAATAGTCCCGGCGGACAAAGATCACGGTTGCAAGACCGAGAACGATTCCTTCGAAGACGAGACTTGTTCCCAAGACCCACCAAATCGAGTGGGATTGTTCGTCTGCTTTCACTGCGCGTTGGAATTCGCCACGCTTCACACGCTTGGGGCCGAATGCCTGTTGAGGTCCACGCTCGGAGTCTTCATTTCGACTTGGCATCGATGCGGAGTCGAGGAGCCACCGATCAAGAAGTTTCAATGTATCGGTGGTCTTTGGCAAGAATGTCTTGACGCCGAAGAACCAGAAATGAGCTCGCTCCCATGTTGGACGATTTGCAAGTGTCTTCTCCAAGTCACTCGTCAGTTCTTCAAGCTTGTCTTCATCAACAGGATCATCGGTGTTCGCTAATTCAGCTTCGATCTTTGTCGCTTCCATTTGATTTGCGATGCGTCCACTGTTGACGATTGATTCTGAGATGTTGATGGTGAAAATGATCGTCCACGCAAGGAGTGTCAAGATCAGCGATGCGACTGACGATCGAGTCAAGACTCCAATGAACGCGCACATACAGAAAAGAAGGCTGTAAAAGAAGGTCACGATGGGAACTGCGGCGAAGAGAGTCCATTCCCACGCGCCGCCTCGCACACCGATGACAAAGAAACTTGCGGTCGAAAAGACGAAAACTTGCAGCGCCGCGAAGAGCAGACCTGTGCAATACTTTGTCAGAAAAAGTCGCGTGCGAGTGATTGGCTTTGCAAGCAGTAGATCGATCGATCCTGGCGCGACAAGATCGGGGATGATTCCGCAGGTTGTCACCAATGCCAGCAGCGTGGAAAGAACACCGAGCCACCAATCGACGCCGAGATTGACAAAGAGCAATTTATAAAAAGTTTCCGGCGAAGTCGTATTCGTGCTGAACATCGGACTTTCAAATGTCCATCCGAGAAAACTGATTCCAGTTTCGTTGATGCCCAAGCATGCGAAAAGTCCGACGACGAGCAAACTGATCGCAAGCGCGAGCCAGAATATTTTTCGAGCGCTCAGCTCGCGATATGCCCCAACGAAGATCGCAATCGTTTGCATCATGTCGCAGCTCCGGGGCGATAGATCAATCCCGTTGTCGGATCCGTCACCGCGCGCATGAATAAATCTTCGAGCGATTCGCGTACGGATTGTGCCGCAACCACGGTGCGCTGTTCGGAGCGAAGCCGATCCAAGATCGGCTGTGCGCCAAGTGCATCGAGTCCAAGGAAGACAAGTCTGCACGATTCGCCTTGAATTCCAGCGGAAAGCATCTGTCCTGCGGGGATCATGCGGACACTGGCAGATTCTGCGCACCACGCTGGTGCAGAACCTTCGATGACAATTTCGTATCGCCGACTTGATGAAGTGAGCTCGTCGATTGTTCCCTGTGCAACCAAGCGTCCTTGCACCAGAATCGCAACGCGACTGCACACATTTTCGATCTCGGAGAGCAGATGCGAATTCAAGAGCACCGTGCGTCCTTCGTCGCGAATACCGATCAGCAGGTCGCGAATTTCGCGACGCCCAACGGGGTCGACTCCATCGGTTGGTTCGTCGAGTACGACGAGTTGTGGATCATTCACCAACGCTGCGGCCAATCCAACACGTTGTCGCATTCCCTTGGAGTAAGAACCAAGAGGTCGATCTTTCCATCCACCCATTCCAACACGGTCAAGCAATTCGCTTGCGCGTTTCTTTCGAGTGGGTCGATCGACCTTCGACATCGCGCCGCTGAATTCCACGACTTGTCGTCCAGTCAGATATGTCGGAAAGCGGTGGTGTTCTGGCAAGTATCCAATTCTTGCAAGTGCGACAGGGTCGCCGACGGCACGATTCAAGACAGTTCCTTGCACAGTGTCGGGTCTCACGATTGTCATCATTATTTTGACGAGCGTGCTTTTTCCCGCGCCGTTGGGACCAAGAAGTCCGAAAATTTCTCCCGACCGAACTTGAAGTGTCACGCCTTGCAGCGCGCGAATTTTTCGCCCGTATGTCTTGTGGACATCGGTCAAGTCGATTGCCAAATCATCAGCAGAGTCGACGATTGCATTCTGTGCAGAAATTATGGATCGCAATTCGCTCACTTGGTCGTTGACGCACCAGAAGTTTGCGGCATTTGTTTGGCCGCGGCAGACGAAAGATCGCGTCCGCGATCACGAGCAGCTCGGAGCGCGTCATGCATCATCGATTGAAATCCGTGAGATTCGAAGATCGCCATCGCGGCGCTGGTCGTTCCGCCTTGACTTGTGACCATCCCACGCAACTCCGATGGTGTTCGTTCGCCGCGGGCAAGAAGCGTTGCGGCGCCGAGTAGTGCTTGGCGAACAAGACGATCAGCGGTGGAGCGATCGAAACCAAGTCGCACGGCGCTTTCAATCATTGATTCAGCGAGCATAAATAGATATGCGGGGCCAGATCCGCTGGTTGCAGTTGCGGCATCAAACATTTTTTCTTCAATATGAACAGTCGTTCCCATCGTTCCAAGCAATCGAAGGACAAGATCGCGGTCGCCATCAGAGCATTGAGGAGAGTATGCGTATGTGGTCACTGCCAAACCGATTTGCGCCGCGACATTGGGCATACAGCGGACGCAGCGCAGATCATCACAGAATGCTTCTTGAAGACGAGCGATTGAAACTCCTGCCATGACCGAAACCACCATCGTGCTTGGTTGCAGTGTGCCGATTTTCAATGCGAGTTCAGGAAATGATTGAGGCTTGACGGCGATCGCAATCCAAGAAGCATTGGAAAGTGTGGAGGGATCGTCGGTAACAGTGCATCCGAGTGCGGCAGCGCGTTTTCGAGCCAATGGATCTGGATCAAGAACAAGAATAGATGCTGGAGAAAGAAGATTGGATCGAAGAGCTCCAGCAACAAGAGCAGAGCCCATACTGCCAAAGCCAACAACAGCGAGAGAGTCGGACATATTGAAACAATAGCACGAATGGTAAGATTCGCACCATGTCTAAAAGCAATTCTGGAGCGGTCGCCACGCTCGATTTCGAACAGCCAATCGTTGAGATCGAGCGGCAAATCGCAGCCCTCGAGTCACGAGCGGAAAGCGAGGGTGTTTCCGACGAGTTGGCAACGCTTTATACGACTCGCGAAACAATACTTACGAAGACTTATTCTGATCTTTCTGCGTGGCAGACCGTCCGAGTCGCACGCCATCCGGCGCGTCCCCAAACTTTGGATTATGTGGATTTGATGTGCCGCGATTTCTGCCAATTGCACGGCGATCGGCGATTTGCCGATGATCCTGCAATCGTTGCGGGCTTCACGAGAATTGGTCCTTGGAAAGTGCTGTTGGTTGGTCATCAGAAGGGGAGGACAACCCCTGAACGAATCGCTTGCCGCTTTGGATGTGCGAATCCCGAGGGTTATCGCAAGGCGCTTTTAAAAATGAAACTTGCAGAGAAATTTAAGTTGCCCATTGTGACTTTGGTTGACACGCCCGGCGCATATCCAGGAATTGATAGCGAGCAGCGGGGACAGGCCGAAGCAATCGCCGTCAATTTGCGAGAAATGAGCCGACTTCGAACGCCGGTGGTGACAGTTGTGATCGGCGAAGGCGGGTCGGGCGGCGCGCTGGGTATCGCCATCGCTGATCGAGTTGCGATGCTGGAGAATGCCTGGTATTCGGTCATTTCTCCAGAAGGATGCGCTGCGATATTGTGGAAAGAAGCGAACGAACGCACAAATCCGCTTGCCGCAAAGGCGTTGGCGTTGACGGCCAAAGATAATCTTGCAAATGGACTGATTGATCATGTGATTCGCGAACCGGTCGGCGGTGCGCACCGAAATCCCAAAGCGACAGCTGCGGCCGTTCAGGGATGGATCGTCGAGCAACTTGGCGAATTGGCTCGTCTTGACAGCGAAACGCTTGTGCGTCGGCGATACGAGAAATTCCGCAGGATTGGCTCTGCACGCTCGAAGACATAAATTGGCTGCAGGTGGACTGAAGCGGACTTCGACAGATCGTCATTGATCATTCAGTTTGACTTTTGCTAAAATTACGATAAAATACGATATTTCTGCCCTGTGCTTTGACCAAGTTGAAATCTATCAGGAGCGGAGATTCAGATTTTTCGCAGATTCTTATTCGACCCCAACACTGAAGGAACCTTATGTCGTCAAAAAAGAAATCTTCTTCGGACGAGAAGAAAAAGAAAAGTGACCCAAAGAAGGGGGCTTCCAAAAAGTCTGGATCCAAGTCTGGAATCAAGTCTGGATCCAAGTCGACTTCAAAAGCAAACGCGAAGTCCGCAGTAAAGCCAATGCCAATTGTTGTTGGCAAGAAACAACCACCGCCGACTGCTCCGCAGTTGACGAAGTTGCCGCCGCCAAAATTGGTTTATGTGATGCCCAAGAGCATCGTCGGAGAACCGCCGCCACCACCAAAGCGTTCGAAGGGTGCGCCACCTCCAGTCATCGCAAAGCCAAGAATGAAGGCGAAGCCCGCACGACCGAATGATCGTTCGAAGGAGCCGAAAAAGAAAATCGATTTCGCAAACGCGATCACTGTTGGTGCCGCTGCGGCAGAAGTTGCTTCTGCCCAGAAGACGCAGACGGGATTCGTGATCATCAATGGTCGCCGAGTGCGCGTCATTTCTATGAAGGGGATCAAGGTTCCCAAGAAGAAGGGCGTTGCAAAGGCTGCGAAGGCTGCTGCTGCTCAGGCAGAAGCGGCGAAGAGCGTTTTGAAATTGGGGCGGACGAAATTGTCTGACCGAGATCTTGAGAGATATCACGCAATGTTGTTGAAGGTGCGTATGGAATTGGTTGGTCGCGTCGAACTGACGGAAAAAGAAGCACTCAAGAGCAACGACGGAAATCTTTCGACCATGCCGTTGCATATGGCCGACATCGGAACCGATACATTTGAGCAGGATTTTGCCTTGGAATTCGCACAGTTGGATCGCAATTCCGTGCACGAAGTTGATGATGCCCTCGCACGAATCAAGGATCGCACATATGGGTTGTGTTTGATGAGTGGACAAGCAATTCCAAAGGGTCGCTTGGATGCAAAGCCTTGGGCGCGGTACACGGTCGAGTCCGAACGAATTGCTGAACGATCTCGGGGTCGCGTGTGAATCGAGAAGGGCTCGCATCGGAAGGTTCTTCTGATCTCGCGTCTGATCTCGCGTCAGTTCCAGCTTGGCGATCGACGAAAGCTTGGATCACGCTTTTATTGGTATTGATCGTTGCGCTCGGCGTTGATCTCTGGACTAAGTCAGAAGCCTTTGCGAAAGTGGCAGGATTTCCCGTGGTGCTCGAACCTCGTGACGCTGTCTCGGATCCTTCGTATCGAATTCCGTGGCACAGTGGAGTGCGTGCGATTTCGCCGGACTTATTGGATTTTCATCTGGTCATCAATCACGGCGCTGTTTTTGGTATCGGTCAAAATGCGCGTGGAGTTTTTATTGGATTCACTTTGATCGCAGTTGCGGCGGGGGTTTTTATTTTCGGTTGGTGGACTCGAGCAAGAGCAACATGGGCGCACATCGCGATTGGTTTGATTCTTGCGGGAGGGATTGGCAATCTGTATGACCGCATAAATTTCGGTGCGGTTCGCGATTTTCTTTATATGTTTCCGCGCAGAAATTTGCCGTTCAACTTGCGCTGGCCAGGTGGAAGCGCAGAAATTTTTCCGTGGGTTTTCAATGTGGCAGATATGTTGCTCTTGATGGGGATGGCTCTCTTGTTGTTGCACTCACGCCGTGAAGACCGTCGGCGTGAAGCGCTTGCCAAGAAATCAAGGAACGCGGGTGAGGTCACTCAACCCCAAACGATTGGGGAGTGAGTCCAGCGCAATCGCGTTGTCGATGGAAAATGGTGCGCTCCATGTGCGCCGAATCGAAAGACAATGTCCGCCAGTGCCGAGCGCTCGGCCAAGATCGCGAGCGAGACTGCGAACATAAAAACCTTTGGCACAGTGAATGTCCAGCGTGACGAGTGGCCACGCAAAATCTCGCATCGCAAGCGCGTGCACTTGAGCGGGACGTGAGACGGGACTCGCAGGGGGTTCAGGTGATGACTCTGATTCGATGTTCGCAGAAGATTGTTTCATCGCACGACGCGCGATGTCGTATGAGCGACGACCCGCGATTTTGACGGCGCTGAACGCGGGAGGAGTTTGCATGATGGATCCGCGGAATGCGGTCAACGCGCTTTCAATTTCGGATTCTGTTGGAGGACGATCGATTGGAACGTTGATCATCGCGCCTTCGCGATCGTCGGTTGCCGTGAATGCGGAGAGGTCGATCACCGTCTCATATTTTTTATCACCGCCCATAAGTTCTGCGAGCGTGCGAGTGAAACGTCCCAAAGCGATTACTAAAAGGCCTGTTGCAAGTGGATCGAGCGTTCCAGCGTGACCACAACGAACCCCGCCTGCGGCGCGACGAACCCGCTCGACCGCTCGCATACTTGTGGGACCTTCCGGCTTGTCGATGAGGAGAATGCCCTCGAGAATTGGCTCGGTGTTGTCGGGAATGCTCATCACGCTAGACTAGCCGTCCCTGGACAGGTGTCCGAGCGGTTGAAGGAGCAGCATTGGAAATGCTGTATACGGGCAACCGTATCGGGAGTTCGAATCTCCCCCTGTCCGTTCAGGTGATTCGCGTGTCGTGCGCGTCGAGCGAAATAAGTTCGTCGCGCACGACAGATGTAGTGAATCCTTTGATTCAACGGGCTATAGCTCAGCTTGGCTAGAGCGTTTGACTGGGGGTCAAAAGGTCGTGGGTTCAAATCCCGCTAGCCCGACTCCTCGCTTCGAATCGGAAGGCCCGAGCGCCTTCCGATTCGGCGCTACGGGGTCGGTCTACTCACGTCGGCTTCGCCGACGTGTTGCGTTCTCGCCTGCGTTCTCGCCACTCGTTCTCCGGTGCGCACCGAGTGCGCCCGTCGAACTCGTGACTCGCCCGCAGCGGCTCGCCCGCGCGTGCTATGGTGCCTCAGCGCTGCGCGCTGAGTCATCAAATCCCGCGTTCTCGCCCGCGTTCTCGCCGATCGCGTTCTCGCCCGCAGCCGCTCGCCTGCGTTCTCGCCGATCGCGTTCGGCTGCAAGCAAGCTTGCGCCGCCCGCTCCGGCTCGCCCGCGTTCGCCGTGCGCACCGAGTGCGCCCGTCGAACTCGTGACTCGCCCGCTCCGACTCGCCCGCGTTTAGAATTTCAGCCATTTCCGTCTATAGTGTCCATCTGATGCGATCCACCTTTCTGCCATTTTGCCGCCCCTCAATTTCAGAAGAAGACATCGCCGCAATTGGCGATGTCCTGCGCAGCGGATGGATCACAACCGGCCCGCGCGTCACCGAACTTGAACAAATGATCGCCGAGCGCACCGGCGCCAAAGAAGCCATTGCCGCAACATCCGGCACAGCTCTGATGCACCTCACCCTGCAAGCGATGGGAATCGGACCAGGCGATGAAGTCATCGGCCCATCCATGACTTGGGTCTCGACTCCAAACATGATCGAAATGCGCGGCGCGCGAAATATTTTCGTCGATGTCGACCGCAATACTTTGCTCGCATCCGCGGATGCGATCGAAGCCGCAATCACCCCTCGAACGCGATTGGTCATACCCGTGCATTACGCCGGCGCTCCAGTGGATATCGATGCGATTCGCGCACTCTGCGCAAAGCGTGGCGTGCCAATCTTGGAAGATGCCGCGCACGCAATTGGAACTCAATACAAGGGCCGCGAAATTGGCGGCGGCGATCCCGCGATTTTTTCCCTGCATCCAATCAAGAACATCACATCTGGTGAAGGTGGCGTGCTGACGACAAATGACACAGAACTCGCCAATCGAGTGCGGCGTCTTCGCTTTCACGGTTTGGCCGTCGATGCGAACGATCGCCGTCAACAAGGTCGTTCGCCGCAAGCTGAAGTGCAAGAGCCGGGCTATAAACAGAACATGGCGGATATGAACGCGGTGCTTGCAGTTCGTCAGATGCCACGGTTGGATTCGTTCATCGAACGACGCGAAGCAATCACACAACTCTATCGAAGTCGTCTCGCTGAAGTTGATGGCATCTTGCCGATGACAGATCCAACATGGTCGCATCGACACGCGCGTCACCTCTTTGTTGTGCGCGTCGACGAAAAAATTTGCGGTATGGATCGCAATGTTTTTATGGAAGGACTCAAGGCGCGCAATATCGGCACAGGGATTCACTTCTTGGCGTCGCATGGTCAAAAGTGGTATCGCGAAAATCGGCCAGAATGGATGGGGAAACTTCCTAATACCGAGTGGAATTCCGCTCGTATTTGCACAATTCCATGTTTCCCAGATATGACCGACAAAGATGCGAATGATGTGATTGACGCAATCAAAGAGACACTCGCAGGCGCGCGCGCGACCGTCAGTGGAGGCATTCGATGAGCGCGGAGAAAACATCAGTCACAGTCGTGATTCCGGTCTACAACGAGAAGGACAACATTCCTGAATTGCTCGAGCGAACCTTGAAAGCCTGTCGCGCGCTTGGTCGTGCGGGTCGTTCGTGGGAACTCATTCTGGTCGATGATGGAAGTCGTGACGGTTCATCTGAAATGCTTGCGGAAGCTGCGCGAGATAATCCTGGTGAAATCAAAGCGCTCTTGCTGAATCGAAATTATGGTCAGCACAACGCGATCCTCTGTGGCTTCGGCGCGGCGCAGGGCGACATCTTGATCACCCTCGATGCAGACTTGCAGAATCCTCCAGAAGAAATCGGAAATCTAGTTGCGAAGATTGACGAAGGCTTCGATGTTGTTGGTTCGATTCGACAAGATCGCCAAGACGCGCTCTTTCGAAAAGTATTCAGTGGCATCATCAATATGATGGTGCGAAAATCAACCGGCGTGAAATTGCGCGACTATGGATGTATGCTTCGCGCCTATCGCCGCCGCGTCGTTGATGCGATGTTGAGTTGCCGCGAACGGCACACGTTCATTCCTGTCCTTGCGAATCTCTTCGCCAAACGCGTCACTGAGATTCCTGTTGGTCATGCGGAGCGCGCGCGTGGCACAAGTAAATATTCGGTCTTGAACCTGATCAATTTGCAGTTCGATCTCTTGACATGCATGACAACTGCGCCGCTTCGAATTCTCTCATGGATCGGCGCAGGAATCTCCGTGCTTTCCATCGGATTCGGCGCACTGCTCTTGGTCTTGCGTTTGGTCTATGGAACCCAATGGGCAGAAAATGGAGTCTTCACACTTTTCGCTGTTGCCTTCTTCTTCATCGGCGCACAATTTATCGCGCTGGGATTGATGGGTGAATACATCGGGCGAATTCATGCCGATGTGCGCGAGCGTCCGAGATATATCGTTGATCGGGTTATTGGCGAAACGCTTGGCGAATATCATTCGACCAAAATTGCAATGGCGCGAGTTGCGCGCGAGAGTTGACATAAAGGAGTTTTCAATGCGAACTGTTGTTCTTGCTTACCACGAAATTGGCGCCGCATCTTTGCAGGAGGCGATCCGCAGCGGTTTGAATGTTGTCGCTGTCTTCACCCATCGTGATGATCCCGCCGAAGGAGGCTGGTATGCCAATGTTGCGCGCATCGCCGCGGAACATGGAATTCCGGTTCACGCACCAGACAAGATCGATCATCCGATTTGGCTCGAACGCATTCGTGCGATGAAGCCTGAATTGTTGATGTCATTTCACTATCGCAATATGGTGGGTGCCAAGATTCGCGCGCTCTTTCCCGCAGGCTGTATCAATCTGCATTCGGCGCTTCTGCCAAAGTATCGCGGACGCGCTCCGATCAACTGGGTCTTGGTCAATGGCGAAAGTGAAACAGGAGTCACGGTTCATCACATGGTGGACAAGTCCGATGCTGGCGACATCATCGCTCAGCGCAAGGTCGCCATCGGCGCGGATGATGACGCGCGTTCGTTGACTGCGCGAATGGCAAAGGAATCCGCGGCGATATTGGCGGAAGTGATTCCGCTGATCAAGTCTGGAAAAGCTCCACGAACCCCGCAAGATGAAACGAAGGCAACGGTGATGGGCAAGCGAACGCCGGCTGATGGTCAATTGAATTGGTCAAAGCCAGCGAAAGAACTGCGCAATCTTGTGAGAGCCGTCACACATCCTTGGCCTGGCGCATTCACATTCGCAGGAACACGCAAGATTATGGTGTGGCGATCGCGTGTTGTCGAAGGAAGTGGACAGCCTGGCGAAATTCTTTCGTCATCACCGCTGGTTATTGCAAGTGGCCAAGGCGCGCTTGAAATTCAGGAAGGGCAGGGACCCGACGGCGTGTGGAGTTCCGGCGTGCAGTTGGCGCAAGATATGAATCTCCTTCCACGCATGCGCTTGGGCGTTCGCGCAACTGCAAGCAAGCGCAAGCGGACTTCAGTGCTCATTCTTGGCGTGAATGGTTTTATCGGCAGTCAACTTTCAGAGCGAATTTTGAAAGACGAAGGCTTTGATGTGTATGGAATGGATCTCAATTCTGAGAACCTCGGCGACCTGATGCAGCATCCGCGATTCCACTTTGTCGAAGGGGATATTTCGATCAATCGCGACTGGGTCGAATATCACGTTCGCAAGTGCGATGTGATTCTGCCACTTGTTGCCATCGCCACTCCGATTGAATATGTTCGCAATCCACTGCGCGTCTTCGAATTGGACTTCGAAGAAAATCTCCGTGTCATTCGTGATTGCGTTCGATATGGAAAGCGACTGGTCTTCCCAAGCACTTCCGAGGTCTATGGAATGTGCACGGACGAACTCTTCGACGAAGAGACAAGCCCGTTGGTCACCGGCCCAATCCATCGACAACGATGGATCTATTCCGCCAGCAAACAACTGCTGGACCGCGTCATTTGGGCATATGGAATGCAGCGCGGTCTTCGGTTCAGCCTCTTCAGACCATTCAATTGGATCGGCCCGCGTTTGGACTCGCTTGACTCCGCGCGCATCGGAAGTTCGCGTGCGATCACGCAACTGATATTGAATTTGGTCGAAGGCACGCCGATTCTTTTGGTCGATGGCGGGACGCAGCGTCGTTGCTTCACCGATGTTGACGAAGGAATCGAAGGACTTTTCCGAATCATCGAAAACAAGAATGCGGTCTGCGATGGTCGCATCTTCAATATTGGAAACCCAGACAACGAAGCAAGCATCAAAGAACTCGCAGAGTCGCTTGTGGAATCGTTCGAGCGCCATCCGCTTCGTTCTTGCTATCCACCATTCGCGGGCTTTCAACAGATCGAAAGTTCCGCCTATTACGGCGCGGGTTATGAAGATGTCCAACATCGTCGTCCGAGCATTCGCAATGCGCAGACGATCATCGGTTGGACGCCCAAGATCGCCACTGCGACAAGCGTTGAACGAACGCTTGATTGGTTCTTGCAACAACACGCACGCGAAAATGGTTTGACGCCACCTTCCGCAGTCGCTTCGACGCGACCCATGAAGGCTGCCAAGACTGTTCGCGCTTGATGCTTGCACCGGTGAGCATTGGACTGCGTATTGATGTGGACACATTTCGCGGCACGCGCGATGGAGTGCCACGATTGCTTGGCATTCTGAAGCGGCGCGGCATTCGTGCGACGTGGTATGTCACGCTTGGTCCCGACAACATGGGCCGTCATATTCTGCGTTTGCTGCGGCCGAGTTTTGCGATCAAGATGCTTCGATCCGGTGCGCCGAATCTTTATGGTTGGGACATTGTTCTGCGAGGGACGATTTGGCCAGGGCCAATCATTAGTGAGCGACTTGCGGACACGCTGCGAATGCCCGATCGTGAAGGGCATGAAATGGGAGTGCATGCGTGGGATCATCACCTTTGGCAAATGGGAATCGATTCGCTCGGCGATGCAGAACTTGACGCGCAGATCGCGCGCGCGACTGACGCGCTTGCAACGATCATCGGACGAACGCCAACAACTGCGGCGTGTCCGGGTTGGCGTTGCACCGATCGAGTCTTGTCACTGCCATCATCAAAGTCATTTCGATATCGCAGTGATTGTCGCGGAGTTGCCGCGCCATTTTTGCCACGCATCGCAGGCGTACCGATCAATCAGCCTCAAGTTCCAGTTGACTTGCCAACATATGACGAAGGCGTTGGTCGCGGCAGTGGCGCAGATGAAGCGTGGAATCAGGAACTGCTGCGGCGGATCGATGATGGTCAACCGCACGTGTTGACGATTCACGCCGAGAGCGAAGGTGGATCGAAGTCGCAACTCTTCGAGCGTTTTCTCGACCAAGCGATTGCCAAGGGGCATACGTTTGAACCACTCTGTGATTGGCTCGACCGACAACCTGCCGCCGCACCCGCGACAATCAGCAAAGGACGAGTCGCAGGCCGCGATGGATGGTTGTGCGTGAGCGATTCACTTCGCCGTTAGGATCAATACCCGATGTCACTGAAACGCCAAGCGATCTGGTCTGTCGTGGTCTATCTGATCGTCAGCGTCCTTGTGCTTGGCGTACGACCAATCATCCAACCCGACGAGCCTCGTTATGGAATCATCGCAGCAGAAATGGTCGAGAGCGGGGAATGGTTTGCGCTGCGTATGGCGGGATTTCATTATTACGAAAAACCGCCGATGGGATATTGGATGATCGCCGCAAGCATTCAACTCTTCGGCGAAAACGCATTCGCAATTCGGCTGCCCAGTGCAATCGCTGCGGGACTTTCCGCGCTCGCCGCATGGTTGATCGCGGTGCGCATCACGGGCCGCCGCGCGCTGGGGCCACTCGCGTTCATCGTTCAATTGACGACGATTGGGCCATTGATTATGGGTTCGGTGGCGAATCTTGATTCGATGTTCAGCGCGTGGATCGCACTTTGCATGATTTCTTTTTATGCCGCCTGCACAACGATTGGGCGCGCGCGAATTGGTTGGCTTGCACTTGCTGGCGCAGCATCGGGATTCGCATTTTTGACGAAGGGACTTCTTGGATTTGCAATTCCCGCCGTTGCAGCGGTGGCATTTCTTGCTTGGGAACGCCGTTGGTTGGATATTCTGCGTTTGCCGTGGATTGCGCTTGCCGCTGCATCGGTGATTATCGCGCCAATCGCAGTATTGCTGCACCGATCTGAACCTGGCTTCTGGGAATATTTTATTGTCGTCGAACACTTCCGACGATTTGCGAATCCAGATTCAAACCAACACGGCGAGCCTTGGTGGTTCTTGATCGTGTTGCTGCCAGTTGGTGGGGTGATGTGGACGTTGACATGGTCGCGCGCGATTCGTGGGTTGTCTCTGGCGAAGGGAGCCAACATGCGCAGTGGCGCGCGCTTCGCCATCGCGTGGATCATTGCGCCTCTGATTTTGCTTTCAACAAGCGCAGGCAAGGTTCCTTCGTATATTGCGCCACTCTTTGTGCCAATTGCTGTGTTGGTGACGCTTGGTTTGGTCACCGCACACGAACAACTGATCATGGAACCGATCATCGTTCGTCGCATCGGTCGCTGGATATTGCGTGTGCTGGCACTTGGCGCGATTGCCGCAATTTTTACGGGAACTGAATGGCTGGGCGTACCTGTGATCTGGACGACAAGTCCAACTCTGCACTGGATTGTGATTGCCTTGGTCCTTCTGCTTTGGGCTGAATTGGATCGCTGGAGTTGGCGCGCGGCGGACGCAACCACTTGGTTGATGCGTACCGCGACTGCGCCGGTCGCACTTCTTGCCGCGATTCCCTTTCTGTTTCCTGATGGATATGTTTTGCAGACTCAGATTCCGATGCGTGCGCTGGAAGCAAACAAGAAGGTTCTGCGTGAATGTTCGCTGCTTTATTCCACCGCGCAGTTGGGTCACTGCGTCACATGGGTGACTGGTCGACGCGACACGCTGATCTTTGGTTATGCAAGCGAATTTGATAACGAGTTGGATTTGCCTCAAGATGATGCGAGGCTTGTGACGCGCGATGAAATGATCGCGCGGATTCGATCTTCGACAGCGGGGAGTATTGCAGTCGTGACCTCTGCGCATGATGCGGCAGCATTGGTTGCAACGCCTGGAATTCCGGCGCCAACGACGAATGATGTTCGGGGCGATATGGCGATTGTGTCGTGGGGAGAGAAACAAGCGAAGTGAGCGCCACGGAATCAGCCACGGAAACAGCCACGGAATCAGCCACGGAATCAGCCACGGAAACGCATAAGTGATCAGCCGTGAAAAGTCCTCTCGGGGCTCAAACAGTCCTCGGCGACCGACACGATCCAATTTGCGAAATTTATTCACAAGCGCCGTCGGCCGCCTGCGGAACTCGCCCGAGAGAACTTTCCAACGGCTGGAGACGCAAACAGATTCGAGCCAAACACACAGCTGCGAAAACGAACATCGTTTCGCGTGTGCGCCGTCGGGAGGCATGTCCTGCGCGAGTTTGCAAGCCGAGCCGGAGTCCGCGTAGGCGAGGCGCAGCATGTTTGAGCGCCAGGACATTCGTCCCGCGGCGCTCGCACAAATCATTCCGTCTTCGTGCGAGCACATACATGCGTCCCGCGGCGCTCGCATAAATCATTCTGAATTTGTTCGTGCCAGACTCCGCATTTCAGTCGCGTTGCAAGTGCCCACGAATCGCCAACCGTTAGACTTCACAAACCAATGACCACACGCCCACCAATCGTCATCGTCTCTGGTCTCCCGCGCTCGGGAACAAGTATGGCGATGCAAATGTTGCACGCCGGTGGAATGTCCGTGATGACTGACGCAATCCGCACCGCCGACGCGGATAATCCACACGGATATCTGGAATTCGAGCGAGTCAAACAACTGAAAACAGACAAGTCGTGGTTGGATGACGCCACAGGAAAAGCAGTGAAGATCATCCATCTGCTCTTGATGGAATTGCCGACCGACCGCGAATATCGCGTCATTTTTATGCGCCGAAATTTGAGTGAGGTTGTCCGATCGCAGGCAGTGATGCTCGAGCGAAGTGGTCGCAAGGGTGCTGCGATACCGCAAGAACGGATGATCGCATTGTTTGAAGGCCAACTGAAGGCAATCGAATCTTGGCTCGCTGCGCGTTCCAACTTTCAAGTCTTGCAATTGGATCACGCGGACTTCATCGCCAACGCCGCTCAACAAGCGAAATCGATCAACGCATTTCTTGGCGGCACGCTTGATGAATCGGCGATGGTCAAAGCAGTCGATCCCTCGCTGCACCGAAACAAGTCATAATTTGCAGTTGACAGAGAATTTGACGCAACTCACTCCGCAATCGTGCGCCCGATACTTTTCGCCCACGCGTGCGGTCCCCAAGATTCTGGTGGCGGCTGTTCAATCACTCCATCAATCGTTTTCAAAGTTCCAAGCAATCGCTTGACCTCATCTCGATGCTTCTGCGCCTTCAATTTGTTGGCGGCAAGTTCGCTCAAGATCACCATAAATCGGTGCGCTTCGATCAAGCCAGGCTGTAAGTGCAATGCATTGTCGAAAGATTGTATTGCGTGAGGAAAATCGCCAAGCCACGCAAGCGCAATTCCAAGGGCAAAATGCGCTTCAGGTGTGATCTGTCGAATCTCGCATGCGTTCAAACAAAACTCGACCGCATCGTCCCACTTCGCAGTCGCAAGCGACATTCGAGCGAGTGCGAGTTGCACTCTTACATTCTGTGGATCATCTTTTTCGCTGCGGCGATAGAGTCGAGCGGCATCATCCCACTGACCAAGAATTCCGTTCATATCGCCAAGCGACAGCACAAGATCCTGGCGGTCAGCGAAGTCGCGTTCAAGTCGTTTCAACAACTGCTTTGCTTCGTCGATCTTTCCAAGATTGGCAAATGAAGCAGTCAGCAGAAGTCCCGCCTCCGCATTCGTTGGATGCTTCCGAAGATATTCCGACGCAGTCTGCGCGCATCCAGCAAAATTGCGCGCAGTGAATTGGCAGTTCGCGAGATTTGTCGCGAAGCGGCTTTCCTCTGGATTCTGCTGTAAAAGTTGGGCAAACAAAGGCTCCGCTAATTGCGCGCGTCCTGTCGACATATACACAACGGCAAGATTGAAATCGCTTTCGCGGCGAACAAGATCGAGCCGCGCTTTGATGTCATCACCAAGCGCTGGCATATATCCCAAGTCGATCAGTTGATTGAGCGCATCCTGCGACTCGAATGGGTTATTACGCAGATCATCTGGATGCATTCCTGCTTCGCCAGACTTTGCATCCCAACTCTCGATCGTCTTCAATGCGTATGGCTGCGCGAACGCCTCCGCAAGCACGCGTCCATCCATATCTTCGCCGACAGGCAATCCCAACAACGCAAGCGCAGTCGGTGTGATATCCAACAAACTTGCCGCAGAAATTCTTTCGCCGCGCTTGATGCCAGCGCCCGACATCACAAGCACACCGTATGGTCGGTGCCAACTCGCTTCGACTGCCGCACGATCATCGGGATTTATCTGGGTGATCACGGGTCGCTGATCTCCAGAGTGAAAACCATGATCCGAGAGCAAGATCACCGTTGTGTCTGGCCCAGCGTGCTGTAACAATTCTCCAAGCGTACGATCGTGATGCTCATAGACCTTCAACATCACATCGCCGTACAGCCGAAGATCATCTTTGGAAATATGCCGCATTTTCGGCGGCAGAAACTGCATAAAGTGATGTCCAATGGTGTCGATGGTTTCATAAAAGACCATCGTGCAATCCCACTGCTGCGACTCTTTCAAGATGGATGACGCGGCGTGATGCACAGAAGACATTCGAGCAAGTTGCTTGGCGAGCGTTCTTGGACGATCATCCTTTGGTTTGATTTCATGCAGGAGAGGAATCATCGACAGGAGTTGCGCCTTCGTGATGTCTTTCGCCGCGGTCCTTTGCGTAGCCAAATTTTCTTCCCACGACTGCGGATGGACTGTGCCACTTTGCATCGGCCACGGCGCGCCAATTTGGGTGGGTTCGCCTTCTTGGAAAAGATTTGTCACACACACACCGGCGATCGCTTCCGCAGGATGCGATGCGTACCACGAAACAACATTGACTTTCATTTGTGACTGTGTGATGATGTTCCAGAGCGCCTTCGTTCGACGCGTGGTGCTCGCGCTGATGCGAAGTCCATCGCCGGCGGGGTTGGGCTCGACAAAGTTCAAGATGCCGTGCTTGTCCGCTGTCTTGCCAGTAGCGATCGACGACCAGAGCAGCGGCGAAAGTTTGGGGTCAAGAGTTGAAAGGTCGGCGCGCACTCCGCCGTCGACGAGTTTTCGCAAATGGGGCATTTTCCCGTGCGCAAAGAGTCGGTCAATGATGATCCAATCCGCAGCGTCCCAGCCAATGATCAGTAATTTCTTGGCTGTGCGAGTCGACATTGACACGAATCCTATCGACTTGATTCAAAGAAAAGCCCCTCGGTCCTATGAACGAGGGGCTTTTGATTCAGCTTTCAAATCGATTCAATCCAGAATCGATCGAGACAAGAAATGCAAACTCACTGAGGGCAAGTTCCCCAACCACTGAGCAGAACTGTGAGATCGCTACCACCGGTTGTTCCATCGCCATCGATGTCGCTACCAGCCGTACCCCATCCAGAAAGGAGTGTGGCCAAATCGGATCCATCTCGGATTCCGTCGGCGTTGTAATCACCCGCGCATGGCAGACCCTGTGGTGGTCCGTCGATCACCAAATTGCTCGTGACGCTGGTCGTTGCAGAATACGAGCCAGCCACGATGTAATAGGTCGTCCCAATGACCAAATCCTGCGTCAACGGGAATCCTGCGAAGGTTCCTGTCGCGCCACCATTGGTGGCATCGATGATGCTTGCAAGGTTTCCAGTCCCGCCGCTAGAACAGAGTGGAGCATCGTCGTTATACGCAAGTGTCTGGAAGGTGCTTCCGAATGAAGGACAAACAGCGCCGATGGCCATCATGGTGTCACCCGTAGAGCCACACAACCTGAAGCTGTAAGCACCAGTTGCGCCAGGGGTGAAGGAATACCAAACAGTTTTCTGGATTGTCGCAGTTGTTGTTCCGGCGGCATTGTTCTGAACCACTTGCGGGGTCGTCGAGGCAGTGTCGTCGAAGACATTAGTTCCGAACACAGCAACAGTCGCATTCACGCAAGCTGGAAGTGGTGGTGCAGAGACGACCACATTGATTGGGGATGGAAGAACAGTGGCTGCCGTATCTCCACCGACAACGCAATAAACTATCTGCCCTGCAGTCAGGCTGAGCCCCGCTTGGCATGGAGAACCGCAAGACAACACGCTCGAACCTGCAGCGCAACCATTCAAGATGGAAAGTATTGCGCCGTTGGTCGCACAAGCATTGAATCCGTATGCCCCATCGACTGGTGCTGTGAATTTGAAGTAGTTCGCCTTGTAGGCCGTGCCACACGAAGTCACAAGGTCTGCCGCTGTTGTTGAGTTCATCGACAAATTATTGTTGCCAACCGAAGCGGCTGGATTGAATGGCGCACATGGGTCGTATGCTGGCGGAGGACCACTTCCTACTCCGGCCGAGATTGGCGTGTTGGCAATGCTCTCATATGCATAATCAACAATTGTGCGGGTAGGGCCCAAAGTAGGATTAGCAACGCCCATTGCGAAGCGCATCCATCCGTAGTGAACGGAGGAGTCTGCGAAGACGCACTTGAAACCGATGATGTTTTGCGCGCTGTACACCCAGCCGCCGTTCAAACCGGTCGCGGCAGTGGTTCCGTAGACGTTGCCAGTAGAAATGTTGTACGAACCAGTACTACTAATCTGCGTTGCAACTACGAGGTTGCCAGCGGTGCCAGTTGTGATACCAGGTCGCCGCATCTGACCGCCGCCAGTGGAGTTGAAGAAATTCATACCGCCAGCGGTCATATAGGGATTGAGATCCCAACCCGGAACGCCGGATGCTGGGCCGTTACTCATTTGACCAGTCTCAACATTGATATAGCAACCATCTATATCTTGATTGCAGACGAAATTGATAACACCGCTATAGACCACATCGGCGTTTGATGTTGCCACGACAGCCGCTGTTGCGACAGTTGCGAGTGCGAGATGCTTTTGAAGTCGATTTGTTTTCATCTTGTTTCCTTTTTTACTTGCAAGTTTTCTGCTTGGAGGTTGCCAAGCATTTGAATTTGATTCCCCTGACGAGTTCCTGTGGGCAGAATTGAACAAATCTGTCACGAGACACAAACATCCCCCAATGGGCGAATGTTCCAATTCGGTCAACAAACAAAATTACCCCGAATTTTGTCAAATGCAAAAAAGCTTCCGCATTTCCCTCAGATTTGGGTGCAATTTTTCCCAATGAAAATCGGCGGTCTTGCGACCGCCGACAATTGGTTTATGCCGTGTTTTCCCAACTCGCAGAAGGATTTATTATGCCCTTCGGCGGCGTTTCGCGAATCCAGCGAGACCCAACAGAGCCATTGCGCCGGGGGCGGGGGTAACAACGATCGATGTGTTCGCGGTGTCTTCCCAGGCATATTGAACAATCGACCTTGTTCCTGCGTTGGCGCCTATTGAAAGTTGCATCCATCCGTAGTGGGTAATTCCGTCTGCGGCGATGAACTTGAAGCCGAAGTATCCAGATGAGTTCGCCGCCCATTGTCCTATTCCGGATCCAATGGCCGCAGATGAAGATCCATAAAAGAAGGCAGAAGATCCAACAACAGTTCCAAGATCAAGTCGGGTTGCAGCTGTCGCAGTTGTTCCTGGATTGCGCATATAACCCGTTCC
Organism: Planctomycetia bacterium; assembly: GCA_005792145.1. Taxonomy (GTDB): domain Bacteria; phylum Planctomycetota; class Phycisphaerae; order Phycisphaerales; family SM1A02; genus F1-60-MAGs104. Next base: position 691 of record SXSS01000113.1, on the reverse strand, counting down.
AGTCGCTGCGAAGAGTGAAATGGCGGTGGTCGAAGTGCCGTATGGATTGACATCCCAGCCCGCGGGGGTGGTCGTTGTCGAAGACCAAGCGCCAGTTTGAACATTCATATAAATGCCATCAATCGTTGCTGGAACGATCAAATTTATTGGTCCGCTGTAAATCACGGTTGCGTTGGCAGTTCCAATCGCAGTTCCCGTTGCCAATGCGGCAGCGCAGAGAGCAAAGTGCGAATTGAGACGATCTTGGTTGATTGAATTTTTCATTTTTTCCCTTTCCCATTCTCTTGTTTTTACTATAAAAACAAGGCTTTTCTCCCAATCACATTAGATAGAAAAAGATAAATTACTTTATACAAGAAGCAAACTTCGCCCCTCCAGGCGAATCCCTTTTCAACCTACATAAGAACACATACTCCCGATTTTTGGCTTGGCAAATAAAAGTGCGGATTTCTTTAGCAAACTTTGAATTTTTTTGGTTCACCCGCGAATTGGTCGGTGGACCGTCCTTTTTTTTTGCAAAAAAAGGCAGTTTTGCAAAAATGCCATCTGGCAAAAATAAAACATCGGCGGTCACGGGACCGCCGATGAAGTATTCAAACCGTAAAAAACTAGACTATCTCATCAGGCTCGTCGACGTCGTGTCGCGAGACCAGCGAGACCGAGGAGCGCGATTGCGCCAGGGGCCGGGATG
>SXSS01000112.1 GCA_005792145.1 Planctomycetia bacterium | reverse complement strand
AATGTTGATGCCACTTGTTGGATTGTGCACCCAGTTCACGATTGGCGGACTTTGCCCAAGCGCAGTCGAATATGCGAGGAAAGGCAGCAGAAAAGCGAGTGATCGAATGCGAGAGTTTGTTAGAGCGCGGTACATACTTGTATTGTCTCAGAAAATTTCTATGGGACATTGAAAATTCGAAAATTTTTCAGGGGCGAGGGATTTGACCAAAGATCTTTATTGCAACTCTAGAAGTTGATCTCCTACCCCACCGTGTAAAATGCTGGATAATCATCTCACCAAGACTTTATTGACAAACATAGGAGGAACAATATGAACTCGTACTCGCTTCCCACAGTCATAGCCGCATGCGCCGTCACATCGGCAATCACCTTATCCGCCATATCAATTGCGATTTCAAGACCTGACAATCCAACTGTTTGGAATACATGGACCATGCAAGCATCCGCAAACGCAGGGACAGCTGCCAACGCAGATGGACCTTCATCCACAACGCCATACATCCCACATGGCGACGGATGCGTTGGAATGTTTTGCGATATCAGCTTGAAGAAAATGTTTCCTGCGAACTCCACACAATTGACAATCATCGGCTCGGTTCCATGCCAAGACACGGTTCAAGGTTGGTCGATTCTTGGAACTTTTCGCGTCTTTCGAGATGGGTCCGTTCAAGCACTCGCCACGCCATATCCCCCTTGTGATCAAGGAGATTATTATGTCTGGGTCGCGTATCCCAAATAAGTATTCAACGCGATGAATCATCTCTCGCGCCGCGCATCATGCGCTGCCGCGAGCGAATCCCATGATCCATCGAAAGCCCATTGATAATTTTGCCAGCGACCAATCGATGAATTATTGATCGGTCGCCGCACCTGCTCGTGACTGAGAGTGAAGACTGCGCGCTGGTTGTCTTGGGGTTTCAAGACGCTCGCCTGCGCTTCAAGCCCAAGTCGATCCAAGCATCGCTTTGCGTGTCCAGATGGGTCCAAGACCAAATTTTCGTACACAATACTTTCGTGTGGAATCTGCAATGTTTGAAGCGCATCTGGAAGAATAGAGCGCTCGGCTTCGATCACACTGCGCAGAGAATCAAACTTGCCCGTCCAACCATAAACGAGCGGATTGAAGAATGAAAGGAAAGCGCTGATCGCCATATCTCTCGGATCGCGAGCGACATAAAAGCAAACTGCTCCAGGAAGGATCGCCGCGACCGCGGGCAACCATTTCCAAGCACACAAATTTTTATCAAAGGTCCACTGCGCACCATCTCTGCGCAGTCGCATTGCGCCGCGGAGATAGCACTCCTGCAGAGCCGAGCCAGTTTCGCGCGGCAACATACTGAGATTTCGCATTGGCATTCCAGTCGAGGCGATCCCAGTTCCCATGATTTCGACGCCGTCATATTCACCGATGCCGCTGATCCTCGAATGGCTATCAAGCATTTGTTCCAAAAGCGTGGTGCCGCATCTTGGTAGCCCGACAACCATCGCAACTCCCGCAACTGGATCAACCCGCGGGGCGCACCATGCGCGTCCCTTCTTCAAGAGTTCGCGTTGCTCCCGAACACCTTCAAGAAATCCATCGATATCAAATGGCGGAGTTGTGGTTGCATGCAAGTGATTCGCAAGATCGAACGCTTCGCGATATCTCCCAATTTTGTCAAGCATTTGCACGGCATCGAAACCCGCGACACGGCGCAGTACAACACTGCTTGTATTTCGAGTGATGACAAGCAAATCATCGATTGCCCCAAGAGGATCTGACACAGCTCGCACGCGAGCTGACATCAATGCGAAGCGAGGATCCTTCGCCCAAACACCCCCCGCTTCGACGAACTTTTTGAATTCGTCGCGCCGATGAGAGAAATACAGCGCCTCGGAAAGGAGCACACTTGCTTCAGTTGCAAACGGCGAATTCGAAGCGGCAAGTTTTGTAAGTCGACCAAGAGCACGGTCGATTCGACCAAGCCTCTGATCGACCATACCGCGCAGAAGGATGGACTGTGCATCATTTGGATCAAGCCGAATCGCCACATCGAGATCTTCATCAGCATCGCATATTCGCCCAAGACCAAGATTGGCGCGTGCTCGACTGACCCATCCAAGCAAACTTCTCTTGGAAGTCGCAACAAGTTTGTCCGCAAGGCGAAGCGCGAGTCCGAAGTTGCCATTGGCAAGCGCGCTCTCAATTTGAGTTGCAGGATTTTCGATTTGCGCCACGGTTAAAATTTACATTGTAAAAAGGGAATTTGAATTGTATGATCAAGGTATGAGTGCTTTCAAATTGCAAACGAGTGTATTTCACCAAACGATCAAATCGTTCTCTTTATTGACAACGGCACTTTGCATCATGGTCCATGCCGGCTGTTCTGTTCCCAAAACAACGGATTGGCAAGGGCGTCCTCTTGAGACGATCTCGAGCGCGAGCCCTCGGTTGCGTGCTGGTTACGGTCCGCCACCATATAAGTACTGGCGAATTGTTGGTGGAACCGTTCCAAAAGAAGGCTTTGCACTCGAACCTACGACTGACTTTACTGGACCAATGTCTTGGTCATTCATCGGTCCACGACCGATCACAAACGAGTATTGGTCTGGCGGGGCGAATGCTGGTGGGCGTGTTGCATCCATTGCTTGCCACCCAACAAATGCCCAGATCGCTTACATAGCAACTGCTTCAGGTGGAGTGTGGAAGAGTGACAACTCTGGCGTCAATTGGACGCCACTCACTGATGCACTGCCGAATATGAATCACGGTGCGATCGCTATTGATCGCACATTTCCAAATACTGTCTATGCAGGAACAGGCGAATATGTCGCTGGATCAGACGGGGATGGTCTCTACCGAACTCTTGATGGCGGACAGACATGGCTTTCGGTGGGATCGCTTGCAACTTTGGGATATCAGTGCAGCGGACTTGAAGTCATTTCTGGAAGCACTGCCACAACTCCATCTGCGATTCATTGGACGGGCTCAGGGGGATATCGACGCAGCACCAACGGTGGTGCGACTTGGACAAATGGCGGCGTGACCGCATCCTGTTCTAGCCTCGCAGTCAATCGAAGTGATCCCCAGCAGATTTATGTTGCACAACAGAGTGTTGGAATTCGCAAGTCCACGAACGGCGGAACATCATTCACTTTGCTGACGGGTGGATTGCCAACAACAGGCATTGCGAGAATTGTGTTGGCGATTTCTCCATCGGCGCCAGCCACGCTCTACGCCGCATTTGTGACTCCGTCTACAGGCGAATTGGAAGGCTTGTATAAGACTGGAGATGGCGGAGCGAACTGGGTCAAGTTGACGGCAACACCAAATTTCCCAAAGCCACAAGGTTCCTGGGATCTTTCGATCGGTATCGATCCCACAAATCCGAATCATCTTTTCTGCGGAGGAGTCTCTCCGATCTATCAAATTGCTGGTGTCATTGAAACAATCAACGGCGGCAGTTCGTGGACAGAGATATCAGCATCGAACGGTCAGATTCATCCCGATCAACAGTGCATCGCCTTTGATGCGAACAATGTTCCATGGTTCGGTTGCGATGGCGGTGTTTGGAGACGAGTGAACAATGCGTGGGTCAATTGCAACGCAACTCTTGCTGCAAATCAGAACTACACGATCGCGCAACATCCCAACGATCCGAATCGTCTGATGGTTGGCACACAGGACAATGGAACAGCTGCGACAACTTCGTCTTCACTTGCTTGGCCGCAAATTATGTACGGTGATGGCGGCTTCAGTGCATACAATTCATCGAATTTTTCAACGCTTTTTACAACATATATTTATATGCAGGTTTACCGTTTGGTCAATTCGACCATGACGAACATCACTGGACCGTGGTCGAGTGATCAACGGGATTGGATCTCCCCACTTGTCGCAGATACCAATGCGCCCAACACTATTTATGCTGGAACCGATCGTATTTGGAAAAACACCTCCGCATCAACAACTGCCACTTGGAGCCCAATAAGCACCACAACTATTTCTGATTTAGGGGTTCTTTCATCGATCACAACTGTCAAAGGTGTACCCAATGCAATCTGGGCTGGTAACACCAAGGGTGGTGTATGGCGCACGCTTGATGGAGGTGTTACGTGGACACAAATGCGCCCCGCGGATGGAATCAAAATCACCGCGCTCGCGGCCAAGATTGGTGACATCAATTCCGCTTTTATCTCACGCCGAATCACAACCGGAAGTCGGGTTATGCAAACTGTCAACGGAACCACTTGGACAAATGTTTCTGGAACATTGCCAACATCTATTCTTGCCAAGACAATCGCGATCGACTGGAACAGACCAGTCCCAACGATTTATCTTGGTTCTGGTGCCGGGATTTATGCAAGTTTCACGCTTGGTGCGACTTGGATCAAGAATGGAGCGGACCTTCCAAATGTCAATATTGGCCAACTTGAAATCGATACAACTCAACGAACCGTCGTTGTCGGAACATATGGACGCGGTGCGTGGCGCACTCCAATGCCACTTCCTGCAGACATCAATGCAGATGGAAGAGTTGATGGTTCAGACTTATCGTTTCTAATTGCTGCGTGGGGAACATGCCCATCCACTTCCCTCTGTCCATCGGACATTGTTATGAATGGAGTAGTTGATGGAGCAGACCTGAGCGCTCTGCTTTCTGCATTTGGCAATTGACTTTCTTTTGAGCGCGAGTACGGTCTCGATGCAGATCTCAACGCCACAGGATTATCTCGATTCATTGCCCGATGAGCCCGGTGAGATATTGCAGAAAATTCACAACGCAAAAATTTGTCTGTAACTATGACATGCTGATCTCCAGTCATACACTGCATTCATGCGCCACATCGCGATCTTTCTCGCACTGCTTTTCGCCTGGCAAACCTTCGCAGCGACGCTTGAAGAATCGTGGAATGAATCTGCGAAGTCGATCAGTGAAACGCTGAAGAACAAGAACGCTTCTGCGATTGAAAAAAACACGCTGACGCAAGAAGGATCGCACGCGCTTCTGCGGTGGAAACTGCTTTCACTCCTTGGAGCTGATGGTCGCAAGTCACTTGAAGAGGCTCAACCCACGGAATCCAAGTGGTTGCTTGGTGACCGCGGTGCGCTTGAACTTTTTATGACCTCTGGAAACCCCGCTGAAAACCGCTGGTCGGACGCGGCGCGAATCTTCTGCCAGATCATCGCGAAAGATCCAACAGCGAAGAGCGCCCTTGCGCTTCGCATCGCCGTCGCAACTTCCCTCGTCTTTGCTCAACCGGTGAAAGCTCTTGCAGATGAAGCGATCATCGATCCAATCGCTCGATATGAATCATTTCGCAAATGGAATGATGAAGGCGTTTTGTTTGCAAGTTTCCGCGATTTGAACGCGTGGCAGATGCGTTATGTCGTTGGAAGTTGGGCAACCGATGAAGAGCTCGTGTGGGCGCGGGCAAACATAAAGCCAGAATTGAAAGTGCGCGAAAAAATCGGTGAAGGCGCTTATATGGTCAAGTATCGCGACGTGAATTCCAAAGGTGTCAGCGTGCAACGCGGTCGCGAATATTATGACGGACGACCGATGACCTTGGCGGTGATAGACGAAGTCGGTGGCGTCTGTGGCGCGATCTCGAAATTTGGATCAGCAATGTGCCAAGCATTTGGAGTGCCTGCGATGCCCGTTGGCCAACCTGGCCACTGCGCTTTCATTTGGGAGAGCGCGCCTCACACATGGACACTCGGCAACAACATTTCAGGATGGGCGCAAAGCCATTGCCACGATGGAATTTCAATTCCTTGGGGAAGAGCATCCTGGTTTGTGCGCATGATGTCGGATGCACAGCAAGATCGTGACGGATTCGTCAATGCGGAATGTTTGAGAATCGCGGCAGAATGTGCCAGAATCGATGTGCGAAATGATCTTCTTGCCCAAGCGTGCAAGCGGTCGCCCTTGGATTTTGGCGCGTGGCAAGATCGCTGGGATGCGCTTGCGGATGCTCGACCGCCGATCTGGCGTTCCGCCCTCGATCAGTCTGCTGAAGCGCTTGCGGATGAACCGATTGCGTTCGTCCAACTTTCAATCGCAGCCAAAACGAAAATCCTAGGTGCAAAGCCAACAGTATTCGAGAGTGAAAAATTTTTCGGGCAGATGACAGACCACCTTATTGCGATGTCGCCAAAATGCTCGGAGCATTCTCTTGTGACTGGCGCATTGATGATCTTGCTAGTGCGCGAGAGTGAACGCATCGCGCAGAACGCGAAGGCTGCCGCGCGCCATATGATCGAAGGCACTCAACCAGAGACATCAAAGATTGATGAAAAGAGTGCCAAGAAGGTTGTCGACTTATGCGAGCGAACGTGCCTGAAGTTTGAGGCGGTGGATGAAACGCCAGAAGAAAAAGTCTGGCGATCCTCATTCAGACGAATGCTCCGCGGTGCGATGCTGCAACCATCATCGCGTGAGGCGAGCGTGAAGTGGGCGCGTTCGACAATCGAGCGACTTGCGAAGTCGATGCGAGAAAATGATGCGCGGTGGCTCGCAGATCGACTGGTCGAAAACGCGAATGAATCGGGCGATGCCAAAATGCAGGCGGATGCGACCAAACTTCGCCAGTCGCTTTGACAAACGCCCAATTTTCGCCTCTTTCCGTACACTATCTATCCGCAAATTTCGTTCTCACTTTGTGCAAGATCAGACCTTTTTTACTCACGGACTTCAATTGAAAATTCCAACCATCATCTACACCCACACCGACGAAGCACCAGCACTGGCGACATATTCCTTCCTGCCGATCATTCGAGCATTCACAGGTCCCGCTGGTATCGCGGTCGAAACCCGTGACATCTCGTTGGCTGGTCGAATCATTTCCAGTTTTCCTGAAAGCCTCAAGGCAGAACAACGCATCGAAGATGCGCTGACTGAACTTGGCCGAATGTGCCTCACACCTGAAGCGAACATCATCAAGCTTCCAAATGTCAGCGCTTCTGTGCCGCAGTTGAAAGCCGCGATCATCGAATTGCAAAAGAAGGGATACGCACTTCCTGATTATGTCGAAGAGCCCGCCAATGATGCCCAGCGCGAAACAAAGTCGCGCTATGACAAGATCAAAGGAAGCGCCGTCAATCCAGTCATTCGCGAAGGCAATTCCGATCGCCGCGCACCGAAGGCTGTGAAGGCATATGCCAAGGACAAGCCGCACAAGATGGGAGCATGGGCAAGCGATAGCAAGACGCGTGTTGCCAGTATGTCCAGCGGCGATTTCTTCGGCAATGAAAAGTCCTTAACGATTGGCAGTGCGACAAGTGTTCGAATTGAACATATTGCAGCGGATGGCGCAGTGACTGTTCTGAAAGACGGGCTGAAACTTCGCGATGGCGAGATTCTTGATGGGACTTTCCTCAGCAAGAACGCTCTCGTCGCATTCTTGACCGCACAAGTTGACGCTGCTCGCGCGGAAAATGTGCTCTTTTCGTTGCATTTGAAAGCGACGATGATGAAGGTGTCCGATCCGATCATCTTTGGTCACGCAGTGAAGGTCTTCTTCAAATCGGTATTCGATAAACATGCGGCGACACTTGCCAAACTTGGTGTCGATGTGAAGAACGGATTCGGAGACCTCGTCGGCAAGATTGCGGCGCTTCCAGCCGCTGAACGCGAGGCGATTGAAGCAGATATCAAAGCTGTCTACGAACGCGGCCCAGCGATCGCGATGGTCGATAGCGACAAAGGCATTACAAATCTACATGTACCAAGCGACATTATTGTTGACGCTTCGATGCCAGCGATGCTGCGCGAAAGCGGCAAGATGTGGAATGCCGCCGGCAAGACACAGGACACCAAAGCGTGCATTCCAGATCGTGGATATGCGGGCGTCTATCAAGCGGTCGTCGACTTCTGCAAGTTAAACGGTGCGTTCGATCCCAAGACGATGGGTAGCGTTCCAAATGTTGGATTGATGGCTCAGCAAGCGGAAGAATATGGATCGCACGACAAGACATTCGAGATGAAATCTGCTGGAACCGTGCGCGTGGTTGACGCAAGCGGCGCGGTTCTGATGCAACACGCTGTTGAAGCTGGCGACATCTGGCGCGCATGTCAGGTCAAAGACGCGCCGATCAAAGATTGGGTCAAGCTTGCTGTTTCACGCGCTCGACTTTCCGCCACCCCCGCCGTTTTCTGGCTCGACGAAAAGCGTCCACACGATGCTCAATTATTGGCGAAGGTGAAAAAGTATCTCGCCGAGCACGAATCAAAGGGTGAATTGAAGGGACTCGAGTTTCACATCATGGCCCCCGCCGCGGCGTGCCTCTTCTCGCTTGAGCGTATGAAGGCTGGCAAAGACACGATCTCCGTCACAGGAAATGTCCTGCGAGATTATCTCACCGATCTCTTTCCGATTCTCGAACTTGGAACAAGCGCCAAGATGCTTTCGATCGTGCCACTGATGAGCGGTGGCGGATTGTTTGAAACTGGCGCTGGCGGATCAGCGCCAAAGCATGTTCAACAGTTCAATGCGGAAAATTCCCTGCGCTGGGATTCGCTTGGAGAATTCCTCGCGCTTGCTGCTGCGCTGGAACATATGTCCGATCGCACTGGCAACAAGCGCGCGAAGGTTCTCGCCGATGCGCTCGATGCTGCAACTTCACAGTATCTGCAACACAACCGTGGACCTGCCCGCAAAGTCGGCGAGCTGGATAATCGCGGAAGTCATTTTTATATTGGCATGTACTGGGCGCAAGCGATGGCCGCGCAGACCGCAGACAAGCAACTCGCGGAGCACTTTGCGCCGATTGCAAAGGAGTTGACCGCGAACGAGGCGTTGATCGTTGCAGAGTTGAACGGCGTGCAAGGCAAGCCAATCGATGTTGGCGGCTATTACCACCCAAATCCAAAGCTTGCCGCGGCGGCGATGAGACCGAGCGCGACATTGAACGCGATCATCAAAAACGCACTCGCGTTTGCGTAAGGTTCAACACCCCCTCGCAAACGAGGGGGCGTTTCGAACTATTCAACCACTTCGCCAAGCGCGTTTGGATCATCCTGTAAATATGCGCGCGGCTTATAGAAGATCACGACAAGGACGAACAGACCCGTCGTCCACACCATCAAATTTGTGAAGAACCAGTAATAACTAGCACCGACCAGTGTCGAATGTCCGCTGGCATCCTTTGTGAAGTGATTGACTGCGACGGTGAAAAGATTTCCAAGTGAAACTGATAAGAGATATAAGCTCATGATGAGTGACTTCATCTGCTTCGGTGCTTGGGTATAGCTGAACTCGAGACATGTAATCGATACAAGAACTTCAGCGGCAGTGATCACGACATATGCCAGAAGTTGCCAACCAACGGATGGCCAATTCGCGCGCATTGTCTTTCCGTCTTTCAGAACCGCGACGCCTGCGGAGGTGAGGGAATTCAACATCTTGTCCTGATCCCCATTTGCTCCTTCAAGAGCTGTCGCGCAAGAATTCAACTCGTCTGCGCGCATCAAAACGGATGTTGCCGCTGTATCAAGAGTTCCTGCAGCACAGATTGGCGTGAGTTCTTCCCGAAAGCGTGCGACTTCCTTGTCAATCAATCCTTGCGCATATCCCGCGATCACAAACGAAAGCACCGTCAGCGCGAATCCCATCAGAATCTTTCGCAGCGGAGTCAACTTGAAGATTTTGGACATCAGCGGATAGATGACATATGCAAAGAGCGGGATATAAATAAGAATCAACAGCGGATTGATTGCTTGCACTTGACTTTCCAGCCAAGTAATCCCCAAGAAATCAAGGTTCATTTGTTGAGCCTGTTGGACCCATGCGCCGCCGCCTTGGTCATAGAGGCACCAGAACATTGCAACGAAGAGATAGAGCGGCACCAACTTCAAGATTGAGAGCAAACCAGATGGACCGAAGGTCTCTTTGAAGTATTCCATTCCGCGCGGTTGAATGTGCGTGAAGCGATTGCGTCCCATCCAGAAGACCAGTGTCGCGATCGCCATCAAGATTCCAGGAACGCCAAACGCCCAACCTGGTCCGTAATTCTTCAGAAGCCACGGCGTGAGCAAGGTCGAGAAAAACGATCCAAAGTTGATTGCGAAATAAAACCATCCAAAGACTTTTTCGATGAGCCGCCGGTTGGAATGGCCGAATTGATCTCCGACATGCGCCGAAACGCACGGCTTGATTCCACCTGATCCAATGGCGATCAATACCAATCCTGCGATCATCCACGCCTTTGGATTAAGCGTTGCCGTCAGAGCAGCGGATGGCAAATCAATAAATGCCAAACAGAGATGACCCGCAACATAGACCAATGAGAGCGCCAAGATTGTGACATATTTTCCAAGAAATGCATCGGCGATGACTGCGCCGATCACAGGAAATAAATATGCGCTTGCAACAAAGAGATGCATCCACTCGCGCGCTTGAGTGGCCGTCATGAAATCGGAAGTGCCACTTGCGGTCATCAAATACTGCGTCATGAAAACCACCAAGATGGTCTTCATTCCGTAAAAGGAAAAACGCTCGGCGGCTTCATTCCCAACGATGTATGGAATGCCCGTTGGCATTCCCGTGGTATTCGTTGGGGTCGTTCGATATTTACTCGTCATAAGTTCGACGAGTGTAATGCCATCTCGAACTCACGCACTCATCAGCGCCGACCACCGCCGCCACCGCCCGCGCGACCGGCTCGTCCGCCGTTTGCGTTGCCTTGATTTCCACCGCCGCCGCCCCACGAATTACCGCCGCCACGATTGTAGTTGGCATTGTTCGAATTGCCTGCATTTCCGCGATTATTGTTGGCATTCGCGCCATTCGCGCCATTCTGATTCCCGCCGAATCCATCACCGCCCTGCTGCCAACGACCTGACATGGACGAACGCCAATCGCCATCGTTGCGAGAGGCTTGCTGTTGATTCAACTGTGACTTTGTATTGGCATCGGTGACATTGTTCCAACTCCCATTGTTGTAACTCTGCCACGTTCCATTGTTGTCTTTATAGACATTGCCGTCACCAGTGGCATACACATTGTTTCCAGTTGCAACCGCGGTTCCGTTGTCGCCGTGCGCAACGCCCCAAGTTCCGTTTTCAGTTTTCACCCCAGCAGCGCTCACTTCATTTCCAGTCGTAGTATTGCCGACCGTTCCTGCGCCAGCGACTGCCGTGGTCTGACCATTCACGCCGACCGCGCCAACTTTTCCCGCCGCATAGTTGCCCGTCGTTGGGTTGTAACCCGCAGCGCGTGCGCCTTCAGACCACTGTCCCGTATATGCGTTGTCGACATAACCCTTCTGTCCCGCGGCGCGCGCGCCAGTAGTCGAGTTGTATGCAGTCGCAGTCGTTGCGCCCCACGCGTTTCCAGTCCACGCGTTGTACCCCGCGCTCGTGCGCGTCATTGTGCTCACGTCGCCCCAGTGTTGATAGACATTTCCAGTTGTCGCAGCCCATCCACCTGGCCCCCACGCCGCATAGCCATTTGGTCCATATGCCGCGGAATATGGGCCCCAATATGGATATGAGTTGTAGTAATAAGTATCGCTCATCGCCATTCCCATTCCATATCCCATGCCCCATCCCATCCAAGGGTTGTATGCAGGATTTACGGCATATCCATAAGTCACTGGCGCTGGAATCCACACATCGTCGTAGTAGTACGGGTCATAGATATAGCCCGTTCCATACACAATCACGCCATCTTCTTCATATGCGCCGTAATAGCCTGGTGTGTATCCCATCAATACATAATCACTCGCAGTGCTATAGACGCGAACGAATGTGACGTAGTAGTACGGACTGGATGCGGGGATTGAATAGATCTCGGAGGAAACAAATGTTGCAACGGTCCACGGTCCTGCGATTGCAGTCGCTGTGAACCACACGCCATCCTTCAACGCGTACCACTCTGTTGCGGTGACCATAAAAATAGGGGTCGAGCAATTCTTGACAACTTGCAACGTCGTCCCAGAAATTTTCGACATCACCGGCTTGCCACCAACGATTGTTGGAGCAGCAAACTTCTGCGTCTTTGGAACGCGTGCCATCTGGGGGATCGCATTTGCAATCGATGCCTCTTGCGCTTGGGCAGTTCCTGGAACAGAAGCGAGAATATTTTCCTTGGCACTGTCTTGAGGAATCGCATGAAACTCAACTGGAATCGAAGCGGGCGCGACATAGACCCACGGACCTGACAGCGTCGCAGATGTGAACCAACGCCCAGAAATCAGCACATAATTCGCACCACTGCTGGTCAAGCGAAAAATATTGCCTCCAGTGTTTGTGACATATTCCACTCCACTCGATCCGAGCGCTTCCCACTTTGGCGCGCCTTCGGTCACGATCACTTCGGATGGCTTCGTTGAGACAATGATTGCTGGAGCTGATGCCTGCAGCGAAGGCGAAGTGCCACCAGCCGTTGTAGACCCTGTCAACAAATTGATCGTCGGTTGAGTTGCTGCCCACTTTGTTGCAGTGGCAAGATCGGCGTTGCCCGTTGAGGAACCAACTGCCCACGAGCCTTCGAGCGATGTCGAAGTCATCCATCCATCCGCAATCTTCAACCACCACGTGCTTGATGCGTCTTGAACCAACAGCATCTGACAATTGATGACGCGCTGCAACTTTGTCCCAGCAAGCGGCTTCAAGATTGGTGTTCCCTGCACGGGAACAAGAACTGTTGGCGTGGTCGCGACAGTGATTGTTGGCACAGTATTTCGAAGCGGAGCAGATGCGACATGAGGCGAAGTTGACATCGTTGGCACAGCAGCCTCAAGACGGTCGAGGGGAACATTGATTGACGCATCACTCTTGGTCTGAGCCATCGCCTGCATTTTTGCTTGCATTGTTGCTTGAGATGCAGGATTATCTGGAAGAGAAACGCCAGTAATCGTGAGATGTGTCAGCGTAACCATCCGATTCAGGCGATTGACTTCCGTCGATGCGGTGAAAGAAAACGTTCCATATGTCAATGAAGAAGCATCCGCTGTAGAACGCGAGAAAGCGCAAGTACCCGCAAGCGTCCGCGTATCCCAAGATGCAATCGATGGCGGATAAACCGTCACAACTACCCCATCGTTATTAAAGATCCGTGGCCAACTATCTGCAGTCGGCGCGGTGGTAGTTGGCGCGGCGGTAGTTGGCGCGGCGGTGGGCGGCGCGGCGGTGGGCGGCGCGGCGGTGGGTGACTGCGCAAAGACCGAGGTCGAGATTTGGAATGCAATGCATAAATTAATAACGATGGTTTTTGTGTTCATAAAACTCCAAACTAAATGCGAATTTAGCGACCGTCAATTCTATAAAAGCCACGCGGATTAATCATAAAATAGCAGTCATAGGGTTCAAGGGGTGGAAGTGCGATGTATGACTTTCCGTGCTCGTCGGTTTTAAGCATCGACATCCACCACGCTCCAGAACCATTACCGGTGGGTTTCGTTCGAACGCCCTCTTCACGAATTTCGTTGACCAAGTGGTTTATCCACTTCAATTGAAGTGCTTTGTCTGCGAATTCGTCCCAATCACCACTTTT
>SXSS01000111.1 GCA_005792145.1 Planctomycetia bacterium | reverse complement strand
GATCCAAACCACAGCGTTGCATACAGCACAATCCAAATAATATCGAGCGAATGCCAATACATTCCGCACAGCACAATTCCATTATGCCTTGCTGCGCCATAGAGCCCTTCACTTGCATGGCGTGCGACAACTCCAAGTGCAAATAATCCTCCAATAATGTGCAGTACGTGCAGTGCTGTCAATACATAGAAGGTCCACGCGTACAAGTTCGCGTCAATATTGACATTCTGCCTCCACATCGACCACCAAGCCTCGCCCTGCAACAACACGAATAGAAATCCAAGCCAATATGTCACGCTTGCCAATCGCGCACAACCCTTTAAATCGTCGCGTCGCGCACATTTGAGGCATTTATGGAGTGTCACACTTGATGCAAAGAGAGCAAGCGTGCTTACAGCCAATGTGTACGGCAGACCAGCGTCAGTTGGCGCGCGCCACGGCGCTTGCATATGTGGATTTAATCGAACAACGACATACCCCAAGATCGTCGCGGCAAAAACCATTCCAATAACAATCACGAATATCCACATGCCCATGCGTGCAGCTCGATCACTGCGGACCGAATCATCGAATGGGTCTCTCTGTGGAAGAGTGAGTATTGGCACTCCAATCAGACCGAACTGTGAGGCTCGGCGCTTTAGGTGGTTTCCTTACGGATTCAGACCAGGCTTGAATCTTGCCACTGGCGCGCCTGGCGCATTTGCATCGAGCGTTTCCTGTGCAACAGGCGGGTTACCGGTGTATTGGGTTGCGCGATATTGACTTGTATCCAAAACGCAGAACGCCATCATCAGCACAACGAACATCGTGCAACCAATAAACACCAGTACGTTGAACGGACGATCCCAGCGGAGATGCATAAAAAAAGTGGCGACAAGAGCGGCCTTGATGACTGCAATTCCAATAGCAACCCACAGATTGAATTCACCGATGTCGATGTATCGCACTGCAACTGTTATGACGGTCAAAACTAAGAGTGCGGATACGGTTGCGAGCAAGGTAGAAATAGGCACAAGGTGACCAACTAAAGGATGACCAGCGTGCGCCGTGTTGGAATGTGATTGAGTCATATTGTCTCGTAGTAAATCAAACTAGTGGATGAGATAGAAAAGCGGAAAGAGAAAAATCCAAACAAGATCGACGACGTGCCAATACAAACCGACAAGGTCGACTGGGGTGAAATAATTTGGGCCGAAGTCGCCGCGGGTTGCGCGATATATGAGCATCCCAATGACCACCATTCCCACAACGACATGGAATCCGTGCAAACCAGTCATTGCGTAATAGATGGCGAAGAACAAATGAGTGTTTGGTGGCATCTTTGCATCTTCAAGATGCGCGGAGGGAAGATCAACAGGAATGATGTCTTGCGTGACTGCGGAGGCGCTATTCACCACGCCTGCGCCGAGTCCGCTAGGTCCCATGGATGCTGGCTTTATGACCGAAGCATCCACAACTGGACGCACACCCACCATCGGAACTCCTGATGGCGCTGAGTTGACTGGAGCAGCAACTGCCGCGGGTGCGGCAGCTGGGGCTTTAGCGAGATCAACGGCTTCAATCTGTCCAATTGCATTGTTGGGAGGCACATAGAAACCAGGTCCCCAAACCAAATTTTCGTGGATTTTGTGCGAGTACTCAAAATATTTGATAACCAAGAATCCCGCTGCACCTGCCATTGTCAGCCAAAGACAAATGATCAAAGCAATGCGCTTTCCTCGCTGAGCAAAGTACACACCAAGTGCCATTGTCAGACTAGACAGAATGAGAACACCAGTATTGACTCCACCCATCACCGTGTCGAGATAGTGACTTCCATAGGAAAAGACTTCTGGAAATCGACTTCGCAGAACGGCATATGCAACAAAGAGTGCGCCAAAAAAAAGAACTTCAGTAGCGAGAAAGAGCCACATTCCAAGTTTGGCACTATCAAACTGTTGCGCAGGGGTTTCAAAGTGATGAGCAAGAAATGGATACTTTGCGTGTTCGGCAGATCCATGACCGTGATCGTCTGCATGACCTGCATGACCAGCATGACCATCAGTTGGAACACTTGCGTGACTCATGAATGTGCCCGAGCTTCTGCGGCAATCGCCTGCGCTTCTAATTCCTTGTCGACAACATACCCCTGCTCTTTCTCGTCCCAGCGCAACATAGAAAAATCGTAGCAATTGCCAACTGTTGGTGGTGAACTGAAGTTGTCATGCGGCGGGGGCGAGTTGCATTGCCATTCCAAACTGCGACCGCCCCATGGATTTGCAGGAGCTTTCTTGCCGCCAAGCAAACTCTGCACAAAGCATGCTGCAACAAGGAAGAATCCAGATGCCATGATGTAGGAGCCAATCGTCGAGATGACGTGATAGATCTGAAACTCAGGAAGATAGTCGTAGTACCTGCGTGGCATTCCTTGACTGCCAAGCATGAACTGCGTGAAGAAAGTGATGTTAAAACCGACAAAGATGATGATGCATGCGATGATCCCGGCCTTTTCGTTGTACATACGTCCGGTCATCTTCGGCCACCAATGATGCAGTCCACCGATCATTGCGATCAACGCGGAACCCATCATCACATAATGAAAGTGAGCGACGACGAAATATGTGTCATGCAAGTGGACATCTGTGTTGAGTGTCGCCAAATGGATTCCTGTGAGTCCACCAATGGTGAATAGAAACAAGAAAGACAGTCCGTACATCATCGGCGCAGTCAGACTGATTGTTCCTTTATAGAGCGTCATTACCCAATTGAAAGTCTTGACAGCGGATGGAATCGCCACACTGAATGATATGAACGAGAAGATTGTGTTCATTAATCCACTCTGCCCAGAGACGAACATATGGTGTCCCCAGACGATGAACGAGAACATTGCGATAGCAATCGACGAGAAGGCGATGTATCGATATCCGAAAATCTGCCGATGGGCATGCACCGAAATAATCTCGCTGATGATTCCCATCGCTGGCACAATCATGATGTACACCGCAGGATGGCTATAGAACCAAAAGAAATGTTGATACAAGACTGGATCTCCACCCATGGATGGATTGAAGATGCCGATGTTCATCGTTCGTTCAACGATCAACAAGCAAACGGTGATCGCCAGAACGGGAGTGGCAAGAACCTGAATGATCGCAGTGGCATAAAGCGCCCACAAGAAAAGAGGCATTCGGAACCATGTCATTCCTGGTGGTCGCAATTTGTGCACCGTGACGATGAAATTCAGACCTGTGAATATGGAAGAGAAACCAAGAATGAAAACGCCAGTCAGAACTGGAATCACTCCTCCTGTCGTGGTTGTCGTTGAATACGGGGTGTAAAAAGTCCATCCAGTATCAAAGCCACCTGCAGCGAGCGAATAGAGGGTGAAGATTGCTCCACCCATCCAAAGATAGAACGAAAAGAGATTCAGCCGAGGAAACGCAACATCCTTTGCTCCAAGCATAATCGGGAGTACAAAGTTGCCAAGTGCGGCAGGAATACTTGGAATGATCACCAAGAAAACCATAATTGCCCCGTGCAGCGTGAAAAATTGGTTGTATGTCTCGGCGCTGACAATCGTGCGCCCTGGGGTAAGCAGTTCAGTACGAAGCAGAATTGCGAATGTTCCTCCAACAAAGAATGAAGCGAGTACGGCTCCCATATACATCACACCGATTCGCTTGTGATCAAGGGTGAGAGCCCACGAGCGAAATCCACGCGTGAACGTGAGGTAGTTGTCGCTGGTGGCTGATGTGTCGACCAATTCTGGTCTTGGGGAAACGATTGTTGTCATTTAAAAACCTCTTTTGACTTGCGTATAATTCTTACTTTAATTCTGGCTTTGTTTCAGACTTTGCTGCTGCGGGTGGCAATGTTTTTGTCCATGCACCTTTGGCGTCAAATTCGTCGAGATGCTGAAGCATCCCGATAATCGAATCCACACCGCGATCATTCAGTTGCCCCTTGAAAGTTGGCATTACGTTTCCATAGGTTGCAACAAGATGTTTTCCAGGATTATAAATCGAGTCGCGAATGTAATCCTCTGGGGTTGGGTATTCCTTGCCTGGACCGATGAGATCGGCGTAACTCTTGCCATCACTAAAGCGCGCTCCACCGCCAGCCGTCAGCCGAGTCCACAGTCCCTGCCACGTAGGTCCAAGACCAGCGGTTCCATCAATCGAATGGCATTGCTGACAGCGTGAGTAAATTTTTGGTCCTGCTCTAAAATACAATTCATCGTCTGGAATTTCGTCTAACCACTGAGCTTGCTTCAGCAGCCACTCATCGAACTCCGCTTGCGGAAGAACCATAACTCGGCGATACATATTGGAGTGACCTGTTCCGCAATACTCCGTGCAGTACAAGTGGTATCCATTCTTCTCATCCATTCCTGTTGGAATATCGCACTGAAACCAAAGTGTTGAATAGCGACCTGGTACAAGATCTCTCTTCACTCGAAATGCTGGGATATAACAACAATGCAACACATCATTTGACCGCATAACCAACCGGACTGGGCGGTTGCTTGGCACAACAAGGTTGTCAGACTGCGCTCCGTTTGGATATTTGAACTGCCATCCCCATTTGAAAGCTGTGACATTGACATCGAAGGAATTCTTTGGCGGTGTGATCAGATCGACATATCCAGTAAAACCAAAGAAGAAAATTGCAATCGAGATAAGCAATGGAATGACGGACCATGACAATTCCAGAGCGGTGTGATGGGTCATTCCATCAGTACGGATGCGTGTACCAGGCTTCGCGCGGTACTTCAATACGAACCAAACCATCATCGCAACAATCACAGCGAAAAAGAAATAACAAATGTAATTGATGATGTTGAACATCAAATCCACATTTTCTGCCTGCACAGATGCTCCAATTGGAAGCCAGAAGTCCGCGGGAGTGACAGTTGGCGGGGCGATTTGTGCGCTTGCAGTTGCAATGAAAATTGATGTGAGTGCAGAAAGCATGGTTGAAATTCTAGGCAGGTCCGGAGGAAGGAGCGAGCTGCGCGGTACGAGCGCCTCGGCGGAACATAAATATGAGCCCGGCGGCAATCACGACAACCGTGATTGCTCCGCCAATTTGCATCAAACGCACTGCAAATACAACATATCCTTGACTCGCAGGATCATATTGATGACACCAAAGAATGAAACGATCGAGTGGTGTTCCAATTTTTCCTTCGCCTGCTTCAACGATCGCCATGCGCATCGTCGCAGGATCAAATTTCACTCCATAGAGATATCGAACGATACGTCCATCTGAAGCGATCATCGCGAGCATTGCCGGATGTGAAAACTCACCGCTTGGAAGTTCCTTGTATTGAAACCCGACTGATTCTGCGATGGCGGCAGGAATTTTCGCACCTTCGGCGGTTTGCGATGCTGTGAGAAACCGAGTGCCTTTCTCAGAACCTGCGCGACCATACTCGGCCATATATCCCAACTTTTTTGCGTGGGCAAGTTCATTGCTTTCCTTGGGGTTGATCGAAATCGAAACAAGATCGAAATCTTTTCCAATCGAGAGGTCAACTTTTGAAAGTGATCGAATGGCTTCGTTGAGCACAAGCGTGCAAAGCATCGGGCACTTGTAATAACCAAAGTGCAACATAACCGGCTTGCCGGATGCGAGGATCGCACCAAGCGTTGTCTCTTTGCCGTCGTCATCAATCAAAACTGTGTCCAACGGAACCTTGTCACCGAGATGCTCGAGGATGTCGACTCCTTCCATCTCTTTCGCAACTCCATCGGCAGGAATCGGTCCTTCGCCTGGAGCGAATGGCGCAATCGACGCTTGAGCTTTTGCGCTGTTCGTAATGCCGACCGAGAGGACGGTCGCTGTGATCAGAGAAAGAATGGACGCGGCGATCTTCACTTGGTGGCAGTTCCTTTGGGAGCAGGCGCTGCGGCTGGCGCAGAAACTGGCGCTTCAACAGCCTTTGGTGGATTCTTTGCGTCTGCAATCACAAATTCCATCGCCTTAGTGACTGGGATTCGGATGCGCGGTTCTGCACGGCCGTCAGGGGCAGTCACAGAATACTTTTGATAGACATCAAGTTGCGCAAGCTGCTCATTCTTCAACTGCATCTTCCATGCATTTGGTGGATTGATGATCTTCAAATCAACTTCCTTGTCTTCAAACTTGAAATAGAAAACACAAGTTGCGATCACCAACGCAGAGAGAATGATGATTGCCGACAAAGAAACCACCCATGTCGATCCTGCTTCTGGATCGTCGGTGGGTATCGAAGAAAATGAGTTTGCATCTTGAGCCATATGTATTTCCTTGACTGTCAAATATTTTCGAATTGCAGACTTTCATTCAGGCGTGGATCGCGACGGCACAAGACAGAGCCTCGTGAGAGTCGACCAGTTGCCGATGCGATACTGAGACCGACAAATCCAACCAACATCAGATAGTTCAGTGGATTGCCCAAACCAGTTGAAGTTGTTGAATATGCGGCGGCGAGCGCGTCATAGGTGGTGAAGGTTGCGACATCGTGCGGAACAACTGGCATGACGAGCCAATAAATATCGATCCACGCGAAGGCGAGCATCCAAAGCGCGCCGAAAGCGAGAGTCCCTCTCCATCGTTTCATCCAGCGCGATATAAAGAAGAGGAATGGAATGACGAAATGTCCCAAGAGCAGCGCAATGCTGACCCATGCCCAATCACCAACTTGGCGCGCAAGGAACCAAACAGTTTCTTCGGGAAGATTTCCATACCAGATCAACATGTATTGACTGAAGGCGATGTATGCCCAGAAGACAATTCCAAATGCCCAGATCATCTTGCCGATGTCTTGGTAATGCTCGGCGGTGATCACGCCTCGCAAATATCCCATCGCTTGCAAGCGCAAGCATCCGATCGCGATGATTGAAAATCCTCCAGCACATGTACCGGCGAAGAAATAAATTCCAAACATCGTGCTGAACCACGCAGGCGAAAGAGACATGATCCAATCAACAGCGGCGAATGTCGAAGTGAGCGCGAAGAGAATGAGGCAAGGCGCTGAGGCATATCGCATCTTCGTCGAGAGATTTGGATCTCCAGTTTCATCCTGTCGGCGCGAAGTCTTGAGGAACCATCGCGTGGCGAGCGCCCAGAACGCGAAGTAGAAACAAGCGCGAATCATGAAGAATGTTGGATTGAGAAACGCGGTCTTCTGTGCGACGATCGCACCCTCCGCGGGCGAATGCTCCGACAGATGCGCCATATCCGCCCAAGGCCAGATGATTGCCAAACCGTGACCAAATCCGTTCCATTCACGATTGGTGATGAGAAGCCAAAACATCGGTACAAGGAAAAGCACCCATAACCAAGTGAGATTTGCGGCTTGCGCTTCGGCAACTCTGCGAATCGCAACGGCCCATCCTGCATTTGTGATGTGTTGAACCATCACGAAGAAGAATGCTCCCAGCGAGAGAGTCAGCACGAAGATGCCATTCTGCAACCAGATCATGGCGAGACCATGCGGATCGTTCTGCTTCCAAGCGACGAACGCAGCTGCAATGAGTGAGATCACTGCGACGACATATGCCACTCGCGAAGTTCTTGCGAGACGATCGTCTCCCATGATGCTGCGATCCGAAAGATCTGCGACATTTGTGATTGAAGCACTCATGATTTCAGAGCCCTCCCCGTTTGTCGACTGGAACTTCTTCCAGAGTTGCGTTCTGGCTTCGTTGCAAAGCGCGCACATATGCGACAATCGCCCACCGATCCTTTGGCGGAACTTGCGAACCGTAACCCGCCATGTTTCGCACACCATGCGTGACGGAGTTGTAAATCTGTCCAATCGGTTGAATCGCCACGGTTGCATCATGCAAACTTTTCGCAGCAACCCAAACAGTTCCGTTCACTGGACCTTCCGCATTGGCGACAAGTTCCATCGCGCGCTGATTGATCGTGCCATTGCCCGCGCCCGAATATCCGTGGCATGGAGTGCAATAAATATTGAAACGATCTTGACCACGCAGAAGCAATTCCATATCCATCGACAATTGCTTTGGAATGGTCGTTG
This sequence comes from Planctomycetia bacterium, assembly GCA_005792145.1. Classification (GTDB taxonomy): domain Bacteria; phylum Planctomycetota; class Phycisphaerae; order Phycisphaerales; family SM1A02; genus F1-60-MAGs104. The sequence continues at coordinate 15,686 of SXSS01000111.1, read as the reverse complement.
CCCATTGTCCATCAACAACGCCATCGACGAAATGCGTGTCGAGATATGTTTCGCCGCGCGCGACTGTCCCGACAATCTGAGGGCGTTGCGATTGCTTATCCGCGAAAAGATTATTCTCTGATTGGGGAAGGAACTTGGCCTGAAGATCCATATCTTGAATGAGATTGATCGGTCGATTTGAATTCGGCTTCGATCGTGCGTTGGCGGCGATGACCGGCGGAAGAAACGCCAGCAGAGTCAGAATCAAAAGGGCATAAATAATGATGCGTGGCATTAGCGATCCTCCACCACTTCGATGTGCTTCGCGCCGAGCGTCTTCATAAACGCCTCTGTCTTGGAGCGCAGGAACTTTGGGTCTCGCGATTCGATGACGATGAAGAATCGATCGTCGGTCGCGCGACGGAAACGGTTGTTGCTCAAGAGTGGATGCGAAAGCCGCGGCAAACCATTCATCAAGAACATCAATCCCACTGCTGAAAGCGCGGACAAGAGAATGGTGAGTTCGAAGATGATCGGAATCCATGCAGGCACCGACATAAGGGGCTTGCCGGAAATCAGGAAGGGATATCCAGTGACCCACACCAAAGCCCAGATGGAAAAACTTGCTGCATTGGTAAACGCTTGCAGACAGAAACCAACGATTGCTCCTGTCATACCTGCGCCAAAGACCAACATCGGCAGAATTGTTCGCTTGATTCCCATCGCCTTATCAAGACCGTGCACTGGAAACGGAACGTGACAATCCCAGAAGCGATAACCAGCGGCATTGACTTTCTTGGCAGCTTCCATAATTTGCGCGGGCGTTTCGAATTCCGCCATCATTCCATACAAAGGAAGCGATGAGTTGTTGGGCAATCTTGGAGCGGTTTGTGTTTGTGGTGAAAAAGTTGTCATAGCGAATCCTCCGATGATCGAGGCTCTCGCAAAGCAGGAACTGCTCCAGATGGAAATCCGTGATCGTCACCATGATGACCGCCAGCATGATGACCGTCAGCATGACCAGGATGCGGATTGGCTTCAGGCATCACGGCCTTCACTTCGGCGATGGCGATCATCGGCAAATATCTGCAGAAGAGAAGGAAGAGGGTTCCAAAGAGACCGAACGCTCCCACCATCGTTCCGATATCAACCCATGTCGGCACGAACTGATCCCACGAAGATGGAAGGAAGTCATTTGCAAGACTGGTCACGATGATGACAAATCGTTCGAACCACATTCCAACATTCACGAAGATGCTCAGGATGAACATCAGTGGAATGCTGGTGCGAACAGCCTTGAACCAGAAAAGTTGCGGCGTGATTACATTGCAACTGACCATGATCCAATATGCCCACCAATATTGACCGAAGGCGCGATTGACGAATGCGAACTTTTCATACATCGCACCCGAGTACCACGCGATGAAGAATTCCATCGAGTACGCGTATCCAACCATGCAACCTGTCAACAAGATGATCTTGTTCATGTTGTCAAGATGGCGCATCGTGATCAGGTCTTTGAGTCCAAAGAGTTGTCGCGCAGGAACTGCAAGCGAAACAACCATTGCGAATCCAGAGAAGATTGCTCCAGCGACGAAGTAAGGCGGGAAGATCGTGGTATGCCAACCAGGAACTTGACTGACTGCGAAGTCGAACGAAACCACGCTATGCACTGAAAGCACAAGTGGAGTTGCCAGCGCGGCAAGCAAGAGATATGCGACTTCGTATCGATGCCAGTGACGCATCGAGCCGCGCCATCCAATCGACGCGAGTCCGTATGCGAATTGTTGGAAGCGACCCTTCGCTCGATCACGAAGCGTCGCAAGATCTGGAATCATTCCCACATACCAGAAGACCAACGACACAGTGAAATATGTGCTGACTGCGAAGACGTCCCAAAGAAGTGGACTGCGGAATTGCGGCCACATCTCCATCGAGTTTGGAATTGGAAAGAGCCAATACGCAAGCCAGACGCGACCAACGTGAATGCCTGGAAAGAGTCCCGCGCAAACAACTGCGAAGATTGTCATCGCTTCTGCGAATCGATTGATTCCCGTTCGCCACTTCTGCCGGAAGAGAAAAAGGATTGCCGAGATCAGCGTTCCTGCGTGACCGATACCAACCCAGAAAACGAAGTTGGTGATGTCGTACGCCCACATGACTGGGTTGTTCAATCCCCACACGCCAACGCCAGTGAAGATGAGATATGTCACACAGAAACCCAAGAATCCCATCATTCCAAGACAAATGACGAATGCGATATACCAAGCCATCGGCGGACGATTTTCTGCAACGCGGCAAACTTGGTGAGTGACCTCGCCAAACTTGTGCATATTCAACACAAGAGGTGCGCGAGAACCTGTTGGCTGCTGCGTGTTATCCGTTTCGATGAAGCCTTTCGAAGAATTAGACATAATTAACTCTCCGCCTTTGCATGAGAATCATGGCTCTTGGGAGCATGATCGTGTGAGTCGTCGCTCTCGCGTTCGATCGCAGGATTGGTGATACGCGCTAGATATTGCAAGCGCGTCTTCGTATTCAATTCTTCCAACAACTGATATGAGCGACCACTGCGATGCAGTTTCGCGACTTTGCTGTCTGTAACATTCAGATCTCCAAAGATGATTGCATTCGTTGGGCATGCTTGTTGACAAGCTGTTTCCACAGCACCATCCGGCATTGGGAAACTGTCGACGCCACTCGCGGTGCCGCCGGACTTTGCCCAGGCGTTCTTATATTTGATCTTTGCCGCTTGAATGCGCTGCGTGCAGAAGGTGCACTTTTCCATCACGCCTCGCATGCGGACTGTGACTTCAGGATTGAACTGCATTCGCAACCAAACATCCGGACCGTCCTCGACGTAATACTCTGGCTTGACCTTCGCCAATCCTTCTTCGCGTTGCGGTTCGCGCCTCTGATAATCAAAGAAATTGAATCGACGAACTTTGTATGGACAATTGTTGCTGCAATATCGCGTTCCAATGCAGCGGTTGTAAACCATCGAATTGATTCCGTCTTTGTCGTGCACAGTCGCTGCAACTGGACAGACCTGTTCGCATGGTGCGTTTTCGCAGTGCATGCAAGTGACTGGTTGAATCGCAAATCCATCTGGCTTCGCTGGATTTGATCCTCGGAAATATCGATCGATTCGAATCCAGAACATTTCACGACCGCGCAGGACTTGATCCTTGCCGACGACAGGAATGTTGTTCTCCGCCTGACACGCGGTGACGCATGCGCTGCATCCCGTGCACTTGCCCAAGTCCACGGACATAGCCCAGCGAAAACGCGCGCCTTCGAGATTTGTTTCGGCCCAAAGTGAAAGACGGCTTGCGACATGCGTGAGGTGGCGCGCGAAATCTGGATGATCTCGATACTCCCCGACACTTGCTTCTCGAATCAAAGTTGGAAGGCGTTCTTGAATTCCGTCTTCTGGAACCTTCGAGTCAAGCGCATCAGCTGCGCCGTGATCTTGTGTATGTGCGATCTCATATTTCGCGCCAGTCGAAACAACGCTGCTTGCCATCGCCCAATCTGGATTGGCGGCAGTGCGAATCTTGTATGCGTTGAATCCAGCGTCAAGCGCAGTTGATCCAACTCCTGGACCTGTGCGACCATATCCAACACTCAATCCAACTGAAGTATCGGAATATCCTGGCATTGGCCACGCCGCCGCTTCGACTGAACGACCATCAACCGAAATTTTCACCATATCTCCGCGGCGAACGCCGATCGTCTGCGCGAATTGGCTGCTCATCAGCGCGACATTGTCCCAGGTGATTTTCGTCACTGGGTCTGGAAGTTCCTGCATCCACGCGAAGTTGGAGAAGCGACCATCCCACACTTTCATATCGCGCAAGAAGACAACTTCCATCACATCCGAGGCGTTGACCTTTGTTGTTTCCGCACGAAGCGCTGTGGCGATCGCGCCACTTGCAAGCGCGGAGTTGTTCTGCATCTTTGAGGCAGTACCCGCAACGAATCCTTGATCAAGCCATGTGCGCCACGCGGCGTCGAAGGCTGCGCCAGAAAGTCCGCTCGCAGCGACATGCGTTCGTCGGACGATGGAATATGAATCGGTTGGATCGTTTCCGAGCAATTCAGCGAGCAATTCGATTTGATTTTTCCCACCTTGCCCAACAGGAATCATCGGCAAGATCAACGGCTGTTGCACGGAAAGCGTTCCATCGAAACTTCGTGCGTCATCCCAAGATTCCAAGAAATGCGCTTGTGGAATGTGCCACGAACACGATGGGCTCATCGCGGTTTCGTCCGCATACATTCCAAGATGAATGACATTTGGAACTTTCGTCATCGCGTTGGCGAATTGGCAGTCAACTGGCGCGTCATAGACGGGATTTCCGCCCAAAATGAACAGTGTGTCGACCGACCCTGCATTCATCGAGGTGCATAAAGCGGTGAACCGTTCTTTCGATGCTTCCATGGACTCCGCGATGTAATTGATTGTCTTGCCTTCATTGCCAAGCGTGCGATTGATTGCAGCGACTAAAGCGTGCGTCAATGCGGATGCGGTTGCGCCCGCGGTCACCAATGATGTTCCGCGATTTGATTTCAAATCTGCGATGAGCGCTGTGATGACTTCTTGACCACGACCAAGCAAAATTGTTTGCGTCGCCTGAGAATTTGCCATCGCATCGATCGCGGATTTCAATTCTGGCGATCCGTCGCCTGCGCCAATACCTTGCGCGACAAGAGCGGCGACCACTCCCATATCGCTCAAGCGAATTGCGAGTCGTTCATCTGCGTTCATTCCTGTTGTCGTCAAACCATTCTCAACAACATAAAGCCGCGCGATCTGCTGATTCTTTGGATCGACTGCATCGACTGCGCGACCTGCCGACCATTGACGCGCCCAGCGCGGAGAATCAGGAGAGCCATATAAAAAGTCATCACCGAGCGAAACAATAATGTTCGCCTTATCGAATGATGGCATCGGACGAAGTTGCGCGGAAAATGCCATTGCATTTCCCTGAATCACGTTGTCGCGCGAGAGAGGTTCCCATGCGACGATCTGCGCTTGCGGGAACGCGCTCTTCACGCGTGCGATCATGTCCGCGTGACTTGGTCCGCTGTGCATGTCCATAAGAATCGCCAATCCCTTGCCGCCATTGGCGCGCAGATCTCTGGACTTGTTGGCCAAGAAAACTGAAAATGGTTCATAAGAAGATTGCGTGTTCTTCGACAGAACAGTTCTGCTTCGATCTGGGTCGTACAGACCAAGAATTTGTGACTGCGCCGCGGATGAAATACCGGCGCCGCCCCACGGATGCGTGGTGTTTGTATCAAGCTTGATCGGGCGGCCGTCATAACTCTTCGCAAGCACAGGCTGTGCAAAACCACTGAATTCCCAGACAGAACTGTAATAAACCGCATCACCAGGAACACGGTTTGCCGCTTGACTTGCAGCGGGAACGATTTTCATTTCGGGCCATCGACGACATCCTGCAAGACCGAGCCCTGCGAGTGCGAATGATGCGCCCATCACTTTGAGAAAGTTGCGTCGTTCGTTTTCGGTTGCGTGCTCTGATGCGCCGTCAGGAAATTCACGGTGCATCCAATCTCGAAACTCGTTCGAGTTTGTGAGGTCTTCAACACTCCGCCAATAGGGCTTCTTTACCGATGACATGTCGAACAGTTCTCGCTTGGGTTGATGTGAAAGAGTTTGACAAGAGATTCGCGTTCTTCGCGCGTCAACTCGACGCGTTGATCCCAACCCATATTGGTGATTTCCGACACAGGGCGAAGGCGATCTGTTGGTTCACGATGGCAATCAAGACACCAACCCATCGCGAGCGGTGAATAGCGATACACGACTTCCATTTGATCAATGCGTCCGTGGCATTCGACACAACCAACACCACGATTGACGTGAGCGCTGTGATTGAAATATGAATAGTCGGGAAGTTTGTGAACCTTCACCCACTCTACGGGCAGTCCAGTTTCATATGAGCTTCGAATTTTTTCCAACTTGGGACTATCACGCTGAATCTGCGTGTGGCAGTTCATGCAAGTTTGCGTCGCAGGCACGGCCGCGAAGGCTGCGCGGTCGACGGTGTTGTGGCAATAGCGACAATCCATTCCGAGTTGGCCAACATGCAACGCGTGGCTATATGGAACTGGCTGAGTCGGCTGATAGCCGGCATCGATCGTTTTGGGACTGAATCCGTATGCGACGACAAAAGCTGCATATAGAGGAAGGATCGCGCCAGTCACCAAGATGAATGGCAAGATCGCATTGGTCCAACGGGGGAAGAGAAATCGGCTCATATGTTTTTGACTGGGTTGGTCGTGTGTTGCTTAGGCTACTTCGTGCTTTTTTTCACAAACTATGTCGAATACTCAATAATAGGAGCGAAGGTCTCTCGGCGCAAGGATTCACGAAGATTGGAAATGGGATAAATTCCATATCGGTGAATGAGTCACAAAAAATGAAGATTGCTTCGGCAGTTGCGAAAGCAGATTGTGCCAATTTGCAAGCGGTATTGTCCGAAATTGCCACGCAAGCGCATCAAACTATCTTGCCGAAATTTTCCCTCGATGCGCTGACGGCGGCTTTGAACGAGCGCGAAATCCTCCGCTTCACTTCAACACCCGAAGGCGTTGCATTTCCTCACGCCATTTGCGATGAGATTGCACCGAGCGATTCTGGAATTGTCATTCTGACCTTGTTACGGCCAATTCTCTGGGGTTCGCACCAAGTGGCTATCGTTGTTGGATTGCTTGGATCAAAATCTGAACCATGGCAGCAGGTCCGGAATCTGGCCAGAATTGCGCGCGTATGTTCGCAAGCTGATATACGACAGCAACTTATCGCTTGCGCCGATGACGCAACGCTGTTGAATTTATTTGACAAGGAGTGCAATAAACATGCCTGAAGCTGTACATAGCATGACTATGGTTGTTTTGCTTGTGCAACATGGCCAGGCATTCGAGGCGGTCATCAATGCCGTCCTCGATGCTGGGATTGCTGACGCAACGGTGGTTGAGAGCCAAAGTTTGGCATCCATCATCAGCAAGGATATGCCAATCTTCGCTGGGCTCGCAGCCCTGCTTCCACAATCGATCGGCAGTCGTGCGATTTTCGCCCTCTGCCCCGCGGCCAAGGCATCGACCTTGATTGGATTTCTGCGAGAGATTCCCAAAGATGACCGCCCGATCGCCGCTGCATTTCCGGTCGAGCATTTTCTCGGATTCGATTCGTGACCAACTCTATCTTCTGGCTTGCGCTTGGAGTTGTGATTCTGGTTGCAGGGAGTCGATGGACAGAACGAATCCGAAGACGCTTTCCGATTTCCAATGTGCTCGGCGGAGGATGGGCGTTGCTCGCGCTTGGCATCGCAGTCGGCCCTCGTGGCGCTGGAGTGCTCGACGGAGAACGACTGGCGCAAGTTCAACCAATCTTGCTGGTGTTGCTGACATGGAGCGGAGTTGTTGTCGGACTTCAATGTCAAGCCGCGCTTGTTCGTGCGATTCCAATTGCGCTCTGGCGTTGGATCACTCTGGATTTGACCATCAGCATTCTGTTGAGTGTTGCCGCAGCAGGGTTGATTGCAAGAATCTGGCAACCAAACTCCCCCGCCGCAGCGCAAATTCTTTTGACTGGAATACTTGGTGCAATTGCCATCGGATGGAATCCAGAAACGCGCTCACTTGGAATTCGATCAGATGCGCCGGCGATGCGACTGGCGGTGTTGGTGCAAAGCGGCGCAGGAGCACTTGCAGTTTTTTCGATTGTCATTGCGTCTCTTGCGCTGCAATGTGCGCATCAAGATTTCAGCGGCGCAGTGATCTTTGCGCCATATGGCGGCATGGTTGCACTTGCGATGGAAATCGGCGCGGTGATCGTTGTCTCGCTTGGTGCGTATGGAATTCTGCGAGACTCGCGCGAGGATGATGCGCGAACAACTTTGATTGTGATCGGCGCACTCTGCTTGCTCTCTGGAATCGCGGTGACATTCGGTGGCACTGGACTGCTGACAGGAATGCTCTTCGGGGCAATGATCGGACTTGGACGACGAAGACTGCGCGGATTGGAACATTTGATTTCGTATTCGGAACCAATCGTTGCAAGTGGTTGCTTCTTCTTTGCTGGCATCACGCTTGCATTTCCTGGTGGGACTGCAAAGTTCGGCAGTGTCCTGATTGTGGGAGCGATTGCGTTGTCACTTGCGATCGCTCGACGAGTGCTCAAGCCACTCATTATGAATGTCGCGCTTTCAAACGTGCGTGAAAGTGTGGCGCTTGACTCGCCAATTGCGCGCGCACCAATTCGACAAGCGCCATTAACCATCGTTGTACTTCTTGCATTTGCGATACAAGATTCTTCAGGACTTGCAGATCAACTGCTTGGCCTTGCTGTTCTTCTTTCGCTGATCAGCACTCTTTCGACATTCTGGCCACGGCCAAAGAAAAGTCCGGTGCTATGAAAAGATCTATACGCCCACTTCAAAATCGAAAAGATCGCCCGCGCTTCGGCGCGATATTTCTTGCCACTGCGCTGATTTGTCTAATTGGACTGATTCTTATCTCGCGTGAATTGCGAATGGGTATTGTCGGCATTCCACAATCAAACTTACCTGCTGCGGGAGAAACAGTCTTATTGCTTGGCGTGATCATCTTGGGATCGTGGCTTTCTGGAAGGTTGATTCGCAGAGTTGGGCTGCCACCAATCACAGGTCAACTTATGTTCGGCGTGTTTATTGGTCCAAGTTTCTGGTCGTGGGTCAATCGACCTGAAATGACATTGATCAACGCATCGCAGCTTGTATCCCTGCAAGGGCCCGAATCACTCGCTGTTGTAATGATCGGACTTGTTGCAGGAGCTGAAATTGACTGGCCATTTTTACACAAAAAACTTCGAGTGATCGTAACTCTTGCTTTAGGCCAAATATTTTTTGTAGTGATTGGCGTTGGTCTGATTTCATTCGTATTTCTAGATTCAATTGCGCAGGCCGTCGTCCTGGCGACAATTGCGGCAACATGCAGTTCCGCAGTCTCCGTTGCCCTCTTGCGGGAGATGCGACATCCAACCGATTTCGCACGCTTACTTCTGGCGACAACGGTTGCAAAAGATCTTTGCCTTGTGCTTACATTTTCCGTTGTGCTGTTTTTCGTTGCAGCATCATCGAGCGCAACGACTACACATCAAGACTGGTATAGAGTCATTTTACATCTTGCTGGAAGCATCGGTGTCGGAATCGCACTTGCGTACCCCCTTCGCTGGGCGCTTGCGCGTATCGAGCGGCGTATGACTGCGGTGGTTCTGCTCACTGCGATCTGCGTGGCAATTTTCTGTTCCACGATTGGCATCGCACCACTCATCACCGCGTTGACGCTCGGATATACAGCGCGTAATGTCGCGCCGCTTACAACCATATCGTTCTTTGCAACGGCGCGCAGACTTTTCCTTGCAGTCTGTTGCGTTTTCTTCGCCTCAGCTGGCGCGCATCTTGATCTTGCAGCACTCACCGCGAATTGGGGAGTTGTGTTCGCAATCTCTGCCGTGCGCTTGGCTGCAATTTGGACAGGCGTCACCATCGCCGCGCGTGTAAATGGATTGTCGCTCGAGGCAACTCGTTGGGCTTGGGCGGGTTTCATCCCGCAAGCTGGAATATCTTTGGCACTCGCGGCGCAAATTGCGGTTGAATTCCCAAATGAAAAATGGGTCAGTAGTCTGGCAACAATCGCAGTGGCTTGTATCACCTTAAATGAAATGATCGGGCCAATTTTAATGCGTATCGCACTTCATAAAGTGCCATCCGACAAATGAGATATCAACGATGATCGATACACATTGCCATCTGACCTTTCCAGAATTCGCCGGCCGAGTCTGCGAAGTTCTCGATGCAGCATCGCGTGTCGGAGTGCATAGTGCAATCACAATCGCAACCACCACTGCTGATGCGATTCGAACCACGGAATTGGCTGCGCTGCATCCACGACTCTTTGCGAGTGCTGGAGTGCATCCTTTATATAGCGATAAGCCATGCGATTGGGCGCAACTTCGCCGCGCGGGCGAACATCCAAAATGTGTTGCGTGGGGAGAACTCGGCCTAGACAATCACTATGACAAGCCACCCGCCGCACAGCAACGAGCAATACTGGAAGAGCAACTCGCTCACATCATTCGTTGGAGCGCCGAGGGACTTGCAAAGCCGATCATTGTGCACTGCAGAAAGGCTTTCGCGGATCTTGTTCCAATCTTGGCTGCGACAGGCCTGCCTGGAGAACGATTTGTCTTTCACTGTTTTACGGGTGATTCGAATGATGTTCGGATGGCGCTCGACTTGGGCGCATTCATTTCATTCACTGGCGTACTGACATTCCCTGGTGCGCCAGAAGTGCGTGCCGCCGCGAAAATCGTTCCGATCGATCGACTGATGGTCGAGACGGACTCTCCGTTTCTTGCGCCGCAACCGGTCCGCGGCGAGTGGCCCAACGAGCCAAGATTCGTGGTGCATGTTGCCGCGGCGCTCGCGCAAGCACGAGGAGAAGACCCTATAAAACTCAATGATCAACTTGATGAAAACGCGGCGCGCTTCTTCGGAGAAATGCTTCGACAGCCTAGGATGACCACCCGATGAGTGATCCCAGCGAGAATCCAAACACGAGGCAAACCGCGCGCGCCAGTTCTTCGATGAGCTTTGGAGATCACCTCGACGAATTACGCAAGCGAGTTTTTCTTGCTTTTGTTGTTCCCGTGCCGTTGATGCTGGCGCTCTTTTTCTTTGGAGGTGAAATTCGCACCTTCTTGTGCGAACCACTTCTGCGTGCAATGCGCGCGAACAACATCGCTGCGCAACTGACGGTTCTCAGTCCGACTGAGACGATGATGATGGATCTGAAGATCTCGTTCATCCTCGCATTGGTGATCGCTGCGCCGTGGGTGCTCTGGCAACTTTGGAGATTCGTTTCACCTGGACTGCATGACAACGAACAGCGATTCGTCCGACTCCTTCTGCCGGGCAGCGGAGTATTGGCGCTGATTGGTTTGACCTTGTTGTATTACATCATGCTTCCATTGATGTTGAAGGTGCTCGTCGGCTTCAGTATTTCACCCGAAACAAAGTTGGACGCAAACCCATCGCCAACTGCCATCGCCACTCCAGCAATGCCGATTCTGGAAACCGATCCCGTATCGCCACAAGCAGGCCAATCGTGGATCAACACAACAACGCGCGAGCTTCGATTTGCTCTGCCAATTCCTGGCGACACATCGCATGTCGAAATTGCAAGCATCGCGCTCGAGCATCCTGGATCTCTCGTCGCATCGTTTCGACTGAGCGAATATCTGGATTTCATTCTGCTCTTTGCGATGGGCTTTGCGCTGGCGTTTCAATTGCCGATTGCGATGTTGCTTCTGAGCTGGGTTGGCATCGTCAATCCAAATATGCTCCGCAAGAATCGCAAGTATGCATTTTTCGGCGTCATTATTATTGCTGCCGCAATCGCTCCTGGCGATTTACTGTCGTTGGCAGTTGTTGCCGTGCCACTGGTTCTGCTTTTCGAATTTTCGATTTGGCTGATCGTCGTTGCGCCGACATCGCGTGTCGCATCTGGAACCGTGCTTTCGAAGTTTGGCGAGCGCTTTCGCAACACCAACACGCGCGAAGGCAATGTCGGAGACGAATGATTTATGAAACGCTTTGATGGATCGCATTCTGCTCCGTCGATCGCTTCGTGCGCTCTTCCCGCTTGGCGACATCGAGTTCGTCGACGAATCTTGGTGATCCCTCGTGGGGCTTCTTTGGAAGACCAAAGCATGATGAAACGCGCGATGGAGTTGGCGCGCGCCGCTGGAGATCGAGGAGAAGTTCCAGTGGGAGCGGTGATCTATCGCGCAGGGGTGATCTTGTCGGAAGCGTCCAATGATCGAGAAGCGAGCGGCGATCCCACGGGTCATGCTGAAGTTGTTGCACTGCGACTTGCCGCAATCGCCAATGGTGGATGGAGATTGAACGACTGTTCGATGGCGGTGACATTAGAGCCCTGCCCAATGTGCGCGGGTGCGCTGGTGAATGCGAGAGTCTCTCGATTGCTCTATGGCGCGCGCGATCCAAAGGCTGGCGCAGTCGACACGCTTTTCGATCTCTGTCGTGACCCGCGATTGAATCACCGAATGGAAGTGATCGGTGGATTGATGGGAACGCAGTGTGGTTCTCTCTTGACAAATTTTTTCAGAGCTCGCCGGCTTGCCAAGCGCGCGATTCGACCGAGCAACGCATGACCGCACTTCCACCCAAAATTGTCTGCGTCGATCTTGGCGGAGTCGTCGTACGAATTTGCAGATCTTGGACCGAAGGTTGCGCGGCGGCGAATGTTCCTACGCGGGGATTTGTCGAAGGAAGCGAAGATGCAACACGCGCTCAGCGTCATGCGGCAGTTGATCGATACCAGCGAGGCCTGACCGCGTACAGCGATTTTCTCGATGAAATTTCGGCGATCTTTGGCGGCATCTATTCGCCGCAGGAAATTGGCCGCATTCACGATGGTTGGATCTTGGGCGACTATCCCGGCATCGCAGAATTGCTCGCTTCTCTTCAGCGAAGCGGAATTCGTGTTGCGTGCCTTTCAAACACGAACGACTCTCATTGGAAGCAGATGCAGGAAACATCGGCGGCATTTGGCGTGATCGAAACTCGCCACGCATCGCATCTTCTTGGACTCAATAAGCCAGACCCTGCGATCTATGCCGCGTTTGAAAAATCAACAGGTTGCACGCAAGGCGAAATTTTCTTCGCCGACGACTTGATCGAAAATATTCGCGCCGCGCACGCGCGTGGATGGGACACACTGCACATCGATCACGAAGGAGACCCTGCGCGGCAGATTGCCGAGGCTCTTGCCAAGCGCGGAGTGATTGACACTGCGCTCGTTTCCAAAGCGCGAGCTTCAGATGCGCTCCCATCTGCGCTGATGACTCGCACCCTTTGTCGTGCCGAGCAACCTGGTGGCGTGATCAAAGTTCGATCTGCAGATTTTCTTGTTGACGAGTTGCCTTTGTATGAACCATCAGGCGAAGGCGAGCATCTCTATCTTGGGATTCAAAAAGAAAATATGCCGCACGACGAAATGATCCGCATCATTGCGGATCACTTCAAAGTCGACCCCGATTCGATTGGAACGGCGGGCAGAAAAGATCGCCACGCAGTGACGCGCCAAGCAATTTCTGTCAACCTTCCAGGAAAAGAACCGCCGACAGAATTGACACACGATCGACTGCTCGTCCTGTGGAGTCTTCGGCACGGAAACAAATTGCGAACGGGTCATCTTGCGGGAAATCGATTTGCGATTCGAGTGCGCGAAGTCGATCCACTGCAGATTCCTGTGGTGTATCGCCGGCTCCAAATCCTGACGAAATCTGGCGTTCCAAACGGATTTGGCGAACAGCGTTTTGGACAACGCCTTGATAATCATTTGCTGGGCAGAATGGTTCTGCAAGAAAACTGGAATGGGATCATCGAACATCTCACTGGAACTTCTCATCCGATTTTTCCAGAACACCAACGCGCTGCGCGAATGGCGTGCGATGCGGGTGAATGGTCTGCAAGCGTTCCACTCTGGGGGGCGGGCGATCACGCAGAACGAAGAATGGCATTGGCGAAGTCGCGCGGTTGGACAAGTTCGCGCAGCGTGAAATCGTTGGGTGGCGCGACGCTTCGCTTCTGGGTGAATGCGTTGCAATCCGCGATCTTCAATCGCGTGGTCGATGATCGCATCGCCGCGAATGAACTGGATCGCATTCAAGATGGTGATATCGCGTATCGCCATGAAGGTGGCGCGTGCTTTGTGGTTGATGCAAGCGAAACGCTTGATTCGCTCAACGCACGCGCTCTGCGTTTCGAGATCTCTCCCACGGGTCCAATGTTTGGCGAAAAAATGCTTGTGGCTGGCGAATTAGTTTCGCAAGCTGAAGCGAGTGCAGCACGCGCATTCGCGTCACCGCCCGAACTCTTCGCCGCATCAAGCCATCCTCCATCTGGCGAGCGACGCCCGCTTCGAATTGCGATTGGGAACGCCGCGCTTGATTCTGGCATCGATGAATTTGGCGGCTACATTCGTATTGCCTTCGACTTGCCACCAGGCGCATTCGCAACCACAGTTCTGAAAGAATTATTTGGTCCGATTCGAACCAGTATTGGCACGAGCGACTGACGATCTCGCTGACAGTGCATCCAGTCAAATGCTTCGATCAACTGTCGTTTGTGGATTCGTCGCTCTCGCCAAACAAGTCATCCCCACATTCATTCTCATGATCATCGTCATCATCGTCTAGATCTTCGGCCAAGGGTGGCATCAGTTCGGTGGGTGACGCGGATGCTGCTGCGATGACTTCTTCCGCGGCGAACATCGGCGCATTGCACGCAACTGCGATTGCGATTGCGTCAGAAGGTCGCGCATCGATTTCGATTTCCTTGGGACCTCGGCGCAGAACGATCTTGGCGAAAAACGTTCCCTCTTTCAAAGAGACGATCTCGATTCGATCAACCGTTGCGCCAAGGTCGTCGATGATCGTCGTCAAGAGGTCATGAGTCTGCGGTCGCTCGACACTGCATCCCTTTCGGCGGCGTTCGATTGCGCATGCTTCGGTCATACCGATCACGATTGGAAATGATCGTGTTCCACCAACTTCCGAAAGTTCGATGATCTGCATATCGACCATCTCTCGGATGTAAATTCTTGAAAGTTCGATTTGGACTGACATAGGTTTGGCCAACTTTGTTCTACAGATTCTACTGCGACGACCACGCGGACAAGAGATACGACATATCGGCGGCCTCCACGACGCAATTTTGGTTGAAATCGGCGGTGCAATTGCAGCCAGAACACGCTCCCCATTGACTGAAGAATGTGGTGAGATCCACTCCATTCACAACTCCATCTCCGTTCAAGTCCGCTGGACCAGGATTCATACTTTGCGCCATCAGCACAGCGGCGCCAGCATCGATAACTCCTGCGCCGGTGTAAATGTCATAACCAGTTGGTGCAAGGTCTCGTGCGGTCTGCATCAAGACTGTTCGAATAGCGGTAGCGCTCATTGTTGGATAGACAGCGCGCATAAGAGCGATCGTTCCCGTGACATGAGATGTCGCCATGCTTGTTCCACTGCGATTTGCATATCCATTGTTGAGAGCGAGGGAATAAATCGCTTCTCCCGGCGCAGAGACATCGACTTCTGGACCAAAGTTTGATTGGCTATATCGCGCATCGAATCGATTCGACCCAGCAACCGCGATTGTCTCCTCCCACTTCGCTGGCCACGACACTGCGCCATTAGAGTTTCCGGTTGCGGCGATCATCGGCACGCCATGCGCGGCGGCATACTGAACTGCTGTACGAAAATATTGGGAGCCCACGCTGTATTGCAAACTCATGTTGACAATGTTTGCTCCCTGATCGATCGCCCAGACCAAACCATCTGCGACATAAGACTCCAATCCAGAACATGGATTGACGATGACGACAGGAAGAATCTTTGCGTCCCAGCACATTCCAGCAATTCCCGATGCGTTCGCCCCTTTCGCAGTCATGATTCCAGAGACATGCGTTCCGTGACCACCGCAGACATCTGAAGTATCATTCGTGCCAAGCGGAATGTTGCGACCTGGAAGAATACGACCTGCCAGTTCTGGGTGAGGGAAAACTCCGCTGTCGAGCAGCGCGATAATAATCGTCGGATTGCTTGT
>SXSS01000110.1 GCA_005792145.1 Planctomycetia bacterium | reverse complement strand
CGGCTGATGTCGCCGCCATAGCACTTCGCAGTCACATTTTTCCGCATCGCTTGGATCGATTCTCGGGCGATCACTTTTCCGCCCACCGCCGCTTGCAAGGCAATTTCAAATTGATGTCGATCGATCTGCTTCTTCAGCTTTGACAAGATCAAACGACTGCGCATTTCCGCGGTCGATCGATGGCAAATCAAACTGAGCGCTTCGACCACTTCGCCGTTGACCAGAATATTGACCTTCGCCAAATTATCGACTCGGTATGCAACAACGTGATAGTCCATTGTTCCGTAACCGCGCGTGAGAGACTTCAACTTGTCATAGAAGTCATAGATGATCTCCGCCATCGGCAATTCATAATCCAGAATCTGGCGGCCTTCACTGAGAAAACGCTGAGCCTTGAAAATGCCGCGGCGGCTATCGCACAACTTGATCAAGTCGCCGATATTTTCGGTCGGACACATGATCTCCAACTTTGCAATTGGCTCGCGAATTGCAGCCATTTGTGATGGGTCTGGCAAATCCGCAGGATTATGAATCTCGACTTCCTCTCCAGTGGTCAAGTCCACGAGATACTTGACTGTTGGCGCGGTCTGCACAATTTCTACGCCACCTTCGCGCTCGAGTCGTTCTTGAATGATGTCCATATGGAGCAGTCCAAGAAATCCACAGCGATATCCGAATCCAAGCGCTTCGGAATGCTGAACCTCGAAAGTGAAACTTGCGTCGTTGAGACTGAGTTTTTCGATCGCTTCGCGCAGAGCTTCAAAGCTCGCCTTCTTGCCAGTGCCAGTTTCGGCGTCGGCGCTCGAAGGATAGAAATCGCAGAACACCATCTGCTTCGGTTCTTCATAACCCGCGAGCGCCTCATCCGCGGGCGATCCATCAAGCGTCACCGTATCGCCGACTCGGACATCGCCCAGACTCTTAATACTTGCGCTGATCGAACCAACCTGCGCCCATCCAAGTTCTTTCACGCGTGTGATATGCGGCGTATAGCGCGTCAATTCGCTGACCATAAAATGTCGGCCAGTTCCCATCATCCGAATCTTGTCGCCAACTTTCAGCGTGCCGTCGAAGATTCGCACATAGACCACAACTCCGCGATAATCATCGTATTTTGCGTCGAAAATAAGTCCACGCAACTTGTCGGTCTTTGCGGGTCGCGGCGCGGGCAACTTTCGGCAAATCAAATCGAGAAGTTCGTGAATCCCTTGTCCTGACTTGGCAGAAACCAAGACACAGTCCTCCGCGGGAAGTCCAAGCACCTGTTCGATTTCCATTGCGACACCATCGGGGTCCGCGGCTGGAAGATCAATCTTGTTGATGACCGGGATCAATTCCAATCCCGCCGCGACGGCGAGGTATGCATTGGCCACAGTTTGCGCCTGCACACCTTGTGTGGAGTCGACAACAAGAATCGCTCCTTCGCAAGCGGTCAATGCGCGGCTCACTTCGTATGTGAAGTCAACGTGGCCGGGCGTATCAATAAAGTTCAATTCAAAATCTTTGCCATCGCAAGTGTGCTGCACAGAAACCGCACTCGCCTTGATCGTGATTCCACGCTCGCGTTCCAAATCCATCGAGTCCAAGAATTGCGCGCGCGCCTCGCGCTTTGAAAGCGCGTTGGTCGCCTGCAAGAGTCGATCGGCCAGTGTGCTCTTGCCGTGGTCGATGTGGGCGATGATTGAGAAATTGCGAATGTTCATTGGAAGTCAACAGACCTGATGCGAGCCCCAAAGTGTAGTACAGACCCGCACACACACCGCATCAAGAGGATTCCCCCGCCACCGCCGCCGCCCGCCCTGCTGCCGAAAGTGCGGAATTCAGCCGAAAAGTAAGGGCTTTCTTCACTACTGCAAGCGTGGGTGTTTTCGCGGCAAGTTCGCTCTCGAGGCTCGTCACTCCTCGCCCAACCAACCCGCACGGGACAATCAAATCGAACTGCCGAAGATCGGGATTGACATTCAGTGCGATCCCATGCATCGAAACCCAGCGCGAGAGACGAACTCCCATCGCACAAATCTTGCGGCCATTCACCCAGACGCCAGTTGCGTCGGGATCACGCTCGCCCACAACACCGAAATCACCCAGCGTCTCGATGACCACGCCTTCGAGCATCCGCAGATATCCATTCACTCGCAGTCCCAGTCGATTCAGATCCAAGATCAAATAGACCACAAGTTGACCAGGTCCGTGCCACGTCACATCGCCGCCGCGATCAGTCTCGACGCATTCCACACCACGCTGCGCCAACTGCTCTGGTGAAAAGAGAACATTCTTTCGCGCGTCGATTCTTCTCGAAACTGTCACAACAGCAGGATCATGCTCAAGAAAATAAATCACACCCGCGCGAAGTTGCGCCGAAAATGGCGCGCTCATTGCGGGTCTTGCCGCGACAACACGCTCGTGGGTTTCTTTCTGGATCAGATATGCCTTCGCATATGAGATGGCTCCGAGGTCGATAAAGTCCACCAAATCCACGCACTCTGCGCGATCTTTCTCGCTGGGCAATTCACTGCGAATCTTGGGGGAGGAATCCATTATCGACGATCGTAGGGTGCGGGGCTATTCTTTCCCCGTGCCAACGATTCACCCCACTGCGATCATTGAAGGAAATGTCACGCTTGCCGACGATGTCGTGATCGGCCCTTGGTGCCATCTGATGGGAACGCTTGGCCCGATCACAATCGGCGCGGGAACAATTCTGCGCGCGCGCGTGCAATTGGAGGGTCCACTGACCATTGGTCAGAACAACATTTTCTATGCGAACTCTTGCATCGGTGGTGCGCCTCAAGATCTTGGAACGCCGCCAGATTTTCCTGGCAAGGGAATTATCATTGGTTCGAAGAATGTCTTTCGTGAAGGGGTGACAATTTCGCGACCCAAGATGGAACTTCCCGGTCGCATCGGCGACAATAATTATTGGATGGCGAATTCCCACGCAGGACACGACTGCACAATAGGAAACAACTGCGTGTTCGCCAACGGCACTCTCCTTGCCGGTCATGTCGATGTCGCGGATCGAGTCATCACCGGCGGCTCTGCTGGGGTGCATCAATTCGTCCGGCTCGGTCGCGGTTGCTTCGTCAGCGGACTTGCTGGAGTTAGTTTTGACCTCTGCCCATTCTTCATGGTGACCACCACGAATTATGCACGCGGCTTGAACATAGTTGGTATGCGCCGATCTGGAATTCCATCCGCATCAATCGATGCCGCTCGATGGGCGTACTCCACAATCTGTCGCCGCCGCCTGCTGACAAAGAATGCGCTGGAAGTTTTGCGGACGCGCGCAGGAGACCCAATGATTGACGAATACATTTCGTTCGTCGAATCATCCAAAAGAGGTATCGTAGGTACGCACGGTCGAAAGACCACCAGCGAATAGGCAAGCGCATGGAACGCGCTTCGGTCAGCGGACGCAGTGCAAGGATCGCATCATGAAACAAATCAATAATTTTTCCGCGGGACAAAATCAATGAGCGCGTCAGTTTGCGTTCTCGGCAGCAGTTCACGCGGAAATGCGACCGCGATTTCATTCGACGATTCAGGCAAATTCATCTTGATTGATGCTGGACTGACTCCACGCGGCGTGCGAACCGCCCTCGTCGCCGCGAATGCGACAGCGCGCTTCCACACGCTGCGCGCGATTTTTCTGACACATCTCGATCGCGATCATTGGTCGCCATCCTGGGCTCGACAATTGCAACGCTCTCCAGTCCCAGTGATCGTGCGCCGCGCGCATGCGGAATTGGCGCTTGCTTCCGGCGTTCCAGCAGAATGTCTGCGCCCAATGGATGCCGCATTCGCACTCGGTAAGACAGCGGATGTTCGACTTGTCAAAGTTCCCCACGACGAGATCGGATCAACTGCGTTTCGCTTCGATTCTGAAAACGCGCATATTGGACACGCGACAGATCTTGGTTCTGTCAGCGATGAATTGCTCGAAGCGTTCGCGGATCTGGACCTGCTCTCGATCGAAAGCAACTATGACGTTGAAATGCAGCGCAATTCTCCACGACCTGCATTTCTCAAGCAGCGCATTATGGGTGGCCGCGGCCATTTGTCCAACGTTCAATCGGTCGAGGCATCGCGCCTCTTGACCGCCAACGGATCAGTTCGTCATTTGGTCCTGCTCCATCTCTCGCAAGATTGCAATTGCCCGACATTAGTGCGCGAGTTTTTCCACGCGCAACTGCCCGCGATGGCCGCATCGCTGACAATCAGCCGGCCATACGAACCCACTCCCATTCTGTGCGTTCGCCGATCCGAGCCTGCGATCGCTTGAATTCAAGGCGTTTGCTTATCGCCACGCCCCTATTCTCATCCGCTAACCTTCGGCTCTCTCAATGAGTGATCGACTGACACATGAATGCGGACTTGCACTTGTCCGTCTGCGAAAGCCAATCACTTGGTTTCAGGAGCAGTACGGCGATCCAACTTGGGGACTTCGCAAACTCTATCTCTTGATGGAGAAGCAACACAATCGCGGACAAGATGGCGCGGGCATCGCGAGCGTGCGCTTTGATGTGCCAGCGGGCGAATCCTTTCTCGAACGCGCGCGCAGCGGAAAGCGCAATCCGGTCGAGCGACTCTTTGATGATGCGCTGACACCTGTGCGAAGCATGAGCGAAGAAGCGCTGCGCGCAATTTCGATTCTCGACCTCAAGAAAAAATTGCCGCTTCTTGGCGAAGTGCTGCTTGGACATTTGCGATACGGCACATTCGGCGGACGATCCGCGGATGCCTGCCATCCATTTGTGCGCAGATCAATCATCGCCAGCAGAAATCTTGCGCTTGCCGGCAATTTCAATTTGACCAATTCTCCAGAGCTTTTCGATTTGCTCGTGGAATATGGCCTTTCTCCCGTTGGCGGAAGCGACACCGGAGTCGTCTTGGAAAAGATCGGCTATTCGATTGACTGCGAACACGATCATTTGATTTCAACGATGGGCCCTGGATCTTTCGCGGGACTCGAAGGGCGCGCGCTTGCCATAGAAGTTTCGACGCAGTTGGATTATGGCCGCATTCTGGAACGCGCCACTGAAAAGTTTGACGGTGGATACACGCTTGGCGCGCTCGTTGGCAATGGTGACTGCTTCGCCTGCCGAGATCCCGCTGGCATTCGTCCCGCGTTCATACTGATCACCGATGATGTGGTTGCGGTTGCCAGCGAACGCCCCGCTCTTGCGGCGGTCTTTGATGTTCCAGTCGATGCAATTCAACCACTCGAACCTGGACACGTGCTGAGCGTCAAACGAGACGGAAAAGTTGCGATTCAACGCTTCGCGCAACCGCGCCCGATTCGTCAATGCTCATTCGAGCGCATTTATTTCAGCCGCGGCAACGATCACGAAATCTATGACGAGCGCAAACGCTTGGGAGAAAACTTGGCGCCGCGCATTCTGGAACGACTTGGCGAATCGGTCGATCATGCTGTTTTCTCTTTCATTCCCAACACATCCGAGAGCGCATACTTGGGACTTCTGCAGGAAACCGAACGCATTATGCGCGAACGCGCCGCCGACGAAGTCTGCCAACTTGTCGCCGAAGGAAAGGCAACTCCTGATCGAATTCGCGCGCTGATGGATGTGCGTGTGCGCGCGGAAAAAGTTGCGCATAAGGATCAACGACTGCGGACATTCATCACGCACGATGCCGCGCGGCGCGATCTGGTCAGTCACGTCTATGACATCACTCGCGGAACCGTTCGGCCCGGCGACACGCTGATCGCAGTCGATGATTCGATCGTTCGAGGAACGACTCTTCGCGATTCGATCATCACTATTCTTTCGCGACTGAATCCCGCGCGCATTCTTGTTGCAAGCAGTGCGCCGCTCATTCTCTATCCCGACTGCTACGGAATCGATATGAGTCAACTCGGTCGCTTCATCGCATTCGAAGCTGCGATCAATTTGCTTCGAGCGCGCGGCGATGATGAGGTCCTCAATGAAGTCGAGTCGCTCTGCAAGGCGCAGGACTCTCTGCCTCCTGAGCGGATGAAAAATCACGTGCGGCTGATTTATGACAGATTCACTCAAGATGAAATCTCCGCCGAGATCGCGCGGTTGATCAGGCCAAAGACCGGCGAGTGGCGCGGCGAGGTCGAGGTCGTCTATCAGACCATCGAAGGCCTGCGACGAGCGATGCCAAATCACACCGGAGACTGGTATTTCACAGGCGATTACCCCACTCCAGGCGGATATCGCGTCCTGAATCGGGCTTTTCTCAATTGGTGCAAGCGCAGTGACTCGCGGTCGTATTGAATGATTGTGGGGCTATAAACCCCGCTTTGCAAGAATCGGCAGCCGCCCCGAAGCGTTTCAAGACCCCGCGCCTCCCGTTGTCTTGACATTTGCGCTTGATTGGTGTTCAATGCGTGACTACCCATGGCACGCTATACAGGTCCTAAAGTCAAACTCTCCCGCCGCGTTGGTGTTCCGATTGCGGACATCCCCAAGCACACCGCAAAGCGACAGTTGACGCCTCCTGGAATGCACGGCTTCCGCGGAAAGCGCGCAAAGCCATACGGCATCCGCAAGGACGAAAAGCAGAAGTTGCGTTATCACTACAGCGTGCTCGAAAGACAATTCCGCCGCTACCTCGCCGAGGCAGGTCGCAGCAAGGGCAACACTGGCGAAGTGTTGCTTCAGAATCTTGAACGCCGATTGGACAATTTGGTCCGTCGCGCTGGATTCGCCCGAACAATCTGGGCAGCGCGTCAAATCGTGGTTCACGGACATGTCTTGGTCAATGGCCGCAAGGTCGATCGACCCTCATATGCCTGCGAGCCCGGTATGGTCATCACCATGCGTGATGGTCTTCATAAGCTCGTTCGCGAGAATATGGAAAGCCTTGCAGGACACGTTGTTCCAGGTTGGATCGAAGTCAATCCCGCAGAGTTGGCCGTCAAAGTGTTGGCAACGCCATCATCCGAACAAATTCCATTCGATGTGAACACGAATCTCATCGTCGAATTCTATCGCTGATCGTGTGAAGTTTGATTTATAGAACGCGCGGACGAACAACGTCCGCGCGTTTTTTTTACAACAACATATAGAATCGACTGACAGAACAAACTGAAAACGCACTGAAAGAAATACAGGAAACCCACCATGTTAAAATTTTTCCGTAAGAATGAAAAAGCATCGCGTTGGATCTTGATCGTCGGAATGACATTCCTGATGGTCTCTTGGCTGGTTTTTGACAAGAGCAGTTCATTCCTGACCGAACTCCTGATCGGCCGTGCGACATGGGCGACCACGATCGATGGCGTGACTGTCACCGAAGGAGATCGAGCGCGATTGCAACAGGAAGTACGCGTCGTCGGAATGCTCGGCGATCCAACCGTTCGCGCGCTTGGCTTGGACAAAGATCCGATTCACTGGTACTTGCTGACGCTCGAAGCGGAGCGCGCTGGACTTGTCGGAGGCGCTGCAGATGGACAAGCTCAATTGGCGGCGATGGCAACTGCGAATAAAGTTCCTGAGCGCAACCTGCTTGCTGGACTTTGCGGCGAAGGTGGACAAACACCAACTGAAGTTTTCGAGACGATTGCGAAACTCAACGGCGTCCTTCGATATGTGAACCTTGTCACGAGCGGTCCCGCTCGCTTGTCTGCTCCGCGACTCGAACAATCTGCCGCGGCATTGTTGGCCGCCGTCACTGGCGAATTAGTTGTTCTCGATGGCGTGAAGACAAAGGTCGAAGTCGAAACACCCACGGAAGCCGCGCTTCAAGAGCAACTCAAGGAATATGGCGAAGTCGCAACGGGCGCCGGAAAATTTGGCTTTGGTTATCGCATCTCAGACCGAGTCAAGATGGAATGGCTCATGATCCCAACCGCATCGATCACGACTATTGCCCAACAAAGCCCCGCTCTGACCAACATCGAACTACGAAAATATTGGATGGAACATCAGACTGAGTTTCCAGCGACTGCACTCTCCAGCACTGCCGACATGGCATCTTTCGACGCATCACGCGATGCAGTCAAGGCGAAGGTTCTGACCGCGACAATCGCCGAAAAAAGCAAAGAAATCTCGAAGTTTATCTCGGACCGAATGCAGTTGTCGATGCGCGGAATCCCGCAAGTCAACGGCTATTTCACCCTGCCGGCTGATTGGGCTGCGAAAGAATTTCCGCTCGCTCAACTTGCAGCTGAAGTCGCGGAGAAATTCGCAATAGCGCCACCAACAGTGCAGGCCAGTAGCGAAAGTTGGATATCACCGAAAGAAGTCGCTGCGATACCTGGCTTGGGAACTGCGACCACGACTCGCTTCGGCGCACAACCGGTGAACGCTGGGCAACTCGTCGAAGCGCTTCGCGAATTCAACCAAAAGACAACGTTGATTGCACAAAGCGGCGTCATAAGTCCAGTCCTGCAAAATGCGGCCGGTGATTTGTTCGTATTCCGCGTGACTTCAGTGGAGGTCTCGCATACTCCAGCATCAATCGACATCGTGCGCGATGCCTTGATCGCTGATGTGAATCGCTTGCATCGATACGAAAAGTTGGTTGGGATGACATCCGAGATTCAACGCGAGGCATTCGATCAAGGTCTCGGCGCTGTTGCAACGACATACGGAACATCAGTTGAGCAATACCGCGATCTTCGTCAAGGCGAAAAACAATTCCTTCAATATGGAATGAAATTCCCTGGACAGTTGCCAATTTTAGGTTCGGATGCAGCGGTTGTGAAAGCTGTTGTTGAAAAAGCGATGAGCCTTCCAACTAGTGGAACGCGAATTGCGGATATGCCCCTTTCAGAACGAACCCTTGTCATTCCAGCGCCAGAGAAACTTGCGGTGGTCGTCGTTCGCATCGACAGCATCACGCAAATGAATCGCGGCGAAATTCCTGCGCTTGTCACCAACCAACGATTCCGATCTGTCATTGCATCGGATCAAGCCACCGGAAGTCCGCAAGATCTGTTCACGCTTGAAGCGCTCATCGCTCGCAATGGTTTCGCGCTTGCGAATCCTGCGAAGGAGGATGGCGCGGACGGCGCGGATGGCGCGGATGGCGCGGACGGCAAGAAAGATGCGCCAGTCGCACCTGCCAAGGCCGCTCAATGAGCGAACCCCTACCAACGATTGCGTACGACCTCTTTGCAAAAATTGATTTTCGCGTGGCGACTGTGCTGAGTGCGGAGGCGCATCCAAATGCTGACAAATTGCTGAAGATTCGTCTTGATGATGGAACTCCAGAAGGTCGTCAAGTCTGCGCTGGAATCAAAGCGTGGTATGACCCATCGACTCTCGTTGGCAAGCAGGTGATCATTGTCGCCAACTTGGAACCACGCCAATTGCGCGGGGAAATCAGCGCGGGAATGATTCTTGCTGCGAGCGACTTGAAGGAACTTGCCGTTGTGACCGCGCCTGCGGCGGTTGCAGTTGATGGTCAAGCGCCAGTCGCAGCGGCAGAGAAACCAGCAGCGAAAACCGGACCAGATGAACGAGATGTTGTTCTGCTGACGATCGACAAGCCAGTCAAAGCTGGTTCGAAAGTCAGCTGATTCAAGCAGGTCAGCTAATAGCTGGATCGAAAGTCAGCTCATTCAAGCACGCCAGCTGATTGAAGGCAGAGCCGCGACTTCAGACCCCAACCGCGAGCGCGTCTCGGTCGCTGAGCGCCCCGCCGTCGGATCGAACCCGCACCGTACCGTCGCGGCGCCACGAACGATCACAACGACCCGCTCCGCCATCTTGGCGAAGATCGCGAACAACAACGCTTGTTGCGGAACGATCGAGAGTCACTTGCGATACGCCGCACAAATCTGCGAGCTCTGGCAGGAATGGCGCAAGCGTCCCATGTGGATCTGGAATGATCACCGCCGCATCGAGTGGGTTGTCGATGCCAGTTGTCTTGGCGACTTCGATTGCCTTGGAGACACCAGCGCACGCGATCATCACATCGGTCCAGCGCGCATCGCGGTTTGCCTTCACACCATAATGAGTTTGAGTAAAGAGCACAGGCGCATTCTCTCCTCTCAGCGCAGTCCACGCTTCTTCCGCGGTGTGCGGAAGAATTGGCGCAAGCAATCTGCAGAGAACTTCCATCGTCACGGATGCGGCCGCTTGCGTGGTGCGACGACGAGGACTATTCGCAGCGTCGCAGTACAAACGGTCTTTCGCCGCCGCGCAGAAAATCGCAGAGAGGGTCTCGTTGCAGAAGTTGAAAATCGCTAGATGCACTTTGCGAAAGTCGTATGCGGCATATCCAGCCCGTGCTTCGGCTTCAAGTTGTGCCAGTTCTCCCATCAACCATCCCACGAGAGATTCTGGCGGTGCGCCAAGCGCGAGTGCGCGGACTTCTTCGTCGCTCCACGCAGGCGCATCAAAGAGATTCGACAGCAGAAAACGCAGTGTATTACGCACTTTCCGGTATGAATCCCCTGCCACCTTGAAGTAGTCCAAGTCGATGCGAATGTCGCCGTCGTATGCCACGCCGGAGACCCACCAGCGCGCAACTTCGGCGCCATAATCCTTCAGCAGCGTGTCGACTTCCAATGCGTTGCCCAAACTCTTGCTCATCTTGCGACCATCTTTGTCGACCAAGAATCCGTGAGTGACGAGCGCGTCAAATGGTGGCTTGCCAGTCACGCCAAGCGCGGGCAGCAGCGACAACTGAAACCATCCTCGATGTTGATCGGAACCTTCCAAATAAAGCGCGCTTGGAAACCCTACTCCGCGTTGTCGCATGACCGAATGCCACGATGAACCCGCTTCGAACCAAACGTCGAAGATGTCGTGCATCTTTGCAAGCGAAGCGATGTCCAAACTCTTTGGTGCGTCAGGATCTTTTGATGCGTCATACGCCGCGAGCAATTCTGTTGGCGCAAGCGTGAACCACGCATCGCTGCCTTTGCTCTTCACGCAATCAGCAATCGCGCGCACGCTGGCGGCGGTCATAAAAACGCTTCCATCTGCTTGTCGGAATGCGGGAATCGGAAGTCCCCACGATCTTTGACGGCTGATGCACCAATCGGGTCTGCTTTCAAGCATTCCCCGAAGTCGATTGCGTCCCCACTCTGGGAAAAACTTGACTGTCTTGCTGACTGCTTCAAGCGCCATCGCGCGAAGCGATGTGGATGTGGTTGCGCCAGTATTTGCCGCTGAATTTGCGCTCGCGCCACTTCCTGCCGGCCGATCAACTCCGATGAACCACTGTTCAGTCGCACGGAAAATCACTGGCGTGCGACTGCGCCAATCGTGTGGATACGAATGTGTGAATTGCAGGGCGTGCACCAAATGCCCACTCGTGCGCAGATGTTCGATGACCAATGCATTGCCATCCCAAACAACTTTGCCTTGCAACCACTTCGGAGCGGTCTCGTCGAATGTTCCGTCATCACGCACGGGGCAATAAATCTCCAGACCTTCACGCAGGCCCGTGCGATAATCATCATCACCGTGGCCTGGTGCGGTGTGAACTAATCCAGTGCCATCTTCCATCGTGACATATTCCGCCGCGACGATGCGACTGGTTCGGTCGCAGAATGGATGGCGATATTCAAGACCAACAAGCGCGGATCCGAGGGCTTCTGCTTTCTTGCTGACCGCGGTCGCGCCAACGACAGCGGCAACTTTGTCGAGCATCTCTGCCGCGACGATGGTCAACGCGCCATCCATTTCGACGAGCGCGTATTTATGTCTTGGATGCACGGCAATTGCAAGATTTGCAGGCAAAGTCCACGGGGTTGTCGTCCAGATCATGAACGATGGTTTGCAATCGCACTCGACACCAAAGGCCGAGTCCACTTTCGATGTGTCCGCCGCTTCGAAGTCGACATAGATCGAAGGATCGACGCGATCTTCATATTCCAACTCCGCCTCCGCAAGCGCAGTCCGATTTGCAATCGACCAGTGCACAGGTTTCAACTGGCGAAAGACATAACCCTTTTCCAAGAGACCCGCGAAAACTTCCAGCGTGCCCGCTTCATATTCAGGTTGCATCGTGAAGTATGGATTCTCATAATCCGCAAGCGTCAAGAGCCGCTGCATTTGCGCGGCTTGCGTCTTGATGAATTTCGCTGCATATGCAGCGCATTCGCGGCGAATGGCCATGCGCCGATGTTCGTCGGAAAGCGTTTCCAGTTTCGCGGCCTTGCCGCTCTCGACCAAACCAGTCATCACCCGATGTTCGATCGGAAGTCCGTGGCAATCCCATCCAGGAACATAATGACATCCGCGACCTTCCATGATCGCACTGCGCACAACAAGATCTTTCAAGACTTTGTTCAAGAGATGACCAACATGGATCGAACCATTTGCATACGGCGGGCCATCGTGAAATACAAACTTCGGCGCGTTCACGCGTGATGCGGTGATCGCCGCAGAGACACCCTGCTTCTGCCAGCGCGCAAGCGTCGCGGGCTCCGCTTGGGCGAGATTCGCCTTCATCGGAAATGCAGTCTTTGGAAGATTCAAAGTGGTCTTGTAGTCGCGTGTGTCGCTCATTGTGTGTTATGGAGTGTAATGGAGTGG
>SXSS01000109.1 GCA_005792145.1 Planctomycetia bacterium | reverse complement strand
GACGTTGCGGCGACGGCACAGCATGCGGACGATCTCGCGCGCTATCTCACCGCGCATGGCGACGATGTTTCGGTGGTTGCAAGTCGTTCAATTTATGGTGAGCGAGGTTCGTCGCTTCCCAAGCGCGACAATCACGACGGAATCGAAATCTACCGCGTCGGGTTGCAGTTGTTTGGAAAACGTGGAATCACTCCGCGCATCTTCGACTTCACGCTGTTCTACCTCGCTGCCGCATGGCGTTGCCTCATTCTGTCTCGACACGATGTGGTGATTTGTTTCACGACACCACCATTTATCGCATTGGTCGGCGTGTTGCTGAAATGGAGCAAGGGAACGCGCTTGGTCTATTGGACGATGGACCTCTATCCAGAGGTCGCGGGTGCGGCGGGCGTGATGAAGCGCGGCACCTTAATTTGGAGCGTCTTCAGTTGGATCGATCGTTTGTGTCTGCGCAATAGTGACCGTGTCGTCGCACTAGGCCATTGCATGAAGGAAAAAGTCATCGCAAAGGGCGCATTGCTCAAGACCATCCGAACGATTTGTGTTTGGAGTGGCGCTGAAAATTTTCCGACGCGCGCGCGGATGGATAATCCCCTTCGCAAGGAGTGGAATATCGGCGAGCGCTTCACCATTCTGTATGTGGGAAATTTCGGACTCGGTCACGACATGGAAGCCATCGCAGGTGCGGTCGAGCAGTTCAAAAATGAGGACGACATTCGGTGGCTCTTTATTGGCGAAGGTAAAACGAAATCCATTCTTGAAGAGCGGGTTCGCGCATGCGGCGCCAAGAATGTCACAATCAGCGGGTATCAGACTCGCGATCAATTGTCCGACGTGCTTGATGTCGGCGATGCACATCTTGTCACGCTCTTGCCAGGCTGGGAAGGATTGATTCTTCCCAGCAAATTTTTCAGCATCCTTGCGGCCGAAAAACCCGTTCTTTGGGTCGGGCCGCGCGAGAGTGAATGCGGAACCATCTTGCGCGAAAATGAATGCGGCTTCGAGATGGCATCAGGTGATTCAAAATCACTCACTGAAAAAATTCGATTCTTAATGGCACATCCAACTGAAGTTCGAGAGATGGGCAAGCGTGGACGCGCGGCATATGAAGCGAAATATTCATCGCAGCGTGCATGCGAGCACTGGCGCCAAGTGCTCATTGAAGTGACTCAGACGCATCGATGACGGGAGTAGAAATTGAATCTGGCTTATGACTTTTTTGCCACAAATTCGCATATTTTTCGCCGAATCTGCGAAAAATAACTTGCCTTCATTTTCGCGAAGACAAATCCCGCCCATCCATCAAGGATGCCGAGTTTCCAAACCCAAGAATAGAAAAAATACGATGGAGCCAACCACCAACGCGTCAGACTCTCATATTTTCTGCGCTGAATCGCGGTGAAATGTGCCATTGCCTCTGGAGTCTCTCGCAGTTTCACATATCGCCGCGCTTCCCATGAGGCATATTCCTTATGTCTTGCGATGTATGCATCAAGTCCTTTGAAATCTTGATGATCGACCAAAGTTTTCAGCTGCCCGATGGTCCCTTCCAAAATCGGATGCTCGTGAACTTCCATATCAAGTGCGCTCCATCCATCCTCGTCGATGCGTTCATACAAACCGCTTCCGACTCGAAAAAGAGGAAGCTTGATCTGTGGCACGCCATACTTCAGTTTTTTGCCAAGAAAGTAATTTGAATAGACAACGCGAAATCCAACATGCGTCGTCATCGCCAACGCGCGCGCAAGTTCGTCGACAAACTCGTCCGTCAAATACTCGTCAGCATCGAGAAAAAAAACCCAAGGGGTTGTTGGGGGGTGATTGATCAAGAACCAATTTCGCTTTTTTGGAAAATGGCCATCCCAACGGAATGCCACAAAATCGCATCCGTGCTCTTGCGATATCTCCCGTGTTCGGTCGGTGCTCCCAGAATCGACCACGACAATCTTGTCGAATCGCTTCAATCGATCCAGGCAACGCGCAAGATTGCGTTCCTCGTTCTTGACAGGGATGACCACCGTGACAGGTAATCGCAACGCAGGCATATCGCAACGCTATACGATTGCGTTTGTGCCTTCACTCTCTCTCCATAACACCCTCGCCCGTCAGACCGAAACCTTCACGCCCATCGATGCCGCGGGGCGAAAGGTCACTTTCTATTCCTGTGGCCCAACGGTCTATGACGACGCGCATGTTGGCAACTTCCGCTCGTTTCTCAACGCCGATGTGTTGCGCCGCACTTTGGAACTCATCGGATATCGCGTCCGTCATGTGATGAATATCACCGATGTCGGCCACATGACCGACGATGCGGATGCTGATGGCGGTGGCGAAGACAAGATGGCAGTTGCTGGACGGCGCATTGCCGAGGCGAAGAAATCGGGAAAACTTCCAGCTGGCGCAGATATCGATCCGCGTGATCCGCTCGCCATCGCGGACTTCTATGCCAACCGATTCATCGAAGATGCGCGGACGCTTGGCTTGAAAGTTGCGCAGGAATTCGCGACAGACTCAACACTGATGCCGCGTCCGACGCAGTGCATCCCGCAGATGGTCACACTTGTGGAAAAACTCATCGCGCGCAATCACGCCTATGTCGCAGGCGATGGCGTGGTCTATTTCGATATTCGATCCTTTCCTTCTTATGGCAAACTCTCCGGCAATACGCTTGACGCACTCCGCGAAGGCGCGGGAGAACGCGTGTCCGCAAACAATCAATCTTTCAAGCGTCATCCGGCGGATTTCATGTTGTGGAAACCCGACGCGGCGCACGTGATGAAATGGGACTCGCCTTGGGGCGAGGGATATCCAGGATGGCATCTCGAATGCAGCGCGATGGCGGCCGCATTTCTTGGCGAAGAGATCGATCTGCACTCCGGCGGCGAGGACAATATTTTTCCGCACCACGAATGCGAGATCGCCCAAAGTTGCTGCGGATATGGACACACATCTTTTTCGCGCGTTTGGTTTCACACCCGGCATCTCGTCGTTGAAGGCGAAAAAATGTCCAAGTCCAAGGGAAATTTTTTCACTGTGCGAGATGTTCTCGCGCGCGAGATCACCCCCGCGGCGCTGCGGTTGGAACTCATTCGCACGCATTACCGCACGAATGCAAATTTCACTTGGCAGGGGTTGAAAGATTGCCAGCGTCAAATTGATCGTTGGACGCGAGCGCACACTGCGCTGATCAAGCAAGCCGCAACCAATCCCGCAGAATCCAGCGCAATCTCTGGACCATTCCAACGCGCTGTCGAACAATTCACTTCGGCAATGTGCGATGACTTGAATGTTGCGCGCGCGATCGCGGCGATCAATACTGCCGTGAGTGAATCTCCAGAAGGCGCTGCGCAAAATGTTTGCGCTCATGTCGAACTCCTCGCGCTCAATCGCATGAACGGTGTGCTCGCAGTGCTCGAACGCAATGCTTCTCCCGCCGCCAATACACACGGCGATTCTGCGGCGGATGAATTCAAAGCAAAGGTCGAATCGCTCATCGCGGCACGCGCCGCTGCACGCGCCGCGAAAGATTGGGCGGCAGGCGATCGTGTGCGCGACGAACTTGTTGCCATTGGCGTGCAAATCAAAGATTCAGCGCAGGGGACAACTTGGGCGCGAATTTGAAAATGCCATCGCGACCAAATTCGCCGCCAGTCATTGGGTTGACAGGATCGATCGGCGCGGGGAAGTCGACCGTCGCGAAAATACTTGCCGACGCTGGATGTGTCGTTTCCGATTCGGACGCGCTCGCACGCGAAGCATTCAAGGATCCAGCCGTGTGCGCCGAAATCCAGAAGTGGTGGGGCGCATCCATTCTCGATTCGCATGGACAAATTGATCGCAGTCGGATTGCGGCGAAGATTTTCCCTGCTGTCAGCGCATCTGACACTGATCGCGCCGCCGCGGACCGAGAGCGCAAGCGTCTCGAAGACCTCGTTCATCCTTGGATTCATGCTCGACGGCGCGGGCTCTTTGCGCAAGCGCCCCCGACAGTAAAGGCTTTGGTCATCGACGCGCCGCTCTTGCTCGAATCAAAAATGCAAGGCGAATGCGACGCTCTCATAATGGTTGACGCGCCATTTTCGGTTCGTTTGGAGCGGGTTCGAACGAGCCGAGGCTGGACATCAGACGAACTTGTTCGCCGAGAAAATTCTCAAATGCCACTTGACTTGAAGCGAAAACTTGCTCATCATATAGTCAACAACGATGGGAACATCGAATCGTTGAGGGCGCAAGTCGCCCAGATCCTCAGCATCATTTCTCAGCCTCATTCTTGATTTTCAGCATCATCCTTGCTGGAAAACTTCCTGAATCTTTGTTAGGAAGTCGAGGGCGTGACCTCCTGCGTGAATTGAGAAAAATTTTTGAACCAAGAAGACATAACAAGAGAAGACACACAAGTTCTCGCCTCATTTTTCAACCGCATCTTTTAAAGAGAAATTTTATTATGAACGAAACGCAGTCATCGTCGCAAGGCAGTTTTCACCAGAACAAAGATCATTATCAACAGAAGGGTCGACGACGACGGCGGCGCGGTGGCGGCGGTGGTGGTGGTGGTGGCGGTGGATTTGGCGGTCCGCAATCGATGATGTCATTCCCACCTGGAGCGATACCGACGGATGAGCAACTTGAAACAGAATTAGCCGCGCTCGAGTTAGAACTGAGTGAAAAGAAAAAGCCATCAAAGAAAAGCGAAAAGGGCGAAGTTGATTTGGCCGGTCTTCAGAAGATGACCACCGAAGAACTGCTCAAAGAAGCGAAGAAACTTGGCCTTGAAGACAAGTCTGGGCTTCCAAACCATCGCCTCGTTTTCGAGATTCTCAAAGCGCGCGCTTTGGTGGATGGACTGATGCTTGCTGAAGGCTCGTTGGACATAATGCAAGAAGGATTCGGATTTCTTCGTAGTGCCGAATATTCATATTTGGCTTGCGAAGACGATGTCTATATCAGCGCAAGCCACATCCGTAAATTTGGATTGCG
>SXSS01000108.1 GCA_005792145.1 Planctomycetia bacterium | reverse complement strand
GCGGATCGCGCTGTCAATCTTTCAGTCGATGCGAAATTGAAGCGAGATCCAACTGGATTGCCGATCCATGGCTTGCTGCTGCGATGGAGCGATTGGAATTTGAGTCAGCCATCGCCGAGTCATCTTGAAGCGTCGATTCGCTGGAGCGATCACCCAACATTGATGGCCGCGTATCCGTTCGCGCACACACTGCGAGTGATCTGGCATCTCTCACACGATTCTTCGGCGGCGACATTGACCGTGACGACGATCATCGAAGCAGATCAAGATCAACCCATTGCGGTCGCATTCGGCTGGCATCCATATATATCAGTTGTCAATGCTGTGTCGGCGCAGATCGAACTTCCTCGGCGTCGGTCTGTTGCTCTAGCACCAAGCGGACTTCCAATTCTCTCCGCGCCAAAGAGTGCTTGGGCTGATCCATCGAAGGAGGCAATCGGGCAAAACCAGGATTCGCTCTTTGAAATTGACCCCAGCGCAGGAAAGACGCAGATCGCAATCATCGACGGAAGTGATCGCACTGAAATTCGCTTCGAAGGTGGATACAGCTTTCTTCAGGTCTATTCGCCAACTGGAGCAACTTTCGCGTGCGCTGAACCGATGACAACCGCGACATCCGCATTGACGGATGGGCCGAAAGTGATCGCGGGTGGCGAGCGGTCTGAATCAACTTTTCAAATCCGCAGAAAACTCTGCTGATTCTGCTATTTTGACTTGCGATGGCAAGAGCACTCGAAGGAAAAGTAGCGATCATCACTGGAGCGTCCAGTGGTATCGGCGCTGCAACAGCGCTGGCGATGGCGAAAGCAGGCATTGATCTGGTGCTTGTCGCGCGAAGACGAGACAAACTTGAAGAAGTGGCGAAGTCAGTTCGTCATTTTGGAAGAAAAGCGCACGTTGTCGTTGGCGATGTTTCTGACTCATCACATGTGGCCGGAGTACTTGACGATGCCGAGCTTCACTTTGGCAGATTCGATATTGTTTTTGCCAATGCGGGCTATGGATTGGAACGCCCCGTTCACCTGATGGAAGATGCGGAACTTCGTGCAATTTTCGAGGTGAACTTTTTTTCATCCGTCGCATTGCTGCGTGAATCTGCCAAGCGGCTGCGCACAGCAAAGCGACCAGGACACCTCTTGATGTGTTCAAGTTGTCTTTCAAAATTTTCGATGCCAGATCATGGCGCATATTCAGCATCGAAGGCTGCGCAAGAATCGATTTGTCGAGCGATGAGATTCGAACTTGCGGAAGACCACATCGAAGTTGCGAGCGTTCATCCGATAACGACAACGACCGAATTTTTCAGCGAGAGCTCACTACGCAGTGGGACACAAGGAGGAAGCGTTTCCGATCATGCGCCCAAGTGGTTCATTCAGTCGCCAGATCGTGTGGCAGATGCAATCATCGCCTGTTTGCGACGACCTAAAAGCGAAGTCTGGACAAGTCATATTGTTCGATACTCCTGCGCGCTCTTTACCGCGTTCCCTTGGATACTTGATGCGGTACTTCGCTCGCAGATCAAACAAAAAACCCGCCGAAGAGCGCACAATCTCAAGCCAACCGCCAAGGTGCACTAAACGAGCTATTCTTTTCTTTCGTTTCGATTGTTACTTTCAATGACTATCACATAGGAGCCCCATGGCAATTCGAGTCGCAATAAACGGATTTGGTCGCATCGGTCGTTTGGTCTATCGCATCGCATCGCAGCGCAGCGATATTGAAATTGTCGCGGTGAACGATCTTGTTCCTGCGGACAACCTTGCTTACTTGTTGCGATACGACACGATGCATGGACGATTTGGGGAAAATGTTCATGCCGAAGGCGAGGAGATTGTCCACGGCGCTCATCGAACCAAGTGCACTGCGATCAAGGATCCATCCTTGTTGCCGTGGAAGGCGATGGGAGTTGATTATGTGATCGAGTCCACTGGATTTTTCACTGCGATTGAAGATGCAAAGAAGCATCTCGACGCGGGATGCCGGCGCGTGCTGATTTCTGCGCCGACCAAGAGCGAGAAAGAAGTTCCGACGCTCGTTTATAAAGTGAATCATTCTGCATACAACCCAGAGAAAGACCGCATCATTTCCAACGCATCGTGCACGACGAATTGCCTTGCGCCAGTGATCAAAGTGATTCTGGATTCCTGTGGACTTGAAGAGGGATTGATGACAACGATTCATGCTGTCACCGCGACGCAGCCAACTCAAGATGGTCCGAGCAAGAAAGATTGGCGCGGTGGCCGAAACGGATATATGAACATCATTCCAAGTTCGACAGGTGCGGCGAAGGCTGTCGCACTTTGCCTGCCTGCGGTCAAAGGAAAGTTGACTGGTATGGCCTTTCGCGTGCCAACAGCGAATGTTTCCTGCGTCGATTTGACTTTCCGCTCCGAGCGCCCGACATCGTTGGAAGAAATCACCAAGTCCATGCGCGCCGCCGCGGCGGGCCCGATGCAAGGTGTACTGGGTGTCACTGACGACGAAGTCGTTTCGAGCGACTTTGTTGGTGATCCGCGATCTTCGATCTTCGATGTGAAAGCGTCGTTGCAAATGAATGATCGATTCTTCAAACTTGTCTCGTGGTACGACAATGAATGCGGATACGCCAATCGCTGCGTTGATATGGTTGCGATGATGGCATCAAAGGATGGCCTGAAATGACTTGCTTGTTCGGTTCCACTTCTGAAAGAGGTCTTATGAAAAACCATTTCTTCCCCCTAGATTTCGCAGCTTTCGCACTCGCGATTTCGGTTTGGTCTGGAAGCGTTTCTGCGCAAACGCCGCCTGTCACCCCGACTCCGCCGGCACCGTCTGCGCCAAAAACTTCGGCGGTCGAAAAAGGTGCGCTGACAATCGTCACGGATCGATCGGGACGAATCGCATCATCGAAGAAGACGCTCGTTCGTTTCGAACCTGAAGCTTTTACCGGAGCGGTCACGGTGCAGAAAGTCGTCGCGCTCCCAGGTCCAGTCAAGGCGGGAGCAGTCATCGCCGTACTTTCTGGCAAGGACTTCGACAAAACACTCGCCGACCTTCGCACACAAGTTGCCGAATCAGTCGAGCGACTTGCCTCACAAGTTGAAGAGCAGGCGGTTGCTCGTGTGGCAGATGCAACCGCGCTCGAGCGCGCTGAACGCGGAGTCTTTCTAGCTGATCAGAAGCTGAAATTATCGCGTGATTATTACTTTGCTCGCGATCTTGATATGGCTTCGCTGCGCATGAAGGCACAGACCGATGGGCTGAAGGATCAAGGCGACGAACTGACCCAGCTCGAGCGGATGTACTCCGACACCACGCTTGAAAGCGAAACGAAAGACATCGTGATTGGTCGCGCCCGGCGTGCGATGGAACGGGGGCAAACGATGTTCAAGTACAGCACGAAGGATTATGAATTGTTCTTGGCAATCGAACACCCCAACGATGTTCGCGAGCTAGAAGACAATATGAAGTACACACAACAAAGTTTGGAACACTTGCGAATTCGCCAGCGCTTGCAAGCGATCACCGCAAAGTTGACCATGGCTGCTGCAGAGCGCACTCTTGAAGATGCAAGGTTGCGCCTTTCGCGAATGGAAAATGATGCGAAGGCGATGACGATCAAGGCGCCTGTCGATGGTCTGATGTCGATCAGCGTTCCAGATGCTGGAGAGTCCGTCAATGCGCGCAGTTTGATGGCGACTATTGTCGATCCTTCAGTTCTTGAGATCACCGGCAATCTCGACATCAATAGTTTGCGCGTGCTGGAAATTGGAGCGAAGGTTGATGTGTGGCTTCCATCGCGCCCCGAATTCTTGGGTACTGCGACCGTTGACGAGATCACGCCGATCGGCACGCCCGATGGCGAAGGTGCAAGCTATCCCTACGTCGCGAATGTTCGCACATCAAATGGGATGTGGCCACTGGGAGTTGAAGCGCATATTGTTGCGCGTAAAATTATTCCGGATTGCATTTTGGTTGATAGCAAAGCGGTCAAGGTTGAAAATGGGAAATGGACTGTCAATCTGTGGATCGATGGCCAGAAGGTTGAGCGCGAAATTCGTATTGGCGCAAGCGATGGCAAGAAGACACAAGTGATCTCTGGACTGGCAGTCGGCGATCAAGTGGTGATGTCGGATGGTTGATCGCGCAAGGGCGATCATCTTTGGTCCGTTGGCAATTTGCGCCAGTGTGCTGACTGCATCGTGTGGGTCGTCGAGCAAATCGGGCGAGATCATTCGACATAACTCGATTCCCAATTCTGTCATCGCGCCAAGTGCAAAACCAGCCATTCCATCGGCAGAAATCGCACGTGCAGCAAGCGAAGCATTTGAAAGGGGGCTTGGCTGGGCGATCACTAATCAACGCGAAAATGGAAATTGGGGATCGTTGGAATCCATACGCCGGCGCGAGATTTTTCTAGATACCCAAGCAAGTCATCTTGCTTTTCAGACAGCGACGACGGCCATCGTCACATGGGCGTTGATCGAACCTGCCCGAACCGACGCGCGCTGTCGATCCGCTCTCGAAAGAGGACTGAAAGAACTTTCTTCCCGTAAGCCACCTGGTCGCGCATCGGGCAAGACTTTTTACAGCGTGTGGGCTCACACCTATCTCATCTATCTCTCGGCGGCTGTGCAGGCGGATTCGAATCTGGCTGCTTTCCACGCGAGTTGGAAGACGATTGGCGAGACGGAGATCGCGCTCGTTCGCCGCGAGCAAGGTGCGGATGGTGGTTGGGGTTATTACGATTTCAACTTCATTGGCGAAACCCCAAGCGGTAATGAGTCCACGAGTTTCAACACCGCAGCAATGATCTTGGCGTTGAAGTCTGCCAGCGCGCAAGGCGCGGTCATTCCTATAGGCACGATCGAAGACGGGACGCGCGCGATTTTGCGAATGCAATTGCCTAGCGGCGCGTTCGCATATGGAACCTATGCAGAATTGACTCCTCGTGCGGATTACAACAAGGTCAGCGGATCGAGTGGTCGCCTTCAATCATGCAATGTGGCGCTGCATACAGTCGGCGCAGGAAAGGTGACGAATGAGACTCTCTTGCGCGGCGTGCAGCATTTGCGCGACACGCATCAATACATCGAGATCGGCCGCGGTCGTGTGATGCCACATGAAGCGTTTTATCGCAACAGCGGTTATTACTATTACTTTGATCATTATTACGCCGCGTGCGCGCTGGCGGCTGTACCGCCATCGGCAGAGCGTGCGGAACTTGTTCGTTGGCTGACCGAAGTGATGGTTCACGATCAGAACCCCGATGGAAGTTGGTTTGACTATCCGCTCTATGGTTATGGCAAGGCATATGCCACAGGGCTTGGACTGCTGACGATGGAAATTCTCATACCGCTGATCGATAGTGCTGTTGGCGCCAACACTTCCAATGTCAATTGAAACTTTCGATGCACTGATGAATCAACAGCGTTTCTCCGCAGCGTTGGAGTTGTCGCAGCGAATGAAAAACCAACAGCCCAGCAGTGGTCTTTGGTGGTCAGCAGTTGGTCGTGCATTGCTTGCATATGGTCGGTTGCACGAAGCAGTAGAGAATTTCGATCGTGCACAGCGATTGTTGCCGAAGGATCCACATTTGGCGTTGCAACGAGCGATCGTCGATCACCGGCTTGGTCGCAGCACTGCGGCCGCGGATCGACTTCGAAAATTGATTGCCAGCGAGCCTGTCAATTCAGTCGATGCGACGATTGTGCTTGCTGAAGTTTTGCACCGTTCAAATCAGCACGATGAATTGGATCATCTTGTCGCTGTTGGAGGTGAATGGACAAACGATCCACGCGCGCAATTGTTCGTCGCACGAAAACAGGCGATTTCAGATCGAACCCAAGCGATCACAACGCTGGACCAACTGGCTCGCAGTACTGCGCCCGCTCATGTGCGGCGAATTGCTGGATTTGAGGCGATTCGGATGTTGGATGCGCTGGGTCGATACCGCGAAGCATTCGACTTGGCTGCATTCATGCATTTCTCAACAGGGACTCGCCATGACATTGGAGGGTTGGAAAAGGAAATTGAAACGCAGAAAAATCTGCTTATGCGCGGCAAGTTTTTCTCTTCGCCGCGCGCTCCTCGCATAGAAGCAACGGCGATGATTCTTGCGCTTCCTAGAAGTGGAACGACATTAGTGGAGCAAATGCTTGATCGACATCCTGCGATTACGGGCATCGGAGAATATGGCGGCATTCACACCCTTGGCGAGCGAGCGATTTCGTCTGGAGTTTGGCCCAATGATCTCGCGCTGATTCAGTCGAGCGATGCTCTGGCGTGGCAGAAGGAGTACCAAACGGGGGCGGAATTTCTTCGCCGGTCTGGGACAAACTGGACACTCGACAAGAATCTTCACGCGTGGCGTTGGCTTCCGCTGATCGCAACCATTCTGCCTGGCACGGTGATGATCGCAATCGATCGAGATCCACGCGATACCGCGATCAGCACTTTCCTTGGAAACTTCCACCCAAATGCATTTGGCTGGTCAGGGTCAATCCAGTCCATTGGCAAGGTGATCGCAGCGCATCGGTCAATTCTGCCGCATGCGCTTGAGACGCTTGGTTTTGAACACGAGGCGATTGTGTATGAAGATTTGATCGCTGATCCTGCAGGACACGCAAGACGATGCCTAGCAAGGATGGGGCTTCTGATGGATGAAGCGACCCTTGCCCCAGAAGGCAATCTGCGCACGGTAATGACACTAAGCCACGATCAAGTTCGCAGTCCGATCAACAACAAATCGATTGGGAGATGGCGAAATTATGAATGGGCGTTCGATGAATCGTGGAAATCACTCGCCGCTGTTCATGATGCACGGCGAAGGCTCTGAAAAGCCAAGAATTAAATAAAGCCAACGAAAAAAGGGGACGCCGCTTGGACGTCCCCTTTTGAAAACAAACTTTGGAGACTGAATAAGGCAAGTAGCAAGACTTGCCGAAGATCAATCTAGAGTCATGATCGTCGTCGACGACCCACGAGACCTGCAAGACCCAAGAGTGCGATTGCTCCAGGAGCTGGAATCGCGGTCACGCCGAGCAGGGTGATGCTTCCAGTAAAAGTACCACTAGTACCTGTATCACCATAACCGTTGCCAACCCAGATGCTGTTTGTATTGCCGGTCATATTGATGCCAGTGGTGAAGTTGACAGTACCAGTAACAGTTGTTCCTGGGGCAGGACTTCCACCGTTTGCCCAGAAATAGCGTTGAGCAGCTTGAAGGTTAGAGTAACCTCCGCATTGCAATTGGCCACCCAATGCTATGGGATTTGGACCAACATAGATGGCCAAGTCGTCCGCGTAGGTATAACTGGTCGACGCATTAAGCGTCGCATTGACGGTGGCACCAGTCAATGTTCCAGAGAGTGAACCAGCGGCAAAGGCTTCAGTAAAGTTCCAGCCTGTCCATGTTTGATTTGTAAAGGAATAGGTCACATCGGCTGTGGCGACGGAACCAACGATTGCGGCGAGCGATGCGCCTAAAAATGCTGTTTTCATTTGCGAGTCTCCAAAGTAGGGAAAGAACCGAACTAATTAGTTGGAATAATTGTCCAACACTCAATCCCTTTACCGAGTCCTCACTTACTGATAATGGTACGAAAACTGGTGTTGTCAAATATATTCAATAAGATTTGTTGCG
>SXSS01000107.1 GCA_005792145.1 Planctomycetia bacterium | reverse complement strand
GAAGCATCGCCCACGCTGGATGATTCCCCAATTCTGTGCCAGAGTTCTTCCGCAATATGCGGCGCGAATGGGGAAAGCGCGCAGAGGAATCTTCGCATTTGATCCGCTGTGAGTCCGCCATCAGATGAATCTT
Organism: Planctomycetia bacterium; assembly: GCA_005792145.1. GTDB lineage: Bacteria > Planctomycetota > Phycisphaerae > Phycisphaerales > SM1A02 > F1-60-MAGs104. The sequence goes on along the minus strand of SXSS01000107.1, from coordinate 4,330 downwards.
TCATCTGCGTTGGACGCGTCGCAAGATTGACCAGTTCGATCAACGCCGCAATCGCGGTGTTCATCGCCAATCGTTCGATATCGTGAGCAACTTTCTGAATCGTTCGGTGCAACTGCCGTTCAATTTCAGGATTTGCCTCTCGTGCAAACAGCACAGCGCCAGTGCGTTCATCAATTGCCAGCCGCCATACACGCTGAAGGAATCGAAAGACTCCAGCAATATCACGAGTATTCCACGGTTTCGAATCTGCGAGAGGTCCCATATACATCTCGTACAGTCGAAGTGTGTCCGCACCATATTCTTCGACAACCTCATCCGGCGTAACAACATTCTTCAGGCTCTTGGACATCTTCGCGATGACACGGGTGACGGGTTCGTTCGTAGCGATCTCACGCCACGAACCAGAATCTTCCCGCACACCGTCGGTTGCGATCAATGATCCATCTGTTCGCTCAAATGCGAAGCTGGTGATCATTCCTTGATGGAAAAGTTTTGCAAACGGTTCTGGAGTTCCAACTTCTCCAAGATCGAAAAGCATCTTGTGCCAGAAGCGGGAATACAGCAGATGCAAAACCGCATGCTCGGCGCCACCGATATACAAATCAACGCCTCGGTCGCCCATCCAATATCGCTCTGCATCTTTGCCTACAAATCGCGTGGAATTCTTCGGGTCGCAGTAGCGCAGGTAATACCAACATGAACCCGCCCATCCTGGCATTGTGTTGGTTTCTCGTCGAACAGGCGTTGACGGCGCAAGCAACGCAGGGTCGACCCCTGCTTCACCAGCAGTTGTGTTTACCCACTCCTTCGCTTTTCCAAGCGGTGGCACTGGATGATCACTCTGCACTGGTTCGTAATCCGTCAACGATGGAAGCTGTACTGGGAGTGCAGATTCTGAAATTGGAAAGTGCATCCCTCGATCATCAAAAACAATCGGAAATGGTTCGCCCCAATATCTTTGCCGGCTGAAGAGCCAATCGCGCAGACGGAAATTGATCCGGCGAAAACCAAATCCGCACGAAGTCAGCCAATCGATCATCTTGGAAGTCGCATCACTTGTCGAGAGCCCATCAATCGACACGCGGTCATTGTGGGAATTGCATGCGATGCCATCTTCTGATGTTGCGCATTCGCCGGTCCATGCGCTGCCATCCGCTGCGGCGACAACACAGCAAATGGGAAGATCGAATCGTTTGGCAAATGCGAAGTCGCGCTCATCGTGCGCTGGAACGGCCATGATTGCGCCAGTGCCGTACGCCATCAGCACATAGTCCGCTGTCCAAACTGGGATGAGTTCTCCCGTCGCAGGATTTCGCGCCGAAACTCCCAGCGAAATCCCTGTTTTCTCGCGACTTTCAGCTTGGCGATCGATGTCCGAACGATTGCGAGCCCACTGCACATATTCAACAATCGCTTGGTGATTCTTTGGCGAACGTTCGCGCACCCATTCCACCAACGGATGCTCGGGCGCAACAACCATATATGTCGCACCAAAGAGTGTGTCTGGTCGAGTTGTAAAAACAGTGAGATCACCAAATCCTTCGACGGCGAATCGAACTTCCGCGCCTTCGCTGCGACCAATCCAAGCGGCCTGCATCATGCGCGTGGACTCTGGCCATTCGACAAGATCAAGATCATCCAGAAGTCTTTGCGCATACGCCGTGATGCGAAACATCCATTGTCGAAGCGGCATTCGAAAGACTGGATGACCTCCACGATCACTGCGACCATCGATGATCTCCTCGTTGGCAAGCACGGTGCCAAGTGCTGGGCACCAATTGACCGTCTGCACACCGAGATATGCCAAGCGATGCGTATCCAAATGCGCTTGCCGTTGTAGTGGCGTACATACCGACCACTTTTTCTCGATCTGTTGCGCCCCCAAAGCAGTGCCATCGCCACCATCGCCCATCACCGCAATGACGCGGTCTTCTTTTTCAAACTTCAGTTCGAGTTCCGCGATCGGCCGAGCCTTTGCGCTCGAAGCGTCGTAATAGGATCGATATGCACGCAGCCAAATTGATTGCGTCCACCGATAATAATCAGGGTCGATCGTGCCGAATTCGCGCGACCAGTCATACCGAAATCCCAACCGCTGAAGTTGTCGCCGAAAATTATCGATCGCCGTACGCGTTGTGATCGCTGGATGCACTCCAGTCTGAACTGCATATTGTTCCGCAGGCAAACCGAACGCATCCCATCCCATTGGATGCAACACATTGAATCCGCGCATCAATTTATATCGCGTCAGAATGTCCGTCGCTGTGTATCCCTCGGGATGTCCGACATGCAGACCCGCCCCTGATGGATATGGAAACATATCCAAGATGTAATACTTCGGACGCGTCGCATCAAATCCAGCATCTCCGGGATTTGACGCACGAAATGCATCGTCGGCGAGCCACTGCTTTTGCCAGTGGGTTTCGATTTTGCCTGCGCAGTGCGCGTCGTATCGATGAGGTGTTTCGGAATCGACCATAGGAAATTCCGAAGGATACCCACGGTTCTTTGACGATGTCGGGATCACAATTTGTGAGATCTCTTTCGCGAAGTTCTTCAGAAGCGTTTATGCGGATTGTGTACGGCGACTTTGAAATTGCGACTGCTCGCTGACATACTTCATCGCATCGCCAACAACATAGAAACTGCCGGTGACACAGACCAAGTCATCCTGACTTGTCGCTCGAAGCGCCAACTGAATGGCTTCGCCAACAGTTCGGCCAACTTGACTCATCTTGCCACTTCGTTCTTGGAACAGTTTTTGCAACTCATATGGATCTGCCGCGCGAGGATTGCTTGATGCCTTCGTGAAGATCACTTTGTCAGCACCAAGGTTCAATCGATCAAGCATCTCGCCAACATCCTTGTCTTGGCAGCAACCGAACACACACACCATGCTGTCATACGGCACATGAGCGCCGACACATCGCATAAGGGCATTGAGGCTGGAAGGATTGTGCGCGCCATCAACCAAGACTCGCGGTCGGTCGCTGATGAGATCCATTCGACCCATAACCTTCGTCTTTGCCAAACCGCCTGTGACAAGATGCTCTGGGCAATCAAAGCCCGCAGCGCGAACGCATTCGATTGCTGCAAGAGCGAGCCCACAATTGATCGCTTGATGTTCACCAGGAAGAGGCACTGGTAAATGTTCGATGCGAGATTGCTTGGTGTAATAGCAAACTCTCGTGTGTGGCCCAAGTTCTGGCGACGTGCAGAATCGGCTGGAGAATTCAATATCTTTATTGACGATCTTCAATTCCGCGCCAACTTTTTCCGCAACTTCGATAAATGTTTTATTCACTTCTGGTTGCGCATCGAAAACGATTGCGGGAACGCCGCGCTTGAAAATCCCCGCCTTTTCGCGGGCAATCTTCGGGAGCGTGTCGCCAAGAATGCGGGTGTGATCAAAATCAATCGTGGTCACAACAGTGACAAGTGGCGTCAGCACATTCGTAGAATCCAATCGACCGCCGAGCCCAACTTCAACGACGGCAATATCGACTGCTTCATCCGCGAAGTGCTTGAATGCCATTGCGGTCATCGCCTCAAAGAATGTTGGTTCGACCTTTGCCTTCGCCGCTGCTGTTTGCACTTTCTTCGCCATTTCGACCATCGCAGGCTTAGTGATCATTCGATTGTTGATGGAAATACGCTCGCGCAGATCGACGAAATGCGGACTTGTATAAACACCAACCGTATAGTCGCACTCTTCAAGCATGTGAGCGATCATTGAGCAGGTTGAACCCTTGCCCACAGTTCCTGCCACATGCACAGACTTGATCTGCTCATGAGGATTTCCCATCGCAGCAAGCAACGCTCGCATGCGATCCAGTCGGAATGTTCCATCGTCGTACTTCACGACACGCATGCGTTCGATGTCGGGACGCTCCGAAAGCCACTTCAGCGCGGCCTGATATCCGTTGATGTCGATCTTTGCAGGACGAACTGCCGGAGCCTCGGCCGAAACTTTGATCGAGGATTTATCTAGCGCCTTCGCTGGCGCATTCCCTACCACTTTTATCACAACCTTTGCTCCAACCTTTGCTCCAACCTTTGCTCCAACCTTTGCTCCAACCTTTGCAGAAATCGCTCCGGCCTTGCCTCCTTTGCTCTTGGATGCCTTCGCGGCAACCTTTGAAGAGGTGGAAACAACCTTCGCAGAGGATTTAGAACGAGACCCTGTCCGACCGAGTGGCTTGCTATTCATAGGAGTTTGAGTGTAGTCCTCTACGCCATGGAATCCAAACACATCAAAGATGCGTTGCAACACGAGGCTTGGCGGACCCTTCGCATAATGAGCGAATTCGTCGATGCCACCGACACAATG
>SXSS01000017.1 GCA_005792145.1 Planctomycetia bacterium | reverse complement strand
GGTCGTTGGTTCAAATCCAGCCCCCGCTATTTTAGGTCGGACCTTATGGCGAGACAACGCAATTACGAATGCCCTGACCGAACGGTCGGGGTATTTGTGTTTTTTGTGTGCGGGATATTGGAGCGTGCTTGCTGACTTCAAAGCGTCAACAGCAAAATCTCGCCGATGCAAAGTATGAAATATGGAACGAGCGACGCCGCTCCAGCATAATCCTTGGCAATACGCTGCCCAAAGAACAGCATGGCGATATCAAGCGCCGCAAGTTGCGCGCCATACATTGCGAATGTTTTTTCGCCATTCATTGCAATTTGCCCGGCACCTACAAGCGCGAGAACTCCCGCCGCCACTTCCGCGATGGTGATGGTGATGAGCATGAATTTCACTTGACCACGAAACGGCGTCTTTGAAAAGTGTCCAGTCAGCCATGCGAGGTTGTCACCGAAATTGAAGACTTTGTCCAAGCCAGATTGCAAAAACAGAATTGCCACGAATAATGCGGTGATGAACTGCGAAAATGGAATTGGGTCGAGCAGGTTTTGCATAGTGTCAATCTAGAAAAAAGGTTTCGAATTCTAGACTCTCGCTTTTGAAAACGAGGGTTGTCATTGTGTTTACTTGGGCGACTGATTCTCGGGTTGCGGCGACGGAATTGTAAACGATACTCCGCCCATCATCGAACCGATCCCTCCATCGACCTTGTGCTTCTTGCTTTGGGGAAGTGGCGCGAGTTTCGCAGCGAGATCCGCGCCAAGCGCCACAGAGAGTTCGCGAAAGACACGACGATTCATTTCGTCGCGTTCAAACTTGATCGCTGTCAATTCTGCGGTGCGCTCGCGCCGAGCGATGGCTGCCTTTGCCGCATCCGCATCCGCGATCACATCGGATGTTGGCTTTGATTTCACCGCGATGATTCGATCGCGAATCAAACGCGAAGCGGTACGCCAACTTGCTTGAAGGGCGACCACTTGCTGACGGATTGGATCAGTCAACACCATGGCGAGCGCGCTATCGAATCGCTCGGAAAGATCCGTCGCATCCTTCAGGTCTCGTGAATGCACTTGATCATCCCACGCATCTTGCAATCGCTGTGCGGCTTCGGGAGAGAGGCGAGACTTCAGGCGAGGGATCGCGTCATTCGCAGCTGTTTGTGCCGCTTTTTTCGCACGCTGCGCCTCCTGTTGGAGTTTCATAAACCCCTGCACATTGCCATCCCCCATCACAATTTGTACTGCCTGGGCATCTTCACCGTTCTGTTCTGCGAACTGTGGAATCGGTACTGCGGCTTGCGCCTTTGATGAGGCCGTGACATAAGCGTGCGTGCGCGATGCGAGGTCTGCGCAGACAACGGCAAGTTCTGGACCAACCTTCTGCCAATCTGCGGAGGAAAGATCCGCAGAAAAAATTGATTGCACTGGATCGTGCTGTGATCGAGCGGAAAAAAAGTCGCCACTTCCCGACGCAGCCGCTCGCTCGCTTTCAAGTTGTCGCCACGCAGTCAACCACGAAACAACTGGACGACCCGCTTCTGGTACGACCGATGGAAGAATCTCATCAAGCTTCGAAGTTTCAAGAGCGAGTAATTCCGCGCGCAATGCTTCACGCTCTGCGACACGCTGAGCTCGCACAGCTGGATCGACAGGCTTGATAGATCCATCGGGTCCCTGCTCGAACATTCCATCGCCCATTATGGGATTCGCGTTTTGATTTGCGTTGGCTTCTTCGGTGATTTCTCTTGCGTCCGCAAGTAAATCATCGATCGCGGTCTCACTGACTGCCATCATTGTTTGATCCACGCCCGCAGCGGCAAGCACAGGCTTGATGTCTTGAAAGCGCATCAATTTCGGCAGTGGATTGGGGCGGCTAAATCCACTTGAATCCCCGCTCAATTCGATCGCTATGCCTTCGCCCATCCCCATCACATCACCCCCAATCACCAATTCGTTGCCCTGCATTTCGATCTCTCCAAAATCCATACCTTCTAAGTTGAATGCCATACCGTCGGCATCACCCGCGTCGCCAACCACCACGACTGACGAAAAGATCGCTTGAACTTCCGGTGCGCCCTGTCCTTGCTCTGCGCCAATAATTTGAACATCTACTGGTGCATCTTGCAGACGGATTCCAGGCTTCGATGTGGCGACTGTCTTTGGGTCGCGCTTTGTATCACCCTGCGGATCCAGCAGTGCTGCGATTGCAGCAGCGGCGCGGTCTGTCGCTGCAGCGCCTTTGCCTGCCTTTTCAGAACCGTCATCATTCACAGCATTGCTGAACACGGCGAATTGATTTCCGTTCGTTGTGGTAAGCGAGGACTCCTTTGCGCTCGGCCACCATTCGGTAACCCAAGTCGCGCAGATTGCATCAAGTTGCGTGGCAACCTCTGGAGTGATGAGGCTTGGAGATGTTGTCCACGCGCGGCTCAGTTTGCTCGGACCATCATCCGATGTTTGGAAAATTGAACCCGCATCGTTTTTCCATCGCGCAAGCACCTTCGCTTGCTCACGACCTGAAAGGAGCGGCATCATCGAATCGATTGTGCGCAGATCTAGTTCGATCGATTTGATTCTCGCTGCCGATCTTTCTGCAAGAGCTTCTTTCATAATCGCTTCGCTGACTGTTTCTTGCGCTTGAAACCATGCTTGAATATCTGCCTGAAATTGCTTTGGATCTGGTGAATTTGGATCGGCCTGCGGTTGGGTCGGAAGCGGATGCTTTTGTTTCGCATCGAAGCGGCGCAGTGGCACATTGAGTGTTGCGTCACGCAAACGCCGGACAGCCGTTTGACGCTCAACAAGATATTGATCAAGAAACGGCTTTAACAGAGCGAGCTTTTCAGGCGAAAGATTTGCTCCACCAACGACATCAAGAATGTCCACTGCCTTGCGATCAAACATTCCATCGCGCAATGTGCTGGAGAATGCCAGATCGCGACGGATTTCCAACAACAGTAGAAGTTTGTTGACTCCCGCAGTTTGATCGGGGCGTGCTGTACCTCGAATCGCATCGAGTAGAGGTCGTTCTGCATCGTCGATTGCTTGCGCAGCTGCGCGGCCTTTGCTTTGGCGGGTGCGTGCTTCTTCGATTGATGACGGCTGAACACCAGCCAAGCCTTGCCATTCGATAATCAGATCGGCGACCGAAGTGGAATATCGCTGAACATACGCCGTGTAATCCGCAAGGATCTTCGCGCGCTGGGAATCATCGAATCCCGCGCTTGTCAATCGCGCTTCCAGATCGGCACTTCGAAGTGGCTCGACATCAGCCGCTCGCGCGGTGGGTGTCACTATGTTGATCAGGGCCGCGAAAGTGAATAAGAGAAGTTTCCAAGAAACTGCTGAATAAAAGTGTTTCGAGAAGACGATCTCATTAAGACAAAAATTTTTGGGCTCATTTTTCATAACGCATATAAGGATACGCCAAATCAATTGCGAATTTGAAGTTGTTTTCGACTGATTGGTTGCTTTGACGAACCTATATCCTTGCGCTGTGCAACCGGATGAACGATCCACGCGATATGCCGAGCCGCCCGAACAATTTATGTTGGGAGGTCCGCGCCCACGACTTGAGGAACTTTTTCGAGTCTTTCGCATCGCATCTGAGTTTTTGCGCGGCTTCCGAAGACTGCACTTTGCTGGGCCATGCGTGACCGTCTTCGGCAGCGCTCGATTTGGCGAAGAAAATAAGTGGTATCAACTCGCGCGCGCGGTGGGCGCTGAACTTGGTCGACGAGGATTCACGGTGATGACTGGCGGCGGACCAGGCATTATGGAAGCTGCGAATCGCGGGGCTCGCGATGTCAAAGCGCCATCCATTGGTTGCAATATTATTCTTCCACACGAACAAGTCGAAAATCCATATTGCGATCGGCAAATTCATTTTCGATATTTTTTCATTCGTAAAGTGATGCTGGTGAAATACTCATATGGTTTCGTGGTCATGCCGGGCGGATTTGGAACGCTGGACGAATTGTTTGAGGCGCTCACACTTGTGCAAACAAAAACAATCGACAATTTCCCGATCGTCTTAGTAGGACGCGCATACTGGGATGAACTCTTCGACTTTATCGATCACCGACTCTTGCGCGAAGGAACAATCTCTGCCGCGGATCGTTCGCTGTACAGAATTACCGACGACCCCATCGAAGCGGCGGATTACATCAGCGAAACCGCGCGACGAAGATTCGGCTTGAAATATGGCGAAAAAGTTCGTCGTCGCTGGTGGTTGTTCGAATAAGCGGATCGCCGTCGCACCGTCACGAGTGCGAAGACGATTTCTTCTTGCGCATCATGATCACGCCAGCAATGAAAGTCGCGGCGGATATGCACAAGTACACGACCAACCAAGGAGCGCCACCCCAGTTGGCGGTCGATGTGGCATAGCTGGCAATATTTGTGCTGATTCCATAATGCCCGATGAGATACACAAGCGGAATGACTCCCAGCATGGCAAGCGCGATCGGGCGCGCATAGAAGCCAATCAAGATCAGCACGACACCTGTTTCGAAGTTCGAGATTCCAAAGGCACCCAGCAAGCGCAGTTGGTCACTCGCAGTGCTCGTTGAAAGATCGAGGACCGCAATATTCTTTGCGGAATAATTCAACACGATCGTGTGCATAAATCCGCGCAGTAGGTCATAACAACCCAAGATGATTGTGACAACAGAAACAAATACCGGAATCGATTTTTCTGTTTTCATTGAAAGAGTATTGTCACTCGCCCGCTCTGGTGATGCAAGTCAGCCGCCACCCGACTTGGAATCAAGAACTTCGCGCAAGAAAACTGTCCAACTTGTCGCATTTGGCGTGACGAATTCTTGTGGGGCGGACAGATATTTCGGCGCCTGCTTGCGAAGGTGCGCAAGAAATGCTGGTGGGATCTCGTCGATACCTCCCATCAATTTTTTCCCATATCCCGAATAGACCATCAACCCAGAGCGTTGTCCCATTTTCATCCAAGGCAACCATGGTCCTTCACGAAACCATGCGAGAAATGTTGGAACGGATGTGAGTCCTGGATCTGATAGTTCGTCGATGCGGGAATAAAATCCGAAGTGTTCGCTGCCGGTGTATGTCGGTCCCGTGGAGTGCTCTGGAAATTTCTCTTGGGAAATCGGATTGGGATATGCAAGCGGGACATCGAATCCAAGAATGCAATCACCACCCATCTCGAGCAAAGGAAGCATTCGGGGCTTTCCATCGCGACCCAAACTGCCAAAGGATGAATTGACTGGATCATTCTGCACATTGAAAACTGCGACATCTTCTTTGGTGTATGGATTCTGCCATCGATCCAATATCGCTCCGGTGCGTGGATCTTTATAGACCGCATATTCCCGCGTCAACATTCGCCAACTTCCATCGGGCTGATGGACAAGTCGCGCGACATTGATGCCCTCAAATTCAAAGAGAAGGGCTGGTTTTTCCTGTGGAATCACAGCGAAAATCTGCCCCGACCACCACATCACTGTGTCCGACCCATCTGTATTGCCTCGCATCTTCAGAAATGCGGTGATGTTGTCGGACGGATTATCGAGATCAATTTTCGACTTGGCAGATTGTGGCGTTGCAGAAGGATTGATCGCGCATGAAAACATGGCAAAGATAAAGAGCGTCAGGAATGTGATTGGAAATGGTTTCAAGTTGTCTCCAGTATGAATATGTGCATTGCATTCTACTTCTGCAGTTGAACAATCCGTAAACTACCTTTGTGAACCTACTCATTCTTGGAGGAACATCATTTCGTGATCCCGCTATTGCGGGAAGCGCGCGCGAAGCAGAATTGTTTGCCTTCTGGAAGGCAAACATAAAGGTATGAGTTCAATGCTGACATTTCGTGACGCAACTCTTACTGATGTTGAAGCCGTCGTTGCATTGATCGAAAGTGCATATCGCGGCGAAGTCAGTCGCGCGGGATGGACAACCGAAGCAGATCTTCTGGATGGACAGCGAACTGACATCGATGAAATATCGGAGATTATCGGCGCAATCAACTCGCGTATTCGGCTCGCGTTTCAAAGTGAAATGCTTGTTGGTTGTGTCCGCATCGAAGAAGAAGATGCTGCGGGATATATCGGAATGGTTTCGGTCAACCCCACGATGCAAAGTGCTGGTATTGGTCGGCAATTGCTTGCAGAAGCGGAGCGAGTGATTCGTGACGAGCTTCAATTGATGCGCGCTCGAATGACGGTGATCGGCCAACGCGGCACACTCATTGCGTGGTACGAACGCCGAGGTTATTTCTTGTCAGGTAAACGGAAACCATTTCCGTATGGTCAACCACGCTCGGGTCTTCCAAAGCGCGCGGATCTCTACTTTGAGGTGCTCGAGAAATCGCTTGAAACCCTGACATAGCTCACCGATACTGCCCCGCCACACACACGCATCATCATCCAATCAATCGTCGCACCGAATCTGACTGAAGAGCGCAAACAATTCAGATTCAGTGAGATGCCGCTTCTTAACACCGGACACATCGAAAAAAACCAGCTGCTATGCATCGCAATCAACTGATCTCCCAGTGTCGCGCTTGCGGCATGGAATGAGTTGTCGTTACGGTTGATTTCTCCACAAGCCGTGTCGTCAATGTGATCACCACTGTGGATGATCCAAGAGCGCGTACGCCGAAAAGTGCACAGACAGAAACATCGTTGGTCGCAAGTGCCGTGTGGCAAATCGGCAACGTCGACGGAGTCGCACGAAGAGTTCCAGCGCGAATAAATGTGGAATGGGCAACTCATCGCACTGGATCTTGGGATAAGGATCTACTTCATGTCGAACTCATACTGGAGTCAAACACTTCGGAATTTTAATCCGAAAGTTATCTATCAAGCACATCAACAAACATCGATACTTTTAAATATCTATGCGTGTCATCATCGTGACGGTTTGATCCTCGGGCATGCCATAAAACTGGGCTGGACCTGGCGAGCTGCGATGCATCAAGACGAACAATCTCAGCCCAAGCGTCTGCTTCAACCTTGTCGGCATCGTTGGCAGAAATCGACCAATGAAATATGTTGTCGTCTCGAGATCGATTGGGAAAGTCAAAGCGCATTCAGCCAGCGTCTTGGGGACCTCTGGCCTCTCCGCAAATCCGTAGCAAAAATTGACCTGCCACAAACCGCGTTTGATTTTTACAGCCTGCCATCGATCGACCCTCTCAACAAATGGAGTGTCCACCGTCGTCACCGTCAGCAGAATCGTCTGCTCGAACATACAACCGAATCGACGGAACATTTCAATAAGCGGTCGCGGCGCCATATCTACAGATTCACTAAGAAAGACGCCAGTGCCAGGAACGCGACGATCTCCTGCTGTTGCCACCGTGTCTAAAAAACTTGGAAGACTAATCGGATGGGCTGTGATCCTTTCCAACAATAATTTGAACCCCTTCGACCATGACCATATCACGAAAAAAAGTCCGACTGCGATGGCGACAGTAAACCAAGCTCCGTCAAAAAATTTCGATGCGTTCGCACTGAGAAACAACAGATCGACAATCCCTATTGGAACAAAGACAAGCGTGCATCGCCAAATCGACCACTTCCAATATTTGCGAGCAACGATTACCGCCAGAAATGTGGTGCAGACGAGCGTTCCCGTGACAGTCAACCCATACGCATTCGCAAGTCGGGCAGATGAGCCGAAGCCGATCACTGCCGCCATCACTCCGATATACATCAAAAATGTGATGACTGGAATCGTGATCTGCCCACGAATTGTTTTTGAAGTGTGCCGCACCTTCATCCACGGAAGAAATCCCACGAGCATCGATTGATGCACGATGGTGTACATCCCGGAGATCACTGCTTGAGATGCGACAATGGTTGCAAGTGTTGCAAGAATGACAACTGGCAATTCATATCCCGAAGGCACGAGTGCGAAGAATGGATTGTTGATCACAGAAGCATTCGACAAAATAACTCCGCCCTGTCCGAGATAGCACAGCGCCAGAGCGGGAAACACAACGACGAGCCAGGACATGTTGATCGGACGCCGCCCGAAATGACTTAGGTCTGCATAGAGCGCTTCAACTCCAGTAATGCAAAGCGTGACTGCGCCCAATGCAACAAACGACTGAACTGGAAATTTCAATGCCAATTGATATGCGAAGTACGGATTGAGTGAATTGAGAATTTCGGGATGTTTCATTATGCCATTCACGCCGAGAGCGGCGATCATCACGAACCATAAAATCATCACCGGCCCGAAGATTTTTCCAATTCCGCCTGTTCCCCAGCGTTGCACTGCGAAGAGAATTGTCAAAATCACGATTGCGCCTGGCACTTCATACTTTGTTGCATTTGGTGTCACGAATGACATTCCTTCCATCGCAGAAAGCACCGAGATGCTCGGGGTCAAAACACCATCGGCGGCGAAAAGCGAAATGCCGAGCATGCTGACAAGGACAACAACTCGCCGCGACCGACCCTTGAGAAATCGAGTTGCCAGCGCACTCAGTGCAAGCGTGCCGCCCTCTCCATTGTTTGATGCACGCATCACAACCATGACATACTTGACCGTGACAATAGAGGTCAGCCCCCAAATGAACATGGAAATAAGCCCATACACATGCTCTGGCGTTATGGCTAATCCAACCGTATCGCTAAAAGCCGTTTGTAATGCATACAGCGGACTCGTGCCAATATCGCCATAGATAACCCCAAGAGCCCCGATCGCGAGAACTAGGAATGGTCCCTTGGGGGAACGATTGAATTCGTTTTCTGGTGTCGAGATTGAATCCATGTAAAAAGAATATCAATAGTAACGATTGTGTAAGAGACACTCGAGTGCCCGTTATGCGTTCGTTGCGTAAAAAAAATTCCGCAACGTATAATGGAGTTCAATCTGACATCGTCCAACTCGCCGCGCCAATCTGAGCGGCGAGCCGATCAATCGCGTCTTCAAGTTTTCGCGTGCGGGTTTTACTTATTTTCGCTCCAGTTTCCCACCACGGACCACGGATAATGAGTGTGTCTTTGGCGCGGTCAAACTTGGTGTCGACTCGGCCGATGAGCGCATCACCTTCCAAGATCGGCAAGACGTAATAGCCATAGACGCGCTTCGCCGCAGGCGTGAATGCTTCAAAGCGATACTCGAATCCGAAGAGTCGCTCGACGCGCGCGCGCTCTCGAATGACTGGATCGAAAGGAGATAACAGAGCGATGCGATCGGAGTTTGGCGCGATGCAAAGCGTCTTCCAATTTTTCAGCGCAACGCACTTCGTCGGTTTCGTTTCTTCTCGTTTGTTTTGAACGAGGACATCGATCAATTCTCCGCGCGCCACGGCTTGGACACACCATGCGCGCGCTTGCACAAGCGTGATTGCCGAGAAAAATCTTGCGATCTCTGTTGGTGTTGCGATCCCAATTCGCGTGATTGCTTCTCGACACGCCCAGTGAATGTGATCCGTCGCAGAACTTCGCGAGAGTTCGTGCGATGCTGGGAAAACGCGCGCCGCGAGGTCGTAGACTTTTTCAAAGCGATCGCGACGGGCGATTGCCAGTTTTCCGCATCGCCATAAATGTTCGAGTGCTGCTTTTTCTGGATGCCACTCCCACCATCCTGTACTGCGATGATTTTCTGGCGGCTCGAAATCACGCGCCTTCAGTGGACCCTCGCGCTTGACACGCGCAAGGGTGCGACGAATTGTTTTCGCCGGGTCATCTCCAAATTGCGCTGTCCACCAACTGCTGCGTTCAACGCGAGCGCCATATCTATCGAACCGATGTTTCCAATGTGGATACCACTTTGTCGGAATCACGCACGCGTCGTGTGTCCAATGCTCCCAGAGATTCCGCGTCTTTTCGAGCGAGTGAGCGAGGTGTGCGTGGCGGTAACCGTCAAGCCTTGTGCCGAGGATTATGTGATGGGCGCGCTCTAAAACATTGATCGAATCTACTTGCACATATCCAAGTCGCTCGACCATTGAATGAACCGACTTCGCACTTGAACGCGTCGCAGAACTCCCCAGCCCCTGCAGATGCAATAAAACTCGTCGCGCGTCGATTGCGGAAATGACAGTTGGAGATGCGGCAGTGTCCGGCATTTGTTCATCATCGCATACATTGGGATATATGACCCAAATGCTCCAATCCATAGATCCTGCCCGTGGGGATGTCGTCGGCGAAATCGCAATCACTCCAGTTGAAGCGATTCCACAAGTGGTTGCACGCGCGCGCGCCGCGCAAAGTGCATGGGCAGCGATGGGAGCGCACGCACGAGCGCAGGCGATCAAGTCTGCTGCAACTGCGATCGATAATCGCGCGGAGGAAATCGGCACACTCATCAGCCGTGAAATGGGCAAGCCATTGCGCGAAGGGATTGGCGAGGCGAAGGGTTGCGCTGCAACGCTGGTTCAATTCGTGGACGGAAATGCAAACGCGCTTGAACAAGAAATACTTGACGATGGCAAAGTGCGATCACAGTTGCGCTTCGACCCACTTGGTGTCGCTGTCTGCATCACGCCTTGGAATTTCCCAATATGGATGGCGCAAGATGTTGTGATCCCAAGTCTCGTCGCGGGCAATACTGTCATTTTCAAGCCAAGTGAAAAGACTCCACTGAGCTGCGATATCTGGGCGAAGTGCCTTGTTGCGGCACTGCCGCAAGATGTCTTGCAAGTCGTGCATGGAGATGAACAGCAGGGAAAAGCTTTGGTCGCGGCAGATGTAAACCTCATTGCATTCGTAGGAAGTCGTTCGGCGGGAAAACACATCATGCGCGAAGCTGCGGGAGGACTGAAGCGACTGGTTTTGGAATTGGGAGGAAAAGATGCCCTGATTGTGCTCGAAGATGCAGACCTTGAAGCTGCGGTCAACTTCGCAGCAAGTAATTGTTTTCGAAATGCTGGACAAGTCTGCGTCAGCACTGAAAGAATCTTTGTCCACGAGCGCATCGCGGAATCATTCGAAACACAACTTGCCAAACGCGCAACCGAGATGGTTCAAGGCGATCCTGCAGACGAGGCGACTCAGATCGGTCCGATGGTTGATGCTGCACAGAAAGCGCATGTCGTCAGTCTGGTCAATGATGCGATCAAGAATGGTGCGCGCATGATCGCAGGCGCTGAAGCAAAGGGAAATTTTATTCGCCCCACGGTGCTTGCTGGCATTCGTACTCCGATGCGAATTATGCAAGAAGAAACATTTGGGCCCATTGCATGCGTGACCAGAATCTCAAGCGATGCACAAGCGATTCAGATGGCGAATTCCACTCCGTTCGGGCTCGGTGGCGCTGTCTTTGGCGAAGCGTCGCACGCGCAGCGCGTCGCAAGTTTGCTGGACACAGGAATGGTCGGCATCAACAAGGGTTGCGGCGGAGCAGAGGGTTCACCGTGGGTCGGTGCGAAAGAGTCTGGCTTTGGATTCCTGCGCGGAAAGGCTGGTCACCGACAGTTCACGCAAATTCGTGTCATCAGCATCGCGAAATAGATTTGCTTGTTCGCTTGGCCATCATTGTCTTGCGATGCTTTGTGAAATGCCACCACGGACATGGTGCCTCGCCGCGCGCCTGTGCAATTGCAGACATAAACACATCGATGCAACATGGATCGTGACGCTTGCGGGTGCGTTTGCAAAGATCTTCCCATAATTCAAATGCTTCGCGCTTGGCAAGTTGCTTTGGCTCTTGAATGCCAAGCACTTTGAAATCTCCAAGCGTTGCAGGACCAACATTCATCATTTCTGCCAGAGTCTTTGGTTTTTCGCCAGACATTGAATGCATTCTAGAAGTTGTATTTCGAACTCGATTTGGACAATTGACAGGAATAATCAAATAAAATCAAAAGTCTTTTGCTGGCGCGCAAAATCGGCGTATTGTAAATGAATGCATTTCGCCGCTTTTGTCTCGCTTATGCTTGCCATGCAACATTCCGATCACTTGCTAGTGATCGCCGGAGAACCAAGCGAAAGTCGTGCGATGTGGATCGAGTTTGCGGCGAAGCCACTTCCAAAGCATGGCATTGTCGCCGAAGACACTCTCTTGAGTGCTCGCGCAATCGCCCGCCGCGCTGCGCGCCGCACTCTGCCAGGATTGTTTGATGCTCACGATCTTCCAATCGATGCGACGCGACTTGATTCGATCCGCGCAACAGGCGCAGAGATTCGCACGCAAAGCCGATGGCTGAATGCGATTTCTGTGAACGCAACCGATGAAGAAATTCGAGTGATTGCGAAGTTGCCGTTCGTTCTCTCGGTTTCGCCTCTTCACCGATCACGACCACTTCCCTTCGAAAGCGAAAGTTCCATCGCTGCAGACGGAGGCATTGCCTCTCTTGATTATGGTTTGACCGCCGCTCAACTTCTCCAGATAGACATCCCTTCTATGCACATGCGCGGATTTCACGGCGAAGGAATGATCATCGGCATCCTTGACACCGGTTTCAACCGCGTGCACGAAGCCTTTCATTCCGTCGAACATCCGCTCGATGTGGTTGCTGAATGGGATTTTGTTTCCAACGATGGGAACACTGGTATCGAAACTGGCGATGATCCCAATCAACATAAGCATGGAACTTGGATTCTGGGAACGCTTGCCGCGTATTTGCCAGGAAGTGCGATCGGCGCAGCATTCAGCGCGAAATTTGTCCTTGCCAAGACGGAGGTCTATGCGACTGAAACGATCATCGAAGAAGATTATTACGTTGCGGGTCTTGAGTTCATCGAAGCGCATGGCGCAGATCTTGCCACGAGTTCGCTGGGATATATCGACTGGTACACGCCAGAAATGCTCGATGGGCTGACTGCGATCACAACACGCGCGGTTAATATCGCAACTGCGAATGGACTTGTGTGTTTGACGGCTGCAGGCAATGCCGGACACGACGCAGATCCACTGACGTTCTCGATCATCGCCCCCGCTGATGCTTTCAACGTGATCACTTGCGGCGCGGCGAACCTGGATGATTCGATCGCGGGATTTTCTTCCGATGGTCCAACTGCCGATGGTCGCCTCAAGCCCGAAGTGCTTGCATGCGGCGTTGGTGTGGTGAGTGTTCACTCGACAAATCCAACTGGTCTGAGTGGTGTGAGTGGAACGAGTCTGTCCACGCCACTCATCGCCGGCGCAACTGCGCTGTTGATGCAAGCGCGTAGCGATCTCGGCGTTGCAGGCGTTCGCAATGCTCTCTTCACGACATCATCCGACTTCGTTGCGAATGGATTCACCGACCCACTTTTCATCCGCGGCTATGGCGTCATCTCGACTATCACAGCTGCAAAGAAAAATCGCTTGCGTGCAGATCTGAACTTGGATGGTCATATTGATGGCATCGACCTCACTGCATTACTTGCGGGATGGGGATCGTGCGCCGATCCAGACCCCGCATCTGGCAGCTGCATCGCAGATATCGATTTGGATGGAAGTATTGGAGGATCTGATTTAGCTGGGATTTTGTCAGCGTGGGGGCAATGACCCCCTGCTTTCAAAGCTCGGGCAAATCTAAATAACATCCGCCTGCCAACAACCGTGTATGAGCCGGACGAATGGAGCGCGAGCTTGGCATCAAAGTTTTTTTGCGTGGTCATTATGGATGCGGCGGCATTTCTACTGCGTTCGATCCGAATGAAGGTCGCGTGGTCGATGATTGGCTTCGCCACATGCGCGACATCGCCAAGTTTTACAAAGATGAAATCGGACGCGATGCAAGCGTTGCGTCGATGAAGTGCGCCCGCTCGAACCATCTTGTCGATTGCCTATATAGGCGCAGAAGAAGTACTGTCTCGCCGTATGTCCGATGCCACACCTCAACCTCTTTGGCGAACCACTGCAATCTCCGCCCTCGGCGGCATTTTTGAGTTTTATGACTTTGTCATTTTTGCAATCTTTGCGCCACAAATCGGCGCTGCGTTTTTTCCTGCAGACACAGGAACATCAACCGCAACACTGAAGACATTCGCGATTTTCGCTGTCGGATATTTCGCGCGTCCCTTTGGCGGCATTCTCTGGGCGCACATCGCTGATCGACGCGGCCGTGCGTATGTTTTTTCGCACACCGTGCTGGGCATGGCGGCCACCACTCTGCTCATCGGATTGCTGCCCGGATATGCAACGCTTGGACTTGCCGCGCCAGTACTGCTTGTGGTGCTTCGACTTGTGCAAGGCATGGCGCTCGGCGGCGAGATTCCCGCGTCACTCTGCTGGCTGAGTGAACACGCAGGTCCCAGACGAACAGGTTTGGTCACAGCAATCTTGCTTGCTGGAGTCAACTCGGGATTGCTTCTTGGACAGTCTGTTGCGCTGATTATCGAAACGATCTTTGGTAATGAGCATGCAATGACATGGGCATGGAGACTTGCTTTCGTCTTTGGAAGTTTCATCGGCGTCTTCGCATATTTCATCCGTCGTCATGTCAATGAAACTGCTGCGTTTTCTGAACTTCGCGCAACAGGAACGATTGATCGGTTCCCGCTGCGAACACTCTTGCGTGATTCTCCACGGGCGGTCATCGCGGGCTTTCTGATGTGTTCGGTTCATGCTTGGATTGTGGCCGCTTTGTATCTTGCGCTTCCGACTTTTCTTGTAAGCAATTGTGGCATGACGCAGTCGCACGCGGATGCGACCTCTCTTGTCGCTTCCGGAATTGCGTCTGTGATTTATGTGATCAGTGGTTGGTTGGCAGATCGATATGGGGCGAAAAAACTTTGCGTGCTGGCTGGAATCCTCGTGGCAATCTTTGCTCTGCCTGCATATGGGTCCGTGATGAACGTCGGCGTAGCACCACTTGTTGCACTTGGCGCGATCGGCGGAATTTTCATCGGCGCATATCTGGGTTTGCTTTCACAACTTTTTCAACCATCGATTCGAGTCTCGGGAATCGCCGTGGCATATGACGGCGCATCCGCGATTGTCGGAGGTATGGGGCCATTCTTAATGCTGTACACAGCAAATCTCTGGGGGCCTTATGGAGTTGGGGCGCTTCTGGTCTTCTTTGCGCTCTGTGGAATCACTGGCGTTCTGATCTCACCAAAGAAAGTCTTGGCTTAAAAACGACAAGTCACGAGAACTATTTTGTGCCAGTCGGCGCTGCGGGCTTTGCAACTGGTGGTTCAGGCTTTTCATCTTCGTCAGGTTGGAAATCATTATGCCCCTTATGTTCAGAAGCATCAAGTTTCGCAACTGCTGCCTTCGCCGCAGCGGTGTCACCTGCAAGAACTGCGCTTTCGAGTTCTAAAGAAATCGCCAATGCAGCGAGCAACTGCATACGCATATCCAACAGATACTTTGCAATATCGTCGCCATACTTTGCTTTCGCTTGCGGAGCCATCCGAACCGATGACGCCATACCCTTTGCGGCAACAAGCCCCGCTTGCACATTCTGAATTTGTTCCAAATCCTTTGTCTTCGTCGTGGCATCGAATGCTGAATCCTCCAATCCCTTGAATCCGCGATTGACTTGCTTCATTGCGCCCTCAAAATTTTGCGGCGCTCCACCCCGTCCCGCACGCGCAGGTCCACGCCCTTCGCCTTGAGCCTTTGCCAGCACAAGAATTTCAGCCTCATCAAGAAAGCCATCCTTGTTCGCATCAATTGAAGCAAAAACCTCGACAAATTGGGGCGGTAATTCATCAGCGCTCAATTTCCCGTCGCCATTCGCGTCAGCCTGCATCAAACGCTGAGCCAATTGCGCGCCACTCGGACCTCCTTGACCTTGACCTTGACCGCCTCCGCCCTGTCCAGCACCTGCTGGCCGGCCTTGTGGCGGATCAGTCGGAGGAGACTGGGCAAATGCGATGGACGAGAGAAGAATGCTTGTACATATGGCGAGATTGGTTGAATTCATAGTTTGAATCATAACGAAAAAAGCCTGGAGTTTTGAATTACGAATTAGGAATTCCAGTAATTCAAATCGTCTCGCGAGAGCGACTCGGTTGTTGACGGATCCGTCGCGCCGGCGTCGACCAAGAAGTCCTACGACTCCTATGAAGCGCGATGGCTCCTGAAGCGAGGAGATTGGCGAAGAACATTGTGTCAACTGTTGGATAAAGAACAGATGGCCCACTAGGAACCGCAGTTGCGGTAATCGTCAAACCAAAAACGCTGACCGTTGGAATAGAACCTAACGAAGTCGCATACTTTATAAAATCTGGCTGCAAACCACGTATTGCTCCTATGATCGCCGACCCGCCGCATCGCTCGACGGATTGAATCATGCTGCTCGTAGCCTCCAACCTCTCAAAGTCGCATGGAATGCGCGAACTTTTTCACAATGTGGCGATCAGCGTTGCGGATGGCGACCGTGTTGGATTCATTGGACCAAATGGCGCAGGCAAGAGCACACTGCTTCGCATGCTTGCTGGTGTTGAAGAAGCAGACGAGGGAATCATCCGCACGCAGCGCGGCGCGGTGATTGTCTATGTTCCTCAACGAGATGAGTTTGATGCGCAAGCAACGCCGCGTTCTGCTGCGACCGCCGCGGCGATGCGCGCAGCAAGCGTGCACGGAGATTTGCATGAGGCCGAAGTTCTTGGTTGCGTGATCTTGGGAAAACTTGGATTTCCAGATGCGCGCATGGATGAGCCTGCGGAGAAATTGTCTGGAGGTTGGAAGAAGCGACTCTCGATTGCGTGCGGATTGTGCGAAGCGGGTGGCGCGCCTGATCTGCTGTTGCTCGATGAACCCACGAATCATCTTGATGTCGAAGGAATTCGTTGGCTTGAACAATTTCTTGTGCGTGGATTCAATGACATCCGCGCTGGAGCATCTGTCTTTATAACGCACGACCGAACATTTCTGGAACGCGTTGCGACGCGGGTTGTCGAACTCAGCCGCGCGTATCCGCAAGGGACGATCGCAGCCGAGGGAAATTACACAGAGTTTTTGCGCAGGCGCGGAGAATTTTTGGAAGCGCAAGCGAAAGCCGAAGCTTCACTTGCCAATGAAGTTCGTGTCGACAATGTGTGGCTCTCGCGTGGAGCGCAAGCGCGCCGCACAAAAGCCAAGGGACGCATCGAAGACAGCGCCGATCGACGCGGAGAACTCGATGCGATTTCTGCGCGCAATACTGCGGCAAATGCTGGAGGAGCGCGCGTCGATTTCTCTGCAAGTGGACGACGCACGCGGCGCTTGGTTGCGGCTGAAGGAATCTCGAAGGGATTTGAGGGACGCACGCTCTTTCGAGACCTCGATCTCGAACTTGCGCCCGGCGATCGCATTGGACTGATGGGACCAAACGGCAGCGGCAAGACGACACTCTTGCGAATTCTCTGTGGCGATCTGACGCCAGACAGTGGGAAGATTCGCTTCGCTGATCCCAAGCCAAGAATTGTTGTGCTGCGACAAGAGCGCGCAGACATTCCGACAGAGATGCTGCTGCGAGATGCGATTTGCCCTCTGGGAGATTTCGTCGATTTTCAAGGTCAGCCTATGCACATCACTGCGTGGGCAAGAAGATTTCTTTTTCAAGATGCACAGTTGTTGCAAACAGTCGGAAATCTTTCTGGAGGCGAACGCGCGCGCGCGCACTTGGCGAGAATGATGTTGGAACCTGCGGACATCTTGGTCTTGGACGAACCGACGAACGATCTGGATATTTCGACCCTTGAGGTGCTCGAGGAGTCGGTCGATTCTTTTCCAGGCGCAGTCTTGCTCGTCACACATGATCGCACGATGCTTCAGCGATTGGCACGAACGATCACCGTGATTGGCGCGCCTGATGCGTCGGTTTCGGTGGTTGCTAGTTTGGATCAAGCGCTTTCGGCTCTCGAACGCGCGGAGCGTGCCGCGCAAGAACGCACTCGCGCTGAACGCGCGGATGCGAATCGCACGGCGAATGCGCAAAGAGCGGTGAGTGCGGCAGGTGTGACCCACGCGGAGAAATCAAGTGAAAACGCGGATGCTGTAGCGGATGCGGGCGGGAATCTCATCAAGCCGAAATCTTCGAACGCGCCCGCTCGTAGAAAATTGAACTTCAAAGAACAGCGCGAATTGGATCTGATGGAAGAGGCGGTCGCCATTGCGGAACGCTCGCTCGCTGCGGCAGAATTGGGCGTTGCCGATCCCGTAGTAACTGCGGATCATGTGAAAATGGCTGCTGCATGCAAGGCGCTTGAAAAAGCCCAAGGCGTGGTTGCCACGCTCTATGCACGCTGGCAAGAACTTGAATTGAAACGCGGCGGTTGATTTGCGCGGCTTAATCGTTTCGATTGCGCAGAAACTTGACATGGTCTGGAGAGAGATCGGTCAGCGTGCGCGCGCCGAGAAGTTTCATCGTGCGAATCATTTGCCCCTGCAAGATTTCGATTGCTCGATCCACCCCTTCGCGTCCACCAGCCATCAGCCCATATAAATACGCACGACCAATCCAAGTAAAGTTCGCTCCGCACGCAATCGACGCGATCACATCAGATCCGTGCATAATTCCTGTATCCAGATGAATCTCAGCCTTGCCGCCAATTCGCCCGACGACTTCTGCGAGTAAATACAGTGGCACAGGCGCGCGATCAAGTTGCCGCCCACCGTGGCTTGAAAGAATCACGCCATCTGCCCCCGCAGCAACAGCGAGTTCCGCGTCATCGACATTCTGAATCCCCTTGACCAAGAGATTTCCCTTCCACTGAGTCCGAATCCATTTCAGATCGTCGAATCCAACTGTTGGATCGAACATATGGTCGAGCAACTCCGCGACAGTCCCCTCCCACTGCGCGAGCGATGCGAACTTCAGCGGCTCGGTCGTCAACAAGTTGAACCACCACCCTGGCCGCGGGATCGCGTTGAGAATTGTGCTCGCCGACAACGACGGCGGAAGAGTCATTCCATTGCGAACATCGCGAAGGCGCGCGCCCGCGACGGGAACATCCACCGTCAAGACAAGTGTGTCAACACCTGCGACCTGCGCTCGCCGCACCAATTCCATACTGCGATCACGATCCTTCCACATATAAAGTTGGAAAAAATTTCGGCCATTCGGCGATGCCTCAACAACATCTTCGATTGAGCGAGTGCCCATTGTTGAGAGACAAAACGGAATACCCGCGGCGGCAGCGGCGGTACATCCTGCGATCTCACCTTCTGTTTGCATCATGCGTGAAAAACCAGTTGGCGCAATACCCATCGGCATCGACACACGCTTGCCAAACATCTCAACCGAGAGATCGACTTGTGAGACATCGCGAAGAACGCGCGGCTGAAACTCGATGCGTTCGAATGCGAGGCGCGCGCGAGTCAAACTTGATTCCGAATCCGCGGCGCCATCGGTGTAATCAAACGGCCCCTGAGGAGTGAGACGCTTTGCGATCGTGCGGAGATCTTGGATTGTGAGCGCGCGCGATAGGCGTCTACGCTTTGGGCTCAAGACAAATTTTCGAAAGCGAATTAAAGCGGTCAACTCGTGAAATCCAGGAAAGACTCGCTTGATTGGTACTTTTCTTGTGTTCATACTTGCTGGTTCCATGCTTGATCGTCTCGCACGAGAGAAGTATCCAAGATTACTCGCAGAATATCTGAGACGATTTTCGATTGAGCGTCCCTGATTTGCGTGTGGGGTACAGCAACCTTCGTGCCGACAAGAGTCACTTGTTTGTTTCGCCTCGCAATGCTCGTGACCGTATCGACTCTGACTTTTGCGTCTCATGCGACTACGGATATGACTCCGCAAAATCCTATGGATGTTCTGCCAAATTTTATTCTTGCCGAGGATCAAGCATGGAATGGACTTTCGGTGGCGATGAACAACAACATCGTTGAATGCGCCGACAAGAACATCCACGAAGTGATCCGTACCTGATACGGAATCGCTTGCGAATTTATTGAAGGCGTGCAACCCTGAATATCGAACTGCACACTTGGGAAAATGGAAATGGTCGCAAACTCCTGCATCGATGGGATGTAACACGAGCGACAGCATCACGCAGAATCAAACAGGAAATTCGAGCGGTGCAAGCGATCCAATTCTCCTCTTCAGCATGACAACGCGCGCATACGAAATTGTTTCGCAGGCGGATCGTTGACATCATCACGGCTTGTAGGGTTTGGCGTGAACACAGCAGTTCTTGCATTTCGTTCGACAACAGGTAGTCCGTGCGAATGTATTCCTGACACAAATGCAGATAGGGCTGTCGACGGCAACGATCTTGCAACGGTCTTGGGAATTTGGGGACCAACAGCCATCGGAGCTGTTGCCGACTTCGACGGCAATCGCCTTATCGACGGCTTTGACCTTGCGGCGATCGTGTGTGGCTGGGGCTTGTGTTACTGATCAAAAAATTTCAAATTGCTGGCAATTTTGCGGAAATTCGCCGTCGATAACGAACTTTATCGCTTATTTGTTTGCAAATTGTTACCAACAATTATCTTTACTGAGATAAACTGACTTTTGAACGGTTCTAATCAATTTGGAGATCAACATGTACGGAATGGTCAACAAGGCAATTCAAGATCTTGTCACGATTCAGTTTGGCGAGGACAAATGGGAGGCCGTAAAACGCAAGGCTGGAGTGGAAATTGATTCATTTATCAGCAACGAAGGATATCCTGACTCGCTCACATACGGTCTCGTCGGCGCCGCAAGTGAAGTGCTTGGCTTGAGCGCCGATCAAATCCTCTTTGCATTTGGTGAGTTCTGGGTTCTGCACACTGCGAAACTTGGTTATGGCGATCTCCTGAGTTCCGCAGGACGCAATCTTGGCGAATTCTTGGATTATCTTCCCACTTTTCATGTGCGGGTGGGGCTGATTTTTCCAAATTTAAAACCGCCAAGATTTGAAACATCAGATCGTCTTGCAGAACAAGTCACCATGCATTATTACAGCCATCGACCTGGGCTTTCCATGATGGTCTTGGGCCTTTTCAGTGGCGTCGCGAAGATGTATGACACACCCGCAACCACAACGCAAATTAAATTCAAGGACAAAGGCGACGACCACGACGAATTTATTGTGCGCTGGGGCGATGCGATGAACGCATGACTTCGTCTATCCCACCTATTGATTGTAAGCAGTTTCAAATGCTCTTTCCATTTCATTTCATGCTCGATGAGTGCATGAATGTCTTGGCAATTGGTTCAGCTTTATCCCGAATCTCCCCCAAAATGGTGCAAGGGTCTCCGCTGGCAAGCCATTTCAGACTCTCCCGCAGAGGGCAGGAGGTTTTGGATGCTAAATTCCTTCTGCGACAGACTGCGTCACTTATCATTTTTGAATCTCTCACTTCTTCTTTATTTCTACGAATGCAAGTGCTGTTGATCGAAAATCCAAAGAGATATTTGTTTGTTGGGTCGCCTTGGCTGAGAAAAGTCAACGAATTGAAAACCCTTGGAATTGTGTTGCAAGACTTTGCACTTCACGATTCAACGGTTGATTTACTGCAAGTCCAAAAAACCCAAGAGATCAATCTGGATGAAGCGAGGGAAGCAGTTGAGAAACTTGAAAAACAGAAGGAAGGTCTTGAACAGGTCGTCGAAGAACGCACGCACGCACTTACACTTGCCAATAAAGAGCTGTCGAGAGCTATGCAATCAAAGGATGACTTTCTGTCAACAATGAGCCACGAACTTCGCACGCCACTCAACGCAATTCTTGGGCTTTCCGAATCGCTTGTTGAAAATATTTATGGCGAACTGAACCGGAAGCAAGCGAGATCAATCGAGACGATTGCGGAGAGTGGCCAACACCTACTATCTTTGGTCAACGATCTGCTCGACATCGCAAAGATCGGCGCTGGCAAGATGGATCTTGATTTGTCCATTACGAGTGTCGAAGATGTGTGCAAGGCGAGTTTGCGTTTCATCACTGGAATTGCAACAAAGAAGAAAATATCTATTGAGTTGATACTTGATCCAAACGCAACGACGATTTATGCGGACCAACGGCGTCTGAAACAAATGCTGGTCAATCTTCTTTCAAATGCCGTGAAATTTACGGAAGGTGGAGGCAGTGTTGTTCTTAAAACGAAAAGCGATCGAGAACGAAACACTTTGGACATTTCGGTTGTTGACAGCGGTATTGGCATCTCAGCAATCGATATCGAGAAACTTTTCCGCCCATTCACACAGTTGGATTCCAAAGTGTCTCGTCAGTACCCAGGCACAGGCTTGGGGCTCTCGCTTGTCTTAAGGCTTGCAGAACTTCATGGCGGATCAGTCAAGGTTGAAAGTGATATTGGCACGGGCAGTCGTTTCACTGTCTCGTTGCCATGGAGCCAATCAACAACTGATTTATCACCGCCCTTCAAGAATCTCGGCGAGACCAATCTCGGGGATGCCTCGGAGGGACCTTTGATTCTCATCGCGGACGACAACGAGATCAATTTGAGCACAATCGGCGACTATTTGCTGGCTCATGGGTTTCGAATTATTCAAGCACGAAACGGGCTCGAGGCCATCAAAGCAGTCCGCGACCACAATCCTGAACTTGTATTGATGGATATTCAGATGCCATTGATGAATGGAATTGATGCCATCAAGGCTCTCCGTACCGACCGATTTTTTGAATCAATACCTATTCTGGCGCTGACATCGCGCGCAATGGTTGGCGATCAAGAAAGATGCATAGAAGCTGGCGCCGATGAGTATCACAGTAAACCTGTTAACTTAAAGCAACTTGTGCAGACAATACTTTCGCGCTTAAAGAGCACCAAGCCACGATAAGTTGGGATTGAATATGAATGAGTGCATCAATATCTTGATCGTCGATGACAATGCCGCGAATCGCGAAACGCTTGAATCTATGTTGATTGGATTGGGACACGACCTTCGATTTGCCCAGAGCGGTGAGGAAGCGATGAGCAAAGCCTTCGAAAATTATCCAGATTTAATCTTACTTGATGTCCATATGCCGGGAATGGACGGATTTGAAGTCTGCAAAAGAATTCGCTTGCACCCCGTGCTTGGCGATGTGCCAATTGTCTTCACGACGGCGAGCGATGACAAGAAATCAAAGCTTGATGCCATGGATGCGGGTGCTGATGATTTTATTGTCAAACCAATCGATGGAATGGAGATTCGCGCGCGTGTCAAGATGATCATTCGGATGAATCGACATGGGAAACTGAAAAAGCTCCACAGCGAGTTGGAGGATTCCTATGAAGAGACACTGAAAGGTTGGGTGCGAGCGCTCGATACGCGCGATTCTGCCACAAAAGATCATTCCGAGAAGGTCACCGGCTTGACCACGATTATTGCTCAGCGAGCGGGGATTTCCGGTGATGACTTAGAAGCTGTTCGTCGCGGCGCTCTATTGCACGACATTGGAAAATTTGGTGTGCCAGATCACATCCTTCGAAAGACTGGAACACTCACAGATGATGAATGGGTGATTATGCGCACGCATCCTCAGAGAGCGTATGACATTCTTGAACCGATCAAATATCTTGCCAAATCACTTGATATTCCATACTGCCACCATGAGAAATGGGATGGAACTGGATATCCACGACAACTGAAAGGCGTTGAGATTCCGCTTGCGGCGCGAATTTTTGCGGTTGTTGATGTCTGGGATGCGCTCTTATCAGATCGACCCTATCGCAAGGCCTGGACGACGGAAAAGGTAATTGAATACATACGTACAAATTCTGGGACACACTTTGATCCTGGGGTGGTCGATGTCTTTCTAAAAATGATCGCAGAAAGAAATATTTAA
The DNA here is from genome assembly GCA_005792145.1 of Planctomycetia bacterium. Classification (GTDB taxonomy): domain Bacteria; phylum Planctomycetota; class Phycisphaerae; order Phycisphaerales; family SM1A02; genus F1-60-MAGs104. The sequence continues at coordinate 3,380 of SXSS01000017.1, read as the reverse complement.
ATCAAACTTGAAGCCGAAGATTCTTCTTCACTTTGGTTTGTTGGTGTTTGCGATTGCAATCACCTTTGCGGCATCGCCGGATCCCTGAAAAACAGCAAGAAACGGCGCAGGATCTGCTGGAAGTGTGTTGAATGCAATGCTCTGACCCATCGCCAGATTGCAAGTGACAATCGTCAAATCTCCGCATCGTGTGGTGCGTGCATCCGCGATGACCGGAGGTTGTGTTTTCGCCATCGAAGCGCCCTTCACCATATCCGCACGCAATTTCTGGCCTTTAAAATTTACGACTTGCATTCCCTCGGCAAGCATCGCATCGAATGCGGTCATATTCTTGGTCTGTTGTGCCGCTAGGAACTTTGCGAGCAATGCTGCGCCTTCTGCATTCAACGCCGCGTCGCCAGCGAATGTTGGAGCGCTTGGCGCTGGTCGAATTTCAGGCATATTCAGCGAACCCCACGCAGCAATCTGCCAAGAACCATTGACGATCTGCCAGACACCAATTCGTGCCGCTGGGGTTGATGGAAGTTTTTTTCCGTCAAACGATTGATTGACTGCCAAGAGGCAAGTTGTCACCAGCGCATCACCGACTCGCGTTGCTATGACGTCGGTCGACTTGCTTGGTGACTTTGAAGCAAGCCCCTTGATTTTTTCCAAAGTCTGAGCAAGATCTGTGCTCCCTTGAAAATCCACAACCTGAATATTCGGCTGCATATATTGAGTGATTCCAGCAGGATCATTCGCAGCAATCTTTGCAAACCAACCATTGATTAGCGTCGAGGCGAGCGTCGTCAGACCAGCTTGGTCGGTTGGCCACGCGGCTGGAGTTGCTGGAGTTGCTGGTGCTGCGGGTGCCTGCGCGAAAATCTGCGATGCAAGAACAAACGGCGCGATAAACGATATTGCAGAGAGCTTCATAAGTGTCCTTTAGGTGTTTGAGTTGTCAAGTTGTGAATTGTGACATGAACTTGTTGGCACGTTTATTAAAGACGATATCAACTACGGATGCCTTTATCACGATGCACTTTCACCTTGCGCCCGCGAAGGGTGGCTCCACGCAAAGCTTCGATCACATGATCCGCATCTCCTTCGGGCAATTCGACGATTGAAAATGCTTCTGCGATTTCGATATCGCCGATACCGCGTGGATTGACTTGCGCTTCGTTGGCGATTGCGCCCACAATGTCTGCTGGACGGATTCCCATTCGAGTTCCACCAGATATAAAAATCCGCACCATATCGCGTGGGTTGTTACCGCGCCCGCGCTCGCCGCCGCGATCACCGCCACCTGCACCACCACGCGCTCCCGCACCTGGAGATCCGCTTTTGTTATCCCAAGTGCGCTGCTTCTTCCCGGTTCCTTTGCCTTCGAATGTACGCGGAGCAAAATCTTTTCGAGGCCCACTACGGTCGGAAGATTTCGGCCGAGAGAAACTTTCGATGGCAGGAATATGCACATCGTCTTCGTTTGCACTTTCACCAGCAGTCGCTTCGTGCGCCATCCGAACGGCGGCGGCGGCGATTTCCATTGGATCAAATTCAGCGGCGAGAGTCTCGACAACTACGCGGAATCCTTCCAGTTCTCCTGCGAGGAGAATCTCTCGAATCGCGCCCTTGGTGATATCCAATCGACGCGCCTTCACATCCAGAGGTGTTGGGACTGTCGAGACGCCGATCTTCTGCTTCGTCATCGATTCGATATTGCGTAGAAGGCGAAGTTCCCGCGGTTCGGCAAGAGTGATTGCCACTCCCTCCCGACCCGCACGACCCGTGCGACCAATGCGATGCACATAGGATTCTGGAGAAGCCGGTACATCGAAGTTGACGACATGCGTCAAGTGATCAATGTCAATTCCACGCGCTGCAACATCGGTCGCAACCACCAAATCCACCATTGCACCCCGAGCTTTCTTCATGACACGGTCGCGTTCAACCTGCGACATGCCACCGTGCAAAGCTTCAACTCGATATCCACGACCGACGAGTCGATCAGCAAGTTCATCGACTTCAATGCGCGTACGACAGAAAATCAAGGCGAGCTTTGGCGATTCCAAATCGAGAACCCGACCAAGCGCCGCGATCTTGTGAGATCGCGGAACGAGATATGCAGTCTGACGCACTTTAGGTATGGAACCCTTCGTACCTTTGTCACGCGGAATCAAAATGCGCGCAGGATTTTTAAGATGTCGTTCCGCAATCGAAGCGATACGCGGCGGAAGCGTTGCGGAAAAAAGCGCGGTCTGTCGGACCTTCGGCGTTGCTTCCATGATGAGTTCGAGATCTTCCGCGAATCCCATATCGAGCATCTCGTCGGCTTCGTCGAGCACTAATGTTTGAAGGCCGCTCAGGTCAAGCGTCTCTCGGCGCAAATGATCCAGCGCACGACCAGGTGTCGCGACGACAATATGTGCGCCACGATCGAGCGCAATGATCTGTCTGCGAAATTCTTGGCCGCCATAAATTGGCACGACAGAAGTTCCGAAACCTTTGCTGTATTTGTGAAAGGCTTCGGAGACTTGCACCGCAAGTTCGCGCGTTGGCACCAAGACCAAAGCGAATGGCTTATTCGCGACGGGCTTCGTTCGACCAATGCGCTGCAAGATTGGCAGAGCGAATGCGGCAGTTTTCCCTGTACCGGTCGCCGCTTGACCGAGTAAATCCCGGCCTTCCATCAATGGCGCGATCGCAGCTTTCTGAATTGGTGTTGGCTCTTCATATCCAAGAGCAGTCAATTGCGAAAGCAATTCCTTCCCCATGCCAAGATCCACGAATGTTTCCTTCATCGTCGGAGGTTACAGTTCATGGCGAAAAGCATGTCGATGGCGGTTCGGGTTCAAATTTTCCAACAAACCAGGCGATTCTGTTGTTTGAAAGGGGATCGTTCAGAAAACGAATGACAAACGAACTGTCAACAACCATGCGCCAGAAATATTCGAGGTCGCATCAGAACTTGGTTGGCTGATGTATTGAATGTCTGGCTCAATTGAAAACCAAGGGTTGATTTGCACGTTATAGAAAGCTTCCAGAATTGCTTCCGATGAACCTGGGGATGTGGAGAGCGCTTCATTACTGCTGAATTTCGTATATGCCCAGAGAAAACCTACGGTGTCATTGGGCCGCGACTCGATCACCCCCTGCCACTGCGCACCTAGCATCATTCCCCACTGCGATGGATTTCGTGTTGGATCGCTCCAACTGAATTGTCCAAAGACTTCCAATCCTAAATTTTTCTCGTTCCCATAGGGATCAAAGAAATGTTGATTGGCATATGCGTACACGCCATAGGGCCCCGTGCCAAATCCAGAGCCAGTGACACCATTCGTATCAGTACTTCCTGTTTGCTCAAACCAACCTGCGCGAAACTTGCCTTCGTTGTCGTCGAT
>SXSS01000016.1 GCA_005792145.1 Planctomycetia bacterium | reverse complement strand
CAGTCTTGGACTGTTACTCCCAGTCTTGGACTGTTACTCCCAGTCTTGGACTGTTACTCCCAGTCTTGGACTGTTACTCCCAGTTCCGCACCACGCACGCTGCGCACAAAACTCCGCACGCGATGTTCATCGGCACGATCCAATTTGGCTGCAAGTGAATTGGTGCGATCACATTCATAACAACCGCCATCGCGCCGAAAATCGCTGCCCACGCAGCAAACTTCAGCTTTGCCAGCCAGACTGCGCTGATGAGTGCAGCGATCGAAATCGCCCATGCAATGATCACACTGAGCGGTTCGCTCTCCATCGGACCAAACTTGGCTGCTCGTGCGAAGAGGAGGGCGCCCATCGCACCCACGATGATCAATAAGACTTTCACGCTGCACAGAATACACATTGGGCTATTCTTGCACCTATGAATCCCGCGCAGCGTGCTCAAGCGCAGCGACTCTTCGAAGAAGCTATTCGTGGCGGAACACCCGATCCCGCCTCATGGGTCGCTACGCAAACTATTGATGAGCAAGTCCTCGCGGAAGTCAAGCGCTTGCTCACTGAGCACAGCGCACATCTGACGCACGCAGAACATCTGCCGGCAGAAACTCCAAGTCGTCTTGCTGATGGGCTCTTGAATCAAATTCTGGGTGAGTACCGCATCGAAAAATTGATTGGCAGTGGGGGTATGGGGCGGGTTTATTTCGCACGCAGCACAACGGACGCAACTCGCGAAGTCGCAATGAAAGTCCTTGGTCGAGCAGTGACGAGTCAGATCGCGATCCAACGATTCGCTCGTGAAGCAGAAGTGATGAAGAAACTCCATCATCCTGCAATCGCATCTTTTTATGCAAGCGGGATGTATGACGATGGCGAGGGAGCTGTTCCGTGGTTTGCGATGGAATACATCGCAAATGCAAAGGAACTTGTCATGTGGTGCGACGCCAAGCACCTCGATCTGCGCGAAAGGCTCGGCATTGTTGCGCAGATCAGCGATGCGATTGGTCATGCTCACCGAATGGGAATCGTTCACCGCGACTTGAAGCCTGCGAATATTTTGGTTGCGGTGGATGGATCTCCAAAGGTCATTGACTTTGGTGTTGCGCGATGTCTTGGAAATGATTCTGAGATGACAGCAATACAAACGCAAACTGGCCAACTCGTCGGAACGATGCAGTACATGAGTCCAGAACAATTCGCCGGCGATCCACGCAAGATTGATCAGCGAGCGGATGTCTATGCGCTTGGCGTCGTTCTCTTCGAATTGATTTCCGGAACATATCCGCATGACGTTCGAGCACTTTCCGTTCACGAAGCTGCGCGCATCGTGTGTGATATTGATGCGCCAGATATTCGATCAACGTTATCCGAGGTCGATGAAGAACTTTCGGGAATCGTCGCCAAGTGCCTGCGCCGGGAGCGCAGCGAGCGATTTGCAGATGCGCGCGAACTTGGCATAAAACTGCGTAGTTGGTTGCGTGGAGAACCAATATCTAACCCTGTTGCGGAGTTCTCCAAGGAGCCAGCCACTGCAGTCAAAAATCGTTCAATTCAAGGGAAAAAACAGCCGCATAGTCTGGAACCTGACACGATCAGACGATCAAGTGGCTGGCTTGTTCCGACGCTTTCGGTATTGCTCGTGGCGATCGTTGCACTTGTCGCAACAGACACAATCAAGCCGCAATGGTTGGTGGATCAGTGGCGTAAAATTATAAAGTCTTCCGGATTTTCATCCGCACAACAAGACGAATCGCCTGCTATCTCCGAGGCGATTTTGATTGAATCCGATCCATCAGGCGCGAATGTAACAATCGATGGGCTGGATGTTGGAGTCACCCCTCTTCGCTCAATCATTGCTTGGAAGCAAAATAGTCAGAATGCAATGATCATTATTTCCAAGAGTGGTTTTCAAAAGCACACGGAATCGATTTCCGCTGCGCCACGGGGTGGGCGCACCGCACCTCTTCAGATGCGTGTGCGCCTCGACCCCGCCGCGACCGTCACTGTTCCCTAAGCTTGCCAGTTACGCGAACGTCCTGGCGAGTCACGAAGACCCCCATACAACTTAGTGATGAAGTGACTTACTCAATCCAAAGATTGGCAACAACATTGCCGCTGCAATACCACCAACAACCACACCCATACCAAGAATCATGATCGGCTCGATCAAGCTTGTCGACATCTTGATGGCGGAGTCAAGCTCTTCTTCCGAAAATTGTGCTGCATGTTCAAGAGTTTCAGACAATCGCCCGCTTCGCTCGCCGGCATTGATCATCGCCGAGACGGGACGCGGAACAAGTGGTGACTTCAGGAAAGCAGTGGACATATCCTGCCCACGGTTCACGCGCTCTTCCAGCTCATCCCACAATTGGTTGTACAAAGTGTTTCCAGTGACAGTTCGCAAGATGCGGATGACATCAAGCAAGCTGACTCCCGCTGCGAGCAGTGTGCCCATCGTGCTGGCGAAACGAACCGTGTACAACTGTTGAAACATTTTCTTGACGATTGGCGTGTTCATTCGCAGCCAATCAAGCGCAAGCCGACCAGCAGTTGATTTCGCCCAGAACACGAAACCAAAGATCACCGCGCTGATGGTGATGATCCAAATCACTCCATTATTCTGCAGGCTGTCGGCGACCGCCATGAGATATCGAGTGATGACAGGCAAGTTGTCGCCTTGCGCGGAAAAGAGCGGCTTGAACTTCGGCAGGACAAACGTCATGATGATCGTGACTGCAGCAATTGCAACGAGCAGCATGATGCCCGGATATGCCATCGCCCCTTTCACTTGTCGTGTGAATTTACGTTGCTTGGAAAGATCCTTCGAGATTCTCGCAAGCATTTGGTCCAGCATTCCAGTCGCTTCAGCTGCTTGGAGCAAGGCAATCATGACCGTCGGAAAAATCCGCGGCCATTTGGCCATCGCAGCGGAGAGATCTTCGCCTTCACAAACATCGTCACGAATGCGGCGAATGACCGATGCCGCTTCCTTGCTTGGAGTTTGCGCGGCGTATGTTTCAAGACCTTCAATCAGCGAAACTCCAGTCTTCATCATCACAGAAAGTTGAGTGCACAATGAGAGAACTTCATCTTTACTGAAGCGTGAACTGAGCGATCGATCATTATGGTTGGCGCGCGCAATCGGCTTCGCATCAATATCCGTGAGCGCAATCGAAACAACTGCGAAGCCTTGTCTGTGAAGTTCGCGAACAACTCCCGCATAATTTGCGGCTTCCATAATGCCTCGCTCTGGCGCGCCATCCGCTCGACGAGCGCGCCATTCGAAGCGGGGGGTCAGAACTTGTTCAGCGACGGCATGCGCCATGTACTTCCTCCAAAGTTGTCGATCCAGCGAGCACTTTGAGAATGCCGTCATCCCATAAGGTTTCAAATCCTTGCTTCGAAAGCAAATCACGTATTGCATTTAGATCAAGTTTTGCTGAAATTGCATCCAAAATTTGGTTGTTTGGAACCAACAATTCATAGAGGCCAATTCGTCCTGAATAGCCGCGGTCGTGGCACTTTCTGCAACCAATTCCTTTGGTCAATTCCTGCACACCATCCGAATACTTGCCCATGCTGGCTATTTCGTGCGCATCGGGGTTATATGTGGTCCGACAGTGTGAACATGTCTTACGCACCAATCTCTGCGCGAGCACGCCACGAAGGCTTGCGGCGACCAGAAAAGGCTCTACGCCAAGGTTGGTCAGTCGAGTGACTGCACTAGGAGCATCATTTGTATGCAAAGTCGAGAGAACCAAATGGCCAGTGAGCGCGGCCTGCACAGCGGTCTGGGCGGTTTCTCCGTCGCGAATTTCTCCAACCATGATGATGTCGGGATCTTGTCGAAGGAGCGATCGAAGCGCGCCAGAAAATGTGAGTCCCGCTTTGATATTCATTTGTGTTTGATGCACGCCGGGTAAGTTGCTTTCGACAGGATCTTCGACAGTGGAAACATTCAAGCTTTCAGTATCGAATCCAGAAAGAACCGAATAGAGAGTTGTCGATTTTCCGCTGCCGGTTGGGCCAGTGACCAACACGACGCCATGTGGTTCGTCGATCACTTTGCGAAAAGTCGCTTCAGTTGATGGGCGAAAGCCCAGTTTGTCCAAGCCGATACGGGTGCCGCCAACATCGATCACTCGCATGACGACTTTTTCACCAAACTTTCCAGGCAATGTGGAAACGCGCAGGTCGATTGGCCGACCATTCACTCGCACGCTGATTTCCCCGTCTTGCGGGACGCGTCGCTCTGAAATATCCAAGCGAGCCATAATTTTCACGCGGCTTGCTATTGCCGAGTGCATTCTGTGAGGTGGTTTGATGCGCACATGCAGCACGCCGTCAACGCGCAATCTCACTCGTAATTGTCCATCGTCAGGTTCAATATGAATATCCGACGCGCCTTCGGCGACGGCGCAAGCAATGATGTGATTCACCAAGCGCACAACGGGACCGCTGGATGCTTCGTCTGCACTGCCAGACATCTCTGCCATCTGTGGTTCAGAGACAGATCCGACAACATCATCGAGGTTGTCAAGAATCTCGGCGACAATTTCCTGTGATTGTTCGCCAGATCGATCGGCTGCGGCTTCCACTTCTGGAGTTGGAATTGCAAACGCGACTTCAAGCGCGGCTGGCGTGCTGACTGTCACACGAATACGAAATCCAGTCATTCTGGCAAGATGTTCGGTGACTACAAAGTCATCCGGATTTGCAGTGCAAACGACCAGTTCGCCTTCGGTGAGCGATAGTGGCAGAACCATATTTTCGTTGCGAATTGCCTCCGGAACCAATGCACGAACTCCAGGATCGGCGACTTCGGCTGGATGTTCGATGAATTCCAAGCCCTTTGCCCGCGCAAGCGCACGAAGCAATTGGTCTTGCGTCACGAATCCGCGCTCGACCAAAATTTCTCCAAGCATCTTGCGCTGCGAATCCGCCGACTGAGCAAGCAGCGCATCGCGCAAATGCTCTGCGGTCAGTAGTCCAGATTCCATAAGGACTTGACCAAGCGAGATTGAAACTGGATGATTGAAATTGCTCATTGGATTGTCCTTTGGATTTATCAATGATCAAGTGAGAGTTCTATGACCTGATTCCCAACCGAGAATCGGGCGTCACGTTCGCCAACTTCAAGAAGTTGGAAAGTATTTCCATTTTTTGAGTCTTTCCATGTTTGCCCGACGCGAAGAGTTTTTCCATTGACGATCGCGAAGGTTCGATCCAGCGTGGCTTGTAAGACAAGGGTTGATTGGATTGCAGCAGGCGTGTTTGCAACTGATGCAGATGCATCAACTGGAGGTTTCAGGTCCGCAGGGGAAGTAAATGGACTTCGAGCTGGGATTACAGCGAGGTTCCAATGAGGTATTGCTTGCATGAAAATTTCTGGGATGACGACCGCGGCAGGTTCTAGAAGTTTTGTAACAGGCGCTGGTTGAGCAATCGCAGCCGCCGCGGATTTTGGTGCGAAGAACAACTTTCCACCGAAGATGCCGATCGCAATCACTGCAGACGCCAACAAGATCGCAAGTTGACGGGGTGAAGTTCCCAGTCGAGCGGCGAATGCACTCCATCGATTGGCAAATGTCATTGTGGTTTGCCCTCAGAAGCGTGAAAGTATTCATCAATGCCGACAGTCGCCTGCACTTGCAGTCCTTCGCGGTGAATGTCAATAGAGCGCACGCGTGACAATCCAGCTTCTTGCTCTGCTTTTCGCACCGTGTTGAACACCGCGTCGAACGATCCCGTCATCTGCATTTCAACGTTGCGACGGTCGAGTGCAAGGCCAGCAGGGCGCACACTCAGCACTTCGCGTTCCCCAATGCGAATCGATTGATCGAGGACTTCTGTGCCATCGATTGGCCGAGTCATAGATGAAACGAGTTTGCTGTCGTTGGAATCCGTTCGAATAGTGTGGCCATTTTCATCACAGCGTAATTGCAAAGATTTCACTTCCAATTGAAGGCTTTCGTATTCATCCCGTTGCATCAGATATTCGTCAGTTGCCTTTGTTACATTTTTGCTGTCCGCACGCATGACTCCTGCATCCCGAAAATTTGGAATTGCAAATAGACAAATGATGGTCGCACTGATGGTGGTCGGCACAATCGCCCATACCCAGAAAGAGGAGATCTTCATCGTGTCGATCCTCCGCGAGCAACTTGAGTTTGCGCCGAAGCGATTTGGTTTTCAGAATGATTTTGTTTTCGTGCTTCTGTTTCCCCTGAAGTTGGATCGATGCGCGCTCGCATCACGAATTGCTGCTCTGATCCTCCGCCGGACTTTGGCGCGGCGCGTTGTTCGAGAACTGTGACTGCTGCGAAAGGCGCAGTCTTACGAATTTCGGCGGCGAATTCTTGCACTGCTTGTGCGTTGGGTGCAATCCCATTCATATAGACCACATAAATAGGCCGATTTGCTGTGGGTGTTTTTCCTGGCTTTTGCTCTTCTAAAGAGACCTTCATTGATTCGAGCCAGCTTCCATTTGGCAAGAGATGTGAAATGGCGGAGATGATCGTGCTGGTACTGATGGGTGATCGCAACATCGCATCTGCGGCGATTTCACTACGAAGCATTGTTCGCACTTGGGCAGACTGTCCAACAAGTTCGTCAATCTTGTTTGATTTGTCCCTCAGAGCAACAATCACTTCGTGCTGGGCTTTTGCTCGGCGCAATTCGACGAATGAATTGACAACTACACCAATTGCAACGGTGAGTGCAAGCAGGGATCCTAATTTCACCAATCTGAGTTGAGCACGCCGACGAAAAATCGCGCGTGCATCATCTGGCAGAAGATCGACGAAGAATTCACTCATGCGACCTTTCGTTGTTTATTGACTGCCGCCACGGCGATCTGTGGCAGGGCGATTGATACGAGAGAAGTCCACGCAGAAAGTGGTCCGCTTGGTCGCTTGACTTTTGACCAGTCCACAGTCTGCTCAATATTCATCAGGCGTGTTTCAGCGCCACAAACAGTACGAATCGCGTACGCAATCCCAGGTTCTTCGGCAAGCGCTCCGCTGAGGGTCACAAACTCTGGCCACGAACCACCGGCGCGTCGTTCAGTATGGCGCAAGCATTGCAGAATTTCTTCTGCCAACTGGCGCCATCGCCACGCTTGCGATTCATCTTCTTCGCCTGCGACGGGAATTGCTCGAACATCTAAGTTCGAACTCGACTCCCAGGCGAATGATCGATGGAATGTAAGTCCATTGCTATTGAGTATTGCAAGTGTGGCTTGATCAGATTCCAAATGCAGAAATGCAAAGTGTGGAATATTGTTCGTGATCTTGATTTGACTCCATGCAAGCCTCATTGCTGCAAGCGCGCCGAGTTCAGCTCGGCGGGGTTCCAGTCCAGCTTCAGTCAGCAAGGCTGCAGTTCGATTGACAGCATTTCGCCGAGTTGCAACCACCAACACTTCAGAGTTCGCACCCCCAAGAGTTCCGACACGAATCGGCAGATGTCCCGCAATCACATCGTTACGATCAACACCAAGTCGATCGACCGCAGTCCATGAAACACTTTCTTTCATTTCATTATTTGCAAGTGCAGGAATTTCGATGCATTCTGTCAAGATCGATTTCGCAGGCAGTGAAAGCGCGCAAGATCTTCCAGAAAATCCACCAGAGCGCAGCGCTTCTTTGATTCTTCGGACAGTTGCTTCGTCACTGCCTGCCTGTTGCGAAGCGAACCCCGCGCCAGACACTATTGCGGTTGCTTGGACAACGGGAATGCTTCCATTTCCGCCGAGTTGCAGAAGACGCAGAGCATTCGCTCCACATTCGACTGCAATCAAACTCCGCTGGTTCGAAGACTTAAACGCATTGAACATTGGGGGACTTTGCCTTTCCTCGAGTGATGGCTGATTCACTGAACCCACCCAACAAAAGAGCGTGCCGCGGACAGAACGTTTTCTATCCGCGGCGCGCTTCTCTACTTGATCAAGCTCCCGCCGCTGGGGGCTCGAATGATTGCTGAACGATCCGATTATGGGGTTGGGATGACTTTGCCAGAAGCAAACGTCCAATTTGCAGCACGATCTGCTTCCAGTTGATTCTCAACATCACTTGATGTGCAATATCCGGCCGTCACAAGTTTCGCAAAACTTGCTGCTGCGATGGCGCCGTCAGCCGTGCTGATGGCGGTTCCGCCACCAGGCAAGAACTGGTTGTAACGGGTGATCATGGTGAGAATCTGACTTCCGCGGGCATCGGCCGCTTCCGTGTTCGCATCCGTCAAAGCACTCGTGACCGAGGGCACAACCAGTGCCGCCAGGACTCCGAGAATTACGACGACGATGAGAATTTCAATCAGTGTGAATCCGCGCTTAATGTTACGTGCAATCATTTCAAACCTCCTCAGGTTCAAGCGTGTCGTGCAAGCACGACACGCTTCGGTGTAGAGCAGGACGGCGACATTCGCTATCCAACAAATGAAATGTCGGATTTATCTATGTGGGGATCAAATCAACTTGAAGATTTTTTAAAGATTTTTGCCCTCGACATTCACATTCTTATCGGCTATTTCGCAAAGAATTCGGTTTTTCCTTGCAAATTCGCGTTTCAATCTGAATATATATATGTGAAGAGGATGTTGAAACGAGCCGAGGGTATTGGAATGCGACGCGCTATGACTCTCATTGAATGCATGGTGGCTCTAGTCATCCTCACTCTTTCTGCAAGCATTATGGTGATGGCAGTTCAAGGTGGACTTGCCGCGCAGGAAGAATCCCTTTCAATGACACTTGCAGGAACCGCAGCGGAATCCCGCATCGCTGAATATCTCGCAAAGTCATATCCCACGATCGTGGTGGCGGATATCACCGAGCCAGCTGGAACAATCAAAACCCCAAGCGGCGAGAATTTCAGCCCTTCATATAACAAGATGTCACGCCGAACGGTCGTCACTGCGTCCAATCTCACGGTGCCTGATTTCCCAGGACTCATCGTGCAAGGCTATCTATTCAATGTCACTGTTTCTGATTCGTGGCAGGGACAGACCCGCAATCTTGTTTCTTTACAGCGATTTCGTCCGTGGACAACTGAAGAAGAAGGCGCGGTATCGCCATGAAAAAAAGTCCACGCGCATTCACGCTCATCGAAGTCATGATCGCAACGGTTGTGACGACAATGGTTGCTGGAACTGTGGTCGCGCTTATTCAGGGATTTGTCTCTGCTCTCACAATTCAGGATCTGCGAAGCGAAGCGATCGTGCGCAGCGCAGGTGTGCAGTCACATCTAGGCTTGCTTTCGTTGAAGACGCGCATGTGTTTGGCGCTCAGTCCACAACGCGTGTTGCTTTGGCTTCCTGCGGAAACGCTCCTAACTTCTGGCAGCGGTACTGACGCAGCATTTGATCGCATTGACCTGATAGAAGATGAATTGCATTGGCTTGAGTTTGTCCAAGAAGTAGATTCGACTTGGACTTTGATCGAATGGACTGTAAAAGACGATATGGTTGCAGCGAACGATTCGGCAGTCTTTACTGTCGATGGCGCATTTTGGGATGACCTGTTTGTTCAACTCAATGATGCGGGGAAATTGCGACGCTCGCCAATTGCTTCGGGTCTTGCCGCGCCAGAACTTGCCACAGGAATAATCAAGATGCCTCGGTTCGTTTGGCAAACAAGTGATTGTTGTCAAAATCGTTCGGTGGGTGTGGAGTTTGCATTCGTCGCCGAAAATGGAAATGAAATATTGCAGGCCGATGTGCGCCTCGAAAGCGCGCTTGCGTTCTTTGATCGACACCCTATTTGTTCGGAGTCTGGATCATGAAACAATTTCAAGTGATTGGATTTTCAGGTCGTTCCCGTTCGACAACTCGCTCCCACCGCGGAGTTGCGCTTTTGATGGCGCTCTTCGCGCTCGGCGTGGCAGCAACAGCAGGAACATCGTTTGTCAAATCGCGTGACCACAGTGTTATGGTTGGTCGCAGTATGGGCGAAGCTGCGCGCGCGCGATTGGCAGCGGCAGAAGGACTGGCAATTTCGCGCGAAGTTCTCGCAAACATCTTCCAGCAGCCGGATGCGATCATTGCGTCGCAGTGGCGCGCGCAACTTTCGGACGGAATTTTGTTGACGAACTATCAAATCAACGGCGCAACGCTCAATGTCACAGTTGCTGACTTGACAACCGGTGCGGCTCCGACAATCAGTACCACTGAATTTCAAGCAACAATCACAGTGACCGTTGGCGAGACGAGTTATCAAATGAGCGCGCAGATGAGCCTGCAAAGTCTTGTCAAGGGTCAGTATGCGATCTTTGCAAACAAACTCTTTCGCATGGAAGGCCACAACTTTGTTGGTCGCTGGGAGAAAGCGCCAAAAAGCACATTGAAATATCCAATCAATGTTGGAACGCAGGCGATGAAGACTTGGTTTAGCAACGAAGGCGTTTACTTCGGCACCAACGCATACTTTGAAGATCAAGCAGTCGCAATTCCAGGTACATACGACACACTCGCTCTCGCATTGGCGGCGAAGCCAACGGAATTTATTCGCGCCTCGCGTGCTGGATATGCGGGGGCAAAAATCAATAATGTGGACATGATCTATCACTACCTTGGTGGCAAGACTTCTCTTGCCGCATCGTGGGAAATCGCAAGTGAAACATTTGCCACAAAGCAGGCGTATCTTTATTTCCCTTCGAATGCGGAAAGCGTGACTGTCACCGGCGGCAGTGCCGAAGAAGTCGAACAAGTTCGATTGTCCGCTGGTCAATCCATCGTGATGCCCACGCCTCCGTCAGAGCCATCATTCATTCCTGGCACGACATACACAGGAAATAGAACATATAGCGCCGTCACGGTCACGCTGAATCCAATTCGCGTGAAATGCTTTGAATTCTTCGGAATTCCTTATGCAGGTGGTGATCTGAACATTACAAACAATTCTGTCGTCACATTGAATAGCGGTATCTATCGAGTGGATGACAAATTCAAGCTGACGGATAGTCGTTTGATTATCAATGGGAATGTAAAGATTGTGATGAAGGCTAGGCAGTGGTTCGATCTTGACGCGAAAAGTTTTGATATGTCAAATTCCGCAATCGAGTTGAAAACAAACTCGCAATTGCTTCTTTTCATTGCATACGACTTGGTCACAACAGAATCGTGGATTGGAAGTGATTACACATGCACTTCAGAGGCCAACGCAACGAACAAGCTTGGCGATCCTCACCGCAAGAAGTGGCTCAACCAATGGGTTGCGACAGCGTGCGATCCAGTTGCACCAGAGGAGCCAAAGTACATCGAACCATGGAGAATTCGCATCTATCCAGATCCTGCGTTCCTCTCTTCGATTTTTATATGGGATTTCTATAACAGCTCGATTGTCGGATCTATATATATGCCAACCAATCCTGTGATCTTGCGTGGAAAGACGGAGATCTATGGACGCATCGCGGCGAATCACGTCATCTTGCGCGATGAGGCAAGTTTCTTCTATGACCACGCGCTTGATGACATCACCGGAATCACCGAGGGAGCGCCACCTCCTCGCGGTGGTACCGCACAAATTCCAACTCGTATTCAGATCAATTTCTAAGTGAAACAATTCTCAACAACAGTTCTCAATTTAAGGAGGGGACAATAATGCGTCGAGCCTTTACCCTGATCGAACTCATCATCACGACAATCATAATTGCTGTGATCGTCTCGCTTGCATTGCCAATGTTCTCGGACCATAGCGGGGGGCGACTCTCCGCAGCTCAACATCGGTTATGGGCGGATATTCAATATGCACAGGCCTGGACTATCGCTAATCCATCAACCCCCGCGAAGATCAAATTTCTTTCTGACGGTTACACAATCGAAGGACCGCCAGACGCAGGAACAGTACGGTTCAATAAAAATAGTTTTTCTGAAGCATCAGGAGTGCTTGTGAGTGTGACGGATGTTCCAGTCGATGGAATTCCGTTCAATCACTCTGGCGCGTTGAATATCGGACTCGATGCAGCAGAACCACGAATCCACCTTTCGACTGGCATTGGCCAAGAGTCCATCGATCTGGTTCTGCAACCCACATCGGGACAAATTCGAGTGGAAAAAGCTATCGGGTTGCCATAAATGAGCCGAAGTGTATTACTCAGCACCTTTTACTTGGTGCAGGCGGTTTCACGCACTTTGGATACTTATAACCGAACAAGCCCCGTGTATCAGACTCGAGTGCGAGCGCAATCACACCGCTCGGCTATCACTGCGTTTGTTGCTATCGCTTTCATGCAGGCTTCAATTGCAGCCGCATCCAGTGCACAGAATGCAATCCCACCTGTTCCTCCTGGAGGATTCGCGCCAGTCACTTCGAGTCCGCAAGGAAATGCTTCAGCACCCGCAAGCGTTGTGCCTGCGCCGACTCCTGCGCCAAATCCTGCGCCGACTCCTGCGCCAAATCCTGCGCCGACTCCAGAGCCAACTCCTGCATCCGCGCCTCCAGCAACTGTTGATCTCAGCCCTCCTCCGTTTATTGAAGTTTCCAAACACGGAACTATCACACTCTCTGCTCAGAATGTCGCAGTCGATGCACTGCTCGAACTTCTCTCTGTCCGCAGCAAGCAGAACATCGTTGCAAGCGACAAAGTTGATGGAAAAGTCTCTGTCAATCTTTATGACGTTCCATTCAACGAAGCGCTCGAAGCGATTCTCTCTGTGAATGGACTGATTTCAGCTCGGCAAGGTGCGTTCATATTTGTTTATACGCAATTGGAATTCGAGGCTCTCGAAAAAGCGAAGCGTCAACTTGGAACGCAAGTATTTGTTCTGCAATTTTTGAACGCAACCGATGCGGAGTCGTTCATCAAGCCGATCCTTTCCAAGGATGGGCAAATGGCTTCGCGTGGAACTGTGGTCGCAGGATTCACGCCATCTTTGGAAAATGGTGGTGCAGATGATTACGCATTCACCGCCCGAATCGTGGTCACGGATTACGCTTCGAACTTGGTAGAAGTCGCTCGTGTTCTGAAAGAGATCGATAGCGCACCGCAACAGGTCCGAGTCGAAGCGACTGTGGTCTCCGCCAATATCGACGAAAATAATGCATACGGTTTGGACATCGCCGCGATCGGCAATCTGAATTTCAACAACCTTGTGTCGCAGGCGATTTCGCCACTTGGAATCCCAGATGCCCTTCAGAGTGGAAACAACGGAGCCACAACACCAGTTCCATTAAATCCCTATCCCAATTCTGCGCAAGCAGCCGCTATCACGAATCAGGTCTCGCTGCCCAATCAGCCTCCCGCGAACATCAAGATGGGATTTGTCTCCGATGATGTCTCTGTCTTTCTGACAGTGCTCGATGACGTGACTGACATCACTGTCCTCGCTCGACCAGCTGTGACTTGTCTGAATCGCCAACGCGCCGCTGTCCTGATCGGAGAGCGAGTCGCATATCTCACGACTACGCAGAACCAGACCAGCACCACGCAAACCGTGGAATATCTCGACACAGGAATCAAACTGACTTTTCGGCCATTTATTACCGATGACGGCATGATCCGAATGGAAATGTCTCCAAGCATTTCTGATTTCACGCTTCGCGTCATCGGTGTGCCTGGCGGTGGTACGACGACGGTTCCAGACTCTACAACTCAGGAACTTCATACGAATGTCCGTGTGCGCAGCGGGCAAACTGTCGTGCTTGGTGGACTGTTCAGCGACAAGATCACGACGCAGCGCCGACAAGTTCCATTTTTAAGCGACATTCCACTCTTCGGTGGAGCAATCACTGGACAAGCCGATCGTGTTCAGCGCAAAGAAATTATTTTCTTGGTGACGCCGACGGTGATTGAGGATCAAAAACTCTACGAAGAAGGCAAAGACTCACTGGAAATTGTTGAAAATGTTCGAGTCGGAGCGCGCGCTGGCCTCCTGCCATTTTCGCGCGAGCAAGTCACTGCGAATTATCAACAAGACGCATTTACTGCGTACAACAATGGCGATCTCACCAAGGCGCTTTATTACTCCAATGCAGCGCTACGAATGAAACCGATTTCGCCGGCGATGCAGCAACTTCGCGAACGCGTCATTTCGATGCCAGGCTCTGATTATCAAGATCAAATTGATCAGACATTGATTGAGAAGCGAACATTCTCGCCAAGTACTTCAACTCCTTCACCAAAATTATCGCCAGCACCAACTACCACGCCAGCAACACCTGAACCAAGTACGCCGGCCCTTTCCGCACCAGTCGCACCAGAGCCCACACCAGAGCCCACACCATGAACCAATCACCTTGTTTTGTATATCGCCGAGCTTCCGTCGGATTCTCCCAACTGGCGTGCACTTTCTTGGTGACCGCTTTCGCAACCACAATTTTTGGGTGCGGCGGTCCAACAAAGACGGGAATTGAAGCACGCAAAGTGGCGACGGATCGTTTCAATCGAGTCGGTGGAGCGGTTGCGTCCGATCAAGCAGCTCAAGCACTCGATGCTGGGCAATTCAAGGATGCGCTGGCGCAAATTGATCGCGTTGTCGTTGCGTTTCCCACTGATCCTAAAGCACGACTGATGCGTGGTCGAATCACTTTGGAAATGGGAAGACTTGAATTGGCGATGACCGAATTTAAAAATGCCGCACAGCTTGATCCATCATGCGCTGAATGCCTGTATTACCAAGGTGTGGTTTTTCAGCGGTGGGGTCGCGACGAAGAGGCGTTGAAAGAATATGCAGCCGCTCTCACCACCGAACCAACAAGCACGCACTATCTCCTCGCCCAAGCGGAAACTTTGCTTGTGCTCGGTCGAGCAGAGGAAGCGAAAGCGCTGATCGACGATACATCGTGTCACTTCGAATTCAGTTCCGCGCTTGCCCATCTGCGCAGCGAGATAGCAA
The DNA here is from genome assembly GCA_005792145.1 of Planctomycetia bacterium. Taxonomy (GTDB): domain Bacteria; phylum Planctomycetota; class Phycisphaerae; order Phycisphaerales; family SM1A02; genus F1-60-MAGs104. The sequence continues at coordinate 23,635 of SXSS01000016.1, read as the reverse complement.
CGTCGGAAGACGATCTTGCGCAAGCGCTTAACTTTATGGAATTAGCAGTCACGCTTGCGCCGAATCCATCGATTTATCAAGAAGATTTGGCACTCGTCGCTTTCCATGCAAAAGAATGGGATCGTTGCCTCACAGCTCTCGCCACTTTGTCCGCGAAGATAATGGACCGCGACGACATGCTCCGCATTCGCGCGCGATGTCTTGCGATGACTGGTCGTGCGCTTGAAGCTCGCGACTTGTTGGTTGCCTTCGAGAGTTCTGCGGAGGGCAAACAACAGGGCATCACGCTTGAACACGATTTAGCTTTGGGATACATCGCTTGGATGGTCGGCGATATCGAGCGCGCCGATTCGTGCGCTCGACGTTTGATGGGCCGCAATCCCAAGCTGAGCGATGGATATTTGCTGAAGGGGATGCTCCTTGAGCGACAGGGCGACTTTGTAAATGCAGTCAAATTGCTGACAAAAGCTGCGGAATTGGCGCCAAATCGGCGATTGCCACGAGAATTCCTTCTGCGTGCCGAGGCGGCTGAGATCGCTCTTGGAGGAGTTGTTGTGGTCGGTATGGCTCGCTGACTTAAAAAAAATAATTTTCATTTGCTTCCAGAGTAAAGCGGGATATCTTTCTGCGTAAGGAGATTCGAATGCTGACTCATATATCTATTGTTGCCGCCTTGGCGGCTGTTCCTTGCGCACTTGTTTCCTCGGCTTTCGGCCAGGCTCCAGTTGTCGACGGGACTCTGGACGCTGTCTATGTTCCTGCGAAAGATCTTGCCATTCAAGCCCTGACAACAGGATTCGGCAATTCCAATCTCGGACTTGTTGATGCAGCCAATGGATCTGAACTTGACGGACTGCACGCTGTTGTGAACGGCGGAGTTCTCTATCTTTTCTTCGGCGGCAATCTCGAAAGCAATTTCAATAAACTAGAAGTATTTATTGATTGCAAATCAGGTGGTCAGAACCGACTGCCTGGAAACAATCCAGATGTCGACTTTAACGCTCTGAACAGAATGGGTGATGACGGTTCTGGAAATGGATTGACTTTCGACACATGCTTTTCGGCGGATTTTTATCTCACCACGACTTGTGGCGGGACGCCCATTGCAATGTACGCAAACATTGCGCAGCTTTTGACTGCAGGCGGTGGAATTGGGGCATATATCGGCACGGGAACTCCTGGTTCAGTGCCGATTGACAATGTGAAGTATGGAGTCAAAGTCGCAATCAATAATTCAAATATCGCCGGCGTCGATGGAGATGGTGGCAATGCAAGTGGCGCCGGTGTCACCACGGGTATCGAGATGTCGATCCCGCTGACCTTGCTTGGTTATGACGCAGCGACTCAGAAGAACATCAAGATTTGCGCTGCGATCAATGGCGGTGGTCACGATTATTTGTCAAACCAGTTTCTCGCGCCTCTTGCTCCGATGGGCAATCTTGGCGAGCCTCGCAATGTAAATCTCTCCACGATTGAAGGAAATCAATACGCGGTTCTGGTGGTCGATACAAACGAACCAGATTGCCCAGTCGTTCCACCATCGTGTCCCCCAGACTTCAATGGTGATCAAGTGATTGATGGATCTGATCTCGCCACCCTTCTCAGCGGTTGGGGAACAGCTGCTGGAGATACGAACGGCGACCAGACGACGGATGGTTCCGATCTCACCACGTTGCTCAGCGCATGGGGTCCTTGCCTCTAAAATAACGCTAGAATTTCAAGGTCGACGTATGGATGCGTCGAAAGATCAACTCACGAGGAGATGTATCTATATGCATGTATATATGACAAGGAATGTCAAAAAATCGGTGGGGATGTTTTTCATTTTGATCGCAATCGTCGGAGTGATTGGGTGTAAATCTCAAAGCCCAATGCTTGATCACATCACTGAAGGGACTGATGCCTTTCAAAGCGTGCAAACTTCTGGCGCTCCAATACCTCAAGAAGAATTGAAATCGGCCGTTGGAGTTGCAATCCTGAAATGTTTTCAAGCGGGAGTTGTCTTTGGTTGGATGGGGGGCAATGGTGTTGCCGTTAAAAAACTTCCAGGCGGTTGGTCCGCGCCGATTGCAATCGGCGTTGTCAAAGGAGATTTCGGCGCGCTCATTGGCGCGCAGCACCTCGACATCGTGATGCTGTTTAATGACGCCACTGCCTTCGATAAATTCATCGAAAATGGAAGCTATTTTTATGCCGGCGCTCAAGGGACAGCCGCGACGACCACTGGCACAAAGCAAGCGAGCGGGCCTCCAGTCAAGTCCTATGCCCACGCGGCGGGCCTGTATGGTGGCGCATCGATTGGCGGTCTTGGCATCCTCGTCAAAGAAAAAATCAACCAAGCGGCGTATGGGGCGGATGCGACCCCTGTGGACATCCTCAATGGAAAGTTTCCTCAGCCTCCAGGCGGGATCGAACTTTCGAAAAAGCTCGATTCTGGTCACTGAGTGTCGAGAATTATTGACTTCGAAATTTCATAAAAATTGCCATCAAAATAGGCATTTACTGTCTTTTGGGTATATTCTTCAACCACGATGGGTATTCCCGCTGTTATTCCCGCGTTGGTTGTGGCGCTGTTCGCTGCGTCGACAACATTCGCAGCCTTTTCGACTCGCCCCGGTATCGGCGCAATTCCGTATGCGTCTGGAACCCTCATCGGAACAACTTTTCGAACATTCGCACCCAACGCAACTGGGGTGACAGTCGCTGGAACATTCAACTTTTGGAATGCAACTTCTCTGCCGCTCTTTGCAGAAGGAAACGGATATTGGTCCGTCGATGTTGCCAATGTGCAAGCAGGAGCGCAGTACAAGTTTGTGGTGAAAAATGCAACGCAGACACTTTGGCGAAACGATCCGCGCGCGCGCGATCTTGTCTCATCGGTTGGAAATTCTGTTGTCTATAACGCAAACTCTTATGTATGGCAAACGACAAATTTCAATATGCCAACATGGGACAAGATTGTCCTGTACGAAATGCATGTCGGAACATATGGCATCCCTGCGAGCGGTGCGACACCCGCAAACTTTGACGAATGCTCTGCAAAGCTTGATCACCTTGTTGAACTTGGCGTGAACATGATCGCGCTGATGCCGATCAGCGAGTTTCCTGGAGATCGTTCGTGGGGATACAACAATTCATATCTCTATTCTGTTGAAAGCGCGTATGGCACACCGAATGATCTGAAGGAATTCGTCGATGCCGCGCATGCGCGCGGAATCGGCGTGACGACTGATGTTGTGTATAACCACCTTGGACCAAACGATTTGGATATGTGGCAGTTTGATGGTTGGTCGCAGAATGGTTTGGGCGGCATCTTTTTCTACAACGATTTTCGCGCGGTGACCCCTTGGGGAGATACGCGTCCAGACTTTGGTCGCAGTGAAGTGCGGACATTCCTGCGGGATAACGCCATGATGTGGCTGAACGAGTTTCGCATGGATGGATTGCGAATTGACGGAACGAAGTTCATCCGCAGAACAGATCAGAATGGTGTGGACATTCCAGATGGCTGGTCAATTCTTCAGGTGATAAACAACGATGTCGATGCGGTCGCTCCTGGAAAGTTTATGGTTGCTGAAGATATGGATCTCGAGCCATACATCACCAAGACGACTGGAGCAGGGGGTGCTGGCTTCGACAGCCAATGGGATGCTGGCTTCTATCCCAAGATTCGCGGCGCACTCATCACCCCAAACGACAGCGACCGTGATATGTATTCCGTGCGCGATGCGATTACCTTTTCATACAACGGATCGATGCAGCAGAGAATCATTTATACCGAAAGCCATGATGAAGTCGCCAATGGCAAGCAGCGAGTTCCAGAGGAGATTTCTCCAGGCAACGCTGGTTCCTATTTCGCGCGAAAGCGTTCGACACTTGGCGCAGTGCTCGCGATGACTGCGCCTGGAGTGCCAATGCTTTTTCAAGGTCAGGAGTTTCTTGAGGATGAATTCTTTACCGACGCTGTCGCGCTGGATTGGTCCCGCAAGACAACATACTCTGGAATCTTCAAGCTCTATCAGGACCTCATCAAGCTTCGCACGAATGCTTCGGGATCGACGCGTGGGCTTTCTGGTTTCAGTACGAATGTTTTTCATCTAAATAACACGGATAAATTGCTCGCATTTCACCGTTGGCAGGAGGGTGGTGATCTGGATGACACAATCGTCGTTGTCAATTTTTCCGCGACAGCAAAGTCCAATTATCGCATCGGAATGCCGCGTAGTGGCCTGTGGAATTGCAGATTCAACAGCGATTGGACGGGTTATAGCGCTGACTATTCCAACACTCTTTGTCTCTCGACATCGACTTCACCTGTTGCATGGGATGGTCTGGAACAGAGCGCGCTTGTTTCGGTCGGTCCATATTCAGCGGTTATATTTTCTCAAGGGAATGTTTTGCGACCACAAGATCTCAATCAAGATGGACAGATTAACGCAGCTGATTTGACAGTGCTGTTGTCCGCATGGGGAACTCTCGGAGGGATCGCAGATATCGATGGCAACGGAATCGTCGGTGGAGGCGACCTGACAAGTCTGCTCAGTTCCTGGGGGACGTGACGGGGGACGTGACGGGGGACGTGACGGGGGACGTGACCGCCGAGCCATCCGCGCGAAACATATGCGCAAATTGCATATCAAGTCGAAGAGTGATCGCATCTCCTTCACGAATTGCACCGAGTGCGTCTGCCGCGGTTCGCGAGATGACGCGCGTCCCATTGACCAGTGCGACGATGTCTGCAAGAGGCCCATATCGTTCGATAGTGACAACCTGACCAGTCACGCATGGCGAATCTTGTTTCTCGTCAATGGGCACGATCGTCAGTCGATCCGGCCGAATTCCAAGCGTGAGAGAGTTCTGGCCAATTGCTGAAAGTTCGGCAGCAACCCATCGCTTACAAAGCGGAAATTCGCTTTGATTCCAGTGAAAAGTGAAGCCGCCAGTGCTGTCGGTCGTCAAGCGTCCCTCGAACATATTCATCGGCGGAGTTCCTATAAATCCAGCGACGAAACGATTTGCTGGGCGCTCATAGATTTCCGCCGGAGAACCGATTTGTTGGACGATGCCATCTTTCATCACCACCATTCGATCTGCGAGACTCATCGCTTCCTCTTGATCGTGTGTGACATAGACCATCGTGGCTTGCAGACTGCGGTGCAGGATGCGAAGCTCGGTACGCATTTCGCCACGCAAGAGCGCGTCAAGATTTGAAAGCGGCTCATCAAAGAGAAAGACGGCTGGATCTCGCACGAGCGCTCGCCCAACGGCGACGCGCTGCCTTTGACCGCCGGAGAGTTCGCGTGGCGGTCGATTTAGCAAATGTTCGATACCAAGCGTGCGCGCAGCTGCATCGACTCGTGCTGTGATCGCAAGGCGCTCGGTGTGACGCTGTGTGCGGTAAGCAGAATCCCAAATGCCACGCCAGCGACTTTTGAAAGTGCGGCGGCGTTCAAGTCCAAAGGAAAGATTCTGTCGAACATTCAGATGTGGTTAGAGCGCGTTGTTCTGAAAGACCATCGCAATGTTTCGGTCTTTAGGAGGTACATCATTCACGATGCGGTTGCCGATTGAAATAGTTCCCCCAGAAGGATCCTCCAATCCGGCGATCATGCGCAAAGTTGTGCTCTTGCCGCACCCCGAAGGGCCAACTAGGACGATAAATTCGCCATCCGCAATGGATAAATCGACAGAATCAACAGCTCGAACCGTTGTTCCATAGATCTTCGATACCGCTTTCAATTCAACTGTTGCCATTGGAAGTAATGAGGTTACCTATCAGGCGAGATGAGGTACAACATCACTTCCATGAAACAGTTGACCCACATTATTTATCCAATCACTCTCAATCTTCTTGCCCTTGCTCTTTGCCTTCAATCGCAAACTTCCAACGCGCAAGCTCCCGCAACCGTGCCGCCAGCAGAAGTCGGCGCGCAAGACGGTCCGATGGACGCAGTGCCGCCGACATCAAAGTGCTCACGCGATCGCAAGCTATCGACAACATTGCGATACGCAATTCTTCCACTCAATGGAGCGATTGGTGACGCAACGATCACAGAAGCGCTTGAAGTCTTTATCAAAGGTTCGCCCGCATCGCGCCGTGTGAATGCGCTCGTGATTCAATTCAATGTCACGGGTGGAACGCAGCCGGATACTGCCGTGCTTGCAGATCAAATTCTGAAGATTCGCAAGATCATGCCAGTCATCGGTGTGTTTGGTTCAGTGGAAGGTCCTGGCGCAGTTCTGCCCGTGCTTTGCGATTATTTAATTGTCTTGAATCCAAGTGCGGATGGAATCGTGATGGACTGGGCGCCTGGATCGGATCTTTCGGATGCGAACATTGCTCAGCAGATTCAAACGAATCTTTCCACAATCACCTCGCGTGCGTCGGATCGTCCTTATTTAAAGAATGTCTTGAAGGGGTTGCTCGATCCCTCGGTCGATCTCTTCTTGTGGAAGGGGAGCGATGGATGTCCAGAGGCTGCTGAAAGTGCGCCAGCTGGAGTCGACGCTGTTCAGTTGAGCAGCGGAAAAGATTCACTCACTGGAATGACTGGAGCGCAACTTGTGACTGCTGGAATAGCCCTCGGTGTCACTGGAGGTCTTGAACAAATTGGTCCCGCGCTTGGGGTGAAGAGTTGGCAGGTCCAAGTTGGTGTCGGGGAAAAAATCTTGCAAGAGATTCAGGCTTTGAAGCAAAAAGAATCTGACAACCTGCATTTCACTATCAAAAGAGGATTCAATGCGATCAAGACTGCGATGAATCTCACTGGCGCAATGATCGAAGCAGAAGCAATCGCACGCGAAGCCGATCCTCGACGACAGCAATTTCAAGGTTCCTATTCGCGCAGTTGGGGTAGAAGTGGTTGGAGGTCGAGTTCTGGAGGGACCTTCTCTTGGCGGAAGAATTCTGATACTGCCATCGACGCATGGAATCTTGTCTTGCAGTTGTATCGGCAGGCGAGCGACGCGGCTTCGAGTGCGAAAAGGGTAGCGAACGAACTTGCTGCAAATCCTTTGATGAGGACCAATCCAGAATTCAAGTCGGATGTCAATGCACTGCAAGCAGAAGTTGATGCGCTGATGTCTCAGAGCGGAATGTTGACCGTCAAGGGACAGAACGCCGAGAATGCGGTGCAGTGGCTGCGCGCAAATTACAACCAGCCGGTTCGCTCGCAATGATTCGTTTGGCGGGATCTTTCGAGCCTAGCGCGGGATTGTTCGCGCTATCCCTTGACTGCTCCGCGAGCGAGCCCTTCGATAAAGTGACGCTGTGATGCTGCGAAAAGCAGAATGCATGGAACCATTGTGACCAAACTTGCCGCCATCAACAGGTGCACATCCTCCAGCCCGCCATACTGATTTCGAAATGAATTGAGCGCAACGGCAAGCGTTGCTTGCTCGTCGGAGTGCAGATAGATCAGCGGACCCATAAAGTCATTCCAGACATAGATGAAGGTGAAAACCGCGCAAATCGCAGTGACAGGACGGCAGAGTGGCAGAATGATTCTCCACCAGATGCCGATCAATGTGTATCCATCGACCTTCGCCGCTTCCAGCAAACTTTCGGGGATTTGCCCGATGAATTGGCGGTACATGAAAATGAAGAATGCATTGCCAAAGAATGCCGGCACGATCAACGGAAGAAGCGAATCAATCCAGCCAAGATTGCGAAAGAGCAGGAAGAGAGGAATGATTGTCACTTGTCCAGGCAACATCATTGTTGCGAGCATCAAGAGAAAAAGTCCGCGACTGCCGCGGAAGCGAATGCGCGCGAACGCGAAACCGACGAGACTGCTTGAAAGCACAGTGCCGACCACAACAAGCACGGTGACGACGATCGAATTCGCAAGTGCGTTGAGAAAACCTTGCCATGGCACCGATCCCATTTCGCTCAGTGCTTGTGGATAGTTGCCCCACTGTGGCGATGGCGGCCAAAGTGACAGTCCACTCCCTCCTGTGATCGCGGATCCCGCGCGTTCTGGAGTTTCAAGGCTCACGACCAACATCCACCACAACGGCAGAAGCAAGATTGCCGCGCCCGCAAGCAGGATTGCGTATTGCAAGAGTTTCCAGAGCGAGCGATTCATGACTTCTGTCCTTCGGTATGCACCCATCGATTGCTCGTGCGCAAGATGATCACGGTGAGTGCAAGCACGACCAACAATAAAATCCACGCCATCGCGCTGGCGTATCCCATTTCATAAAACTCGAATCCTTGGTTATACAAATAGAGAACATAAAATCGCGTGAGATCGCCGGGCTCGCCTCCAGTCATCACGAATGCTTGGGTGAAAACTTGGAAGCTTGCGATGATCGCCATAATCCCGTTGAAGAGGATGATCGGCGAGAGCATCGGCAGAGTGATCGACCAAAATTGTCTCAATCGTCCAGAGCCATCGATTGATGCAGCTTCATAGAGTTCAATTGGAATCTGCTGAAGACCCGCGAGAAAAACAATCATTGTGCCGCCGACAAACCAGAGACTCATCAATGCGAATGCCGGTGCTCCCCAAATCGCCGCATCTTGTCCGAACCACTCTGGCGCAGTCAGGCCAAGTGGTGTGAGCAGGGGTTGCAACGCCGCATTCATCAGTCCGCCATCCGAATCAAAGATCCACCGCCAAAGAACCGCGACGCCAACACCAGCGAGCACGCTTGGCAAATACCACGCCGCACGAAAGAGATGGATACCACGCACACGTGCATTCATCAGCAGAGCTGCGAGGAGGGCGAGAATTTGCCCCGCAGGAACTGCGAGAATTGCGTAATAGGCAGTGACGACAAGACTGGTGCGAAAGCGTTGGTCGAATTGAAGCAGTTGTTGGAAATTTGCAGTGCCTGCAAATTCCGCGGAACTGAGTGGCGAGACTCCTTTCCAGCGGGCGAATGCCAGAGCCAAGCTCATGACAATTGGAAATGCCATAAATAGAGCAAATCCAACAATCCACGGTGATGCGAGAAAATATCCTGCGCGTTCTTCCGATCGCTGATGCGCGGGAAGATTTCCACGGCGCAGAATCACAATCCACACAGCGAGTCCTGCAAGTGATGCGATCAGTGCGATCAATCCGAGTGCGGTCCACGGCATCGCGGGAAAAGAATCACTGCGAAGCGGGCTTTGCGATTCCACTCGCCAGTCGCGCTCGAAGTTTGTAATCGCTTCGTTCAGCGGAAGATCTCCCGTCTTCAGTCCTTGATCCAGACGCGATCCTAAAAGCGCCTCGAACTGCGGATTTGTGGGCCAATCAACGATGCGCGCATGATCTGCTGCAGTCAGAAAGCCAGCGTCATTGGCAGGTTCTTGATTTGGATCGTTGAACGATTCGCTTTTCGCCGCAGCGCGAATTGTTGGGATCGCAAGTCCAAGTCGAGCAAGCGCACGTTGGGTTGGTTCGCCAGAAAGAAATCGAACAAGCGACCACGCTTCTTGCGGATGCTTGCTTTGATTTGAGATTGACCACGAGACAGTCAGGACAATATTGCTGTCGACTTTGCCGCGCGGCAGGGGAGCGAAGTCCCACTCAAATCCACCTTGATTTCTTGGTGCAATCTTGCGATAACTCGGCACGACCCATCGACCGAATGGTCCAGCAAGTCCAACTTTTCCACTCAGAAAAACGCTTGATCCACTTGCAATCTTGCTCTTGCCACTTGTCAGCGTGTGGCTCTCGTCGTGTCGCCACGAGCGAAGTCGATCCAGTGCATTGAAAACTTCTGGATTGGATGTTGTTGGTTCATCGAATGAACTTCCCTTGACATCAACTCCTTCGGTCATCAAATATGCGCGAATCATCGCAGGCCATGTCACAAATTCTGCGCCAGTGCAATCGGGGAGTTTTCCGATCGCACGAGCGTCGGCGATAAATTCATCCCAAGTCCAATTCTGCGATGGTGGCGCAAGACCCGCACGAGCGAAAAGATCTTTGTTCCAATAGAAACCCACTGTGGTGAAATCCTTTGGAATCCCATAGATCGCACCTTCTCCGCTTTGTATTCCGTCATATTGAAACGCCTTCACAGTCGCGGGATAGAAGTCTTCAAGAATGATTCGATCTTTCACATTCAACTGCGAATCACGCTTCAGGAACTCATCAAGTGGCGCAATCAATCCAAGTGAAACAAATGCTGGCAATCGCTCCGAGCCAACATAAAAAACATCTGGTGGATCTCCAGACGCCATCATCGTTTGCAACTTCGTATAAAAACTGCCCGCATCGCCAGGATTGATTCTGCGAACGCGAAGCGTGGGGTTTTCATGCTCGAATTGACGAAGAGCGTCCTCTACGATTTGGTCTTCTTCTTGACCGCCTTCGCCAGACCAATGCATCACCACGATTTCAGTGCGGTTGTCATTCTTCCAGAATCGTTTGGTTTCTCGCACGGCAACAGTCACGAATGCCCAGATCACAAAGAGTGCTGCCATCACGGCGAGCAGTGTTCGGATCAATCGGGCGCTGGTTTGAAGCATACGGAGGCAAGCATAGTTTCAGCGAGTGAATCGGGGATCGTCGTAGAGGTCTTTCGGTTCTTGATCTATAACATCACGATTATGTTTCAGATTGGCTTTCGCAGTTTTTTTCCTTTCGTTATATGTGCGCTCTTCATTTTGAGTCCGTGCACTGCGTCAATTCTTCAGCAGTCGAAATCGACGGCACCCACTCAGTGGCCTCCGCGTGAAGCAAAGATTAAGAGTTCTGTAAATGCGAACCAATTTTCCAAGCCACCATCTGTCGAAGTGCGACCACTTGGAGATGGAACATTCGAATGTCAATTCAGTTTTCAATCAACAAAGCCATCGAAGCGGGTCAATCTTGCTGGTGAGTTCAATGGCTGGAACACACAGGCGACAGCGATGTCGCGTGGCGATGACGGTGTGTGGCGGGTCACGGTGCAAATGCCCGTAGGCCAGCAGCAATATAAATTCGTCGTGGATGGCGATCAATGGCAGTCGGATCCGCGCAACGATCAAGTCATCAGTGATGGCCAGGGTGGCAACAACAGCGTGCTTCGACTCGGCGCACAAGCAAATCTTGGTGCAGTGCGGACGCGGCGTGGCGATGGAAAGATCGAAGGAGGTGGAATTCTCCACGATCCAGCGCGTGCATCATTTGTACAGCGACTTCCAGATGGGAAATTGCTCTTGCGTGTTCGCACCTTGCGAGATGATGTTGAGGATGTCGAATTCGTATCGGAGGATGGGCGACAAGGCAGGTTGACCGACTCTGGATCGGATGAAATGTTTTCTTGGTGGGAAGTTGCTGTCGTGCCCCCATCTCGTCCTATTGCATATACATTTCTATTCTCTGATGGAGTAAGCCGATTGAGTGATGAACGAATTTATTCTCTGACGACATCATCCGATGCAATGTTCCGCACGCCTGAATGGGCGAAGGACGCAGTCTGGTATCAGATCATGCTGGAGCGTTTTCGTGATGGAGATTCGAAGAATGATCCTCAGCCCTGTCGACCTTGGCGCAGTGAGTGGTATGGCGCGAGTCCGTGGGAAGGGCAGAATGGGAACACGTTTTTCAAGTGGGATGTCTTCTCTCGTCACTATGGAGGAGATCTCGCTGGACTTCGAGACAAGCTTGGATATCTGAAGGAACTTGGAATCAATGCGATCTATCTGAATCCGATTTTTCAAGCACCAAGTCATCACAAATACAACGCGACGAATTTTCTGCATATTGACGAATCATTTGGAACACAAGGTGATTATGCAAAAGCCGAAGCGGTCGAAAATCTTCTCGACCCCAAGACATGGACATGGACTCCATCCGATCTTCTGTTTCTTGATGTGCTCAAAGAGGCAAAAAAGCTTGGAATTCGCGTCATTCTTGATGGCGTTTTCAACCATGTTGGAACGTCGCATCCTGCGTTTCGCGATGTGCAAGCGAAGCATGAAAAAAGCTCATACAAAGATTGGTTCAGCGTTCGATCGTGGGAACCTTTCGAATATGACGGCTGGGCAGGCTTCATGGAATTGCCGGTCTTTCGCAAGAACGATCAGGGATTTATCAGTGACGAAGTCAAGCAGCACATCTTCAATGTGACTCGTAGATGGATGGATCCAAACGGAGACGGCGATCCTTCAGATGGAATCGATGGGTGGCGTCTCGACGTTCCAAATGAAGTCGCAATGCCATTTTGGTTCGAGTGGCGGGCGCTTGTGAAATCGATCAATCCAGACGCTTACATCGTGGGCGAAATCTGGAAGCGCGCTGATCAATGGCTTGATGGTCGTTCGTTTGACGCGGTGATGAATTATCCATTCGCCGAGACAATTATTCAATGGATTCGCGATCGCAACCAGAAGATCACTGTCAGCGAAATGGATCGGCGTTTGGCGGAATTACGCCGCGCATATCCAGCAGAGTCGACCTATGTCCTTCAGAATCTTGTGGACAGTCACGACACTGATCGGATTGTTTCCAAGATGAGGCATCCAGATTCGCAATATGACAAGGGCAATCGTGAACAGGAAAACCCCGCATATCTTGGGGGAAAGCCTTCCTCGGAGGAATATCGCAAAGCGCGTTTGATCGCCCTCGTTCAGATGGTCTATGTGGGTGCGCCGATGGTTTATTACGGCGACGAGGTTGGCATGTGGGGCGCGGATGATCCAACCAATCGCAAGCCGATGTTGTGGAAAGATCTTCAGCCATACGAAAAGCCCGAAGAAAATTTCGTTGATGATCTGCACTTCGATTGGTATCGCCGCATCATCGCTCTTCGCCAGGCGCATCCAGCGCTTCGTCGAGGTTCGTTCGAAACGGTGCTCAATGATGATGCGCAAGACACATGGGTCTTTCTCCGCTCTCTTGCGGAAGAGAAAATTCTGATTGCAATCAATGCTTCATCGAACGACATACAGATTGATCTCTCGCATACTTCTGTTGGGACGCGTGCTGGATACTGGCGAACCATCTTCGGAGGCGAGGGAGCGGCGCGGAGTGATGACGAATTCCCGCGAATCTCTGTTCCTGCGCTTTCAGGTCGTGTTTGGATTCTCGAGCCATGACTGGATTGATCAACCCCGTTCTCGCCAAACGTTCCAGCGGAGTTCTTCTTCATCTTTCCAGCCTTGATGGTTCTTGTGCGATCGGAGATCTTGGTCCCAAAGCTCACGAATTCGCAGCATGGTGTGCGCGCGCAGGATTTTTATGGTGGCAAATGCTGCCAATCGGTCCGATTGGTCCTGGAAATTCCCCATATGCCAGCACATCCAGCTTCGCGGGAGAGCCGCTCTTTCTTTCGCTTGACCTCCTCGCTGACGACGGACTCCTTTCCAAGAAAGATGTGCGAGAATCTGTCGCGGCAGCGCGCAAGTTTTCGCGCAGAAGTAATCGCGCTGGTTCACATTCGCAAACTGATTATGACGCCGCACGATTGGCGAAAGAGCCGGCATTTTTGCTGGCATTCGAAAACTTCAGACTTGGTGGCGGATTTCGTAGTGCCTCCTTTCGAACTTTTGAAAAACGCGAATCTGCATGGCTGAATGGTTGGCGCGCATTCACCAACGACAAGAATGGATTCCACTCATTTCTGCAATTTGAATTCGACAAACAGTGGACAGGCTTGCGTCAGACTTGCGCTTCAAACGGAATCAAACTGTTGGGCGATATTCCGATGTTCGTGACTTTGGAAAGCGCAGATGTGATGGCAAATCCAGAACTCTTTCGACTTGATCGGCGTGGGCGCCCCGAAGTTCTTACTGGTGTACCTCCCGATTGCTTCTCGAGAGATGGTCAACTTTGGGGGCATCCGCATTATCGCTGGCCTGCGCACCGCGCACAGAAGTTTCGTTGGTGGACGCGGAGAATCGCAGCATCACTGCGAAGATTCGACGGAGTTCGCATTGATCACTTCGTTGGGTTTCATCACGCGTATGAAATCCCCGCGGGAGCGCGCAACGCTCGGCGCGGCAAATGGCGTCCACAAGCGGGAAAGGAATTACTCACGGCGGCAAGTCGTGCACTGGGTGCTCTTCCATTGGTTGCCGAAGATCTTGGCGCGGCGACTTCAGAAGTGGTTGCGCTGCGCAAATCTTTCAAACTGCCTGGAATGAAAGTATTGCACCACGCATTTGGCCACGATAATTCTGGCGAACTTCCTCATCATCATGATCGTGATTGCGTGGTCTATCCCGCCACGCACGACAATGACACGACGCGTGGATGGTGGAAATCTCTCGCAGGTCCTTCGCGAAAGCGCTTTGTTCGATTTGCAGGATTGACCGCTGCGCGCCAACCAAATGAAGCGATGATTCGCATCGCATTCGAGTCGCCAGCGCAACTGGCAATCATTCCATTGCAAGACGTTCTTGGTCTTGATCATTCCGCGCGCATGAATCTTCCTGGAACTCCCAAAGGAAATTGGGACTGGCGTTTGGGCACAGATTGGCATGCGCGTCGTGTTTCAAGCGCAAAGAATCTTCACGCACTTGCCGCGCTCACTGGACGAATCGTTTGACTGCAAGCCGGGGTGGATTTGGTACAAATACTCGACTCATGTCTCGTTCAAAGCGATCTCCATCTATCGGCGTCGATGATCTTGTCGGCCACTTGCGCGACTTGGCTTCCAATCTTTGGTGGGCATGGAACGAGGAGGGGTGGTCGGTCTATCAGACTTTGGATCCCATCGAATGGCGCGCGACAAATCATTCTCCGCTTGGAACTCTCGAACGCACAACGCATGCGCGGCTCGAAGTGCTGGCTTGCGATCCGATATTTGTGAAGCGCGTTTATGACGGACTTGCCGCACGAGCCGCATATTTGGGAGAACGCGCATGGTTTCAGCGCGGCGCGGCGGCTCGCCAAGAAGGATTCCGCGTTGCATATTTCTGCAGTGAATACGGCCTTCACGAATCAATCCAACAATACGCGGGCGGGCTGGGCATCCTTGCAGGCGATCATCTGAAGAGCGCGTCTGATTTGGGAGTGCCGCTTGTCGCAATAGGCTTGGCGTATCGACACGGTTATTACATTCAGCAATTGTCGCGTGATGGTTCGACGCAGGTGCTCTATCCAGAGTACGACTTCAATCGATGGGGACTCGAAGACACGCACCGCACAATTGCATGTCCAATCGGCTCGCGACTTGTGACGGCGCGCATTTGGCGCATGTGGGTTGGACGAGTTCCGCTTTATCTGCTGGACACAAATCTGAAAGCCAACGCTCCTGAAGATCGTCTATTGACTGAGGGTTTGTACAAAGGCGAACCTCTGCTTCGATTGCGTCAACAGATTTTGCTCGGAGTCGGTGGCGTGCTCGCATTGAAAGCGCTTGGCGAACGCGTCAGCGTCTTGCATCTCAATGAAGGCCACGCTGCATTCGCTGCCGTCCAGCGCGCTCTCGATGTCCACTCGCCGGGCAGAGCTATTCAAGAATCCTTCGATGCTGTACGCAAGGCAACTGTCTTCACAACACACACTCCAGTTCCTGCAGGCCATGATCGATACAACCCGGAAATGGTCGTTCAAGAACTTTCCGGCGTGATGGCTCGCAGTGGTTTGACGCCGATGCAAATCGCAGATCTTGGTCGTATCAAGGCGGGCGATGCGAAAGAGACATTTTGCATGACTGTGCTGGCGCTTCGATTGGCGGAACGCGTCAATGGAGTCTCGAAACTTCACGGAGAAGTGAGCCGCGAAATGTGGAAAGATTTTTATGGCGTGCCAGCGGCAAAAGTCCCGATCGGTTCGATCACAAATGGCGTTCATATCAAGACGTGGATCGATCCAGATGCAGAGCGTTTTTGGAAGGACGAGATTGCGCTTCGTTTGACCAAGCAAGCACCAACTGCCACTGGATGGCAACATGCAGAAGATGTTTCCCCCGCAAAGTTTTGGGCGTTACGCAGCAGACTGCGCCATCGATTGGTCCATTTCGTCAGAGATCGCTTGGCAATTCAGTGCAAGCGGCGCGGCGAAGGGCAGGGGGCAGTTGCGGAAACATATTCGCTTCTTGATGAAGATGTGCTGACAATTGGTTTCGCGCGCAGGTTTGCGACATACAAACGCGCGCCACTTGTCTTTCACGACGCGGATCGATTGGCTCGCATCCTGACCAATGCAGATCGACCCGTGCAGATCATCTTCGCAGGCAAGGCGCATCCTCGTGATGAAGCCGGACAAGTTTTTGTTCAGCAAATTTTCGATCTGACTCGTGACGCACGATTTGGTGGCCGAGTCGCATTGATCGAGGAATATGACATGCATGTTGGTCGAATGCTTATCGCTGGCTGTGATGTTTGGCTGAATACGCCAATACGCCCATATGAAGCAAGTGGTACGAGTGGAATGAAGCCGCCTCTGCACGGCGGACTGAATCTTTCAATTCTCGACGGTTGGTGGCCTGAAGCCTCTGACGGAATCAATGGATGGAATATCGGCGGAATAGAAGAACGCGCAAACGCGAAACTTCAGGATGCATCCGACGCGGCGAATCTCTATCAATTGCTCGAAGAATCAGTTGTCCCACAGTTTTACGAACAAGATGCTGCGGGGATTCCGCATGGTTGGATTGCGCGAGCTCTGCATAGTGCGTCAACCGTGCC
Source organism: Planctomycetia bacterium (assembly GCA_005792145.1). Lineage (GTDB taxonomy): Bacteria > Planctomycetota > Phycisphaerae > Phycisphaerales > SM1A02 > F1-60-MAGs104. The sequence goes on along the minus strand of SXSS01000016.1, from coordinate 7,077 downwards.
GCCAGTTTTCAATTCCCACCGAATGGTGGCCGAATACACACGCAATGCGTATGTACCGGCTCACCAAATTCGTGGAAGTTGAATCGCTTTTTCAATAAGTCAACGGCGTCGTCGGCGCAATCCAATTGGAAAACCACCAAGCAATACGATCAATCCTGCAGGTGCTGGAACCAGATTGGTATTGACCCAATCAATCGCAGCATCGTGATCTTCTTCGGATTCGCCCAAGTTGAAGACAAACCAGAAAGTATTGCTTGCAGCATATTGAGAGGAAGTGGCGTTGAGCGAAACGAGATAGATGCCATTTGCTGGATCAAGTCCGCTGACTCCATTGATGAAGTATGACGGATGCAAATGCAATCCCTCGCCGACGAGGAATGAAAACCCACCTCCGATTGTTGTGTTTCCAGATGCGCCACCAAATTCCGCTGTAACAGTCGCATCGGTGAATGAAACAAATTCGCTTCCATTCCAATTTGAAAGTCCAGTCAGTACATTGAAATTGATGGTCGAACCCAAGAGGTTCGATCCAATTCCAGGATCTTCAGTTGCAAATGGAAATGTGGGGTCTTCCCCGAAGTCTGCGCCGAAGACTCTTGCAGTTGAATCCACAATTGTGTCTGTTGATGCTGCCCAACTCGCAGTTTGCAGTTGGCCATTCTGTGCCCAGATGAACGGATCAATGTGTGGCTCACCCTGCGCATATGCAAATGATGCGCAGGCAAGAATGCCAGTAATGACCATTGGGATGATGTGATCTGAACGATAAGAAATACAATTCATAACAAGTCCTTATAAAGAGGTAGAGATCTGAATCGACACGAAGTTTTTGAAAATTGTTTGGCAGATTTCATTGGCATGATCCCCATGCGCTCAGAAGCGTTGCGAGGTCGACACCGTCAACGTTTCCGTTGCCGTCGATGTCGCCACTTCCTGATCCACTCCAATTGCTCAAGAGGACTGCAAGATCAGATCCCCCGACAATGCCGTCGAGGTCAAAGTCTGCAGGGCACGGGCTTGAAGCGAGATTGTCTTCGACCCAGTTCTGGGCCAATTCCTGATTGGCAGCGCTGGATCCTTGGTTCATCACGATCCAGAATGGTTCACTCATTGAAAGCGATGGATCAGTTGGCCACAATTCGAGTTCAAGCAAATAGATTCCCACATCGGGGGCAGTGAATCCGAATGCTGGAAGAATTGTGAATGAGAAGTGCCGATGCCATCCTCCATCTGGTTGGATGGCAAGCGAGAATCCTGCAACGGCCGACGCAGCTGTCGTGACATTCGCCGAGAGAAAGGACATCTTGAGCTTTTCTCCCAAGAGTGGCCCACCAGAATCGGTTTGCGAAAATCCATTTCCATTCCAAACAAGAAGTGAAGAACGAATATTGAAGCCAATTCGAAACGCAGGATTGAACGCACCTGGAAGCGCGTCGAAGCCTGGATTCCCAGTGAAGTTTGCAATTCCTGTGTCGCCAAAGGTGGCTGTAAAAACGCGCCGTGCACCTTCAAATCCGCCTGATCCAATTGTATTGGTTGTCAATTGCCCGACCGCGTTTTTTGCCACGCCGACATCGCTTATGTGTTGGGCGGATGCGTTTACTGAGGCTGTCGTAAGCAGCGTAAATGAAGCAATAAAATTTATTGTTGACTTGTGCATTTGTGTAGACCTTTCATGGCAAGGTTGGATCAAATCGATTGTGTTCGCAATCCTGATAGACATCGTCAAATTCCATTGTTGCGACATGCCCGTCAAGAAAACTCCAATTGGATTTGGAAGGTCGTGAGGGAGTTTGGCGGTCTGCTGCATTGATTGCCACCTGTGTTGCAGCAAATTTTGGTACTTCAAGTTCCGCAAGCGAGCACCACTCTTCAATATGTGGGTGATCTGCGGAGGCAAATGAACCTTTTTCGGTCATCAACAGAAAGCAAACGATCTTGCTTGGATCTCGAATGCCATTCATCGAATCGACACCAGACCCCAATCCACCAAGCGCCACCATCGGTGAATAATTGCGCGACAAATAGTTGTTCAATCCATAGCTCGATTGGCGGTACGCAGCCGATGCGCCGCTTCCAACTGGAGTCCCAGATTCTCCAACATCTTGTGACCAGTGTGGAGAAATGTCCAAGGGACTTTTCACCGACATGACGCCCCCGTAATAAGGGCGCAGCGTATGAACGAAGGAGTTCTTGATATTTCCGATTCCGCCATGTGGCAACCCAGCATCAACAAAATGATCTTTAAACACATTCATATATGCAGCATGTGCCATCGAGAGACCGCGAAGATTGGAAAGATCTCCGGCGATATGCGAATATCTTTGCACCATTCCAACCGCTGGGAAAGTCAATCCAACCAGAAGTGAGATGATGCCAATGACCACGAGCAGTTCAATCAAAGTGAACGCGCGTACACCAACCGAAGATGATCGAATAGAGCCGCAAAGCATGATGTCAATAAATCCTAGAAATATGGAAAGCAGAGCAAGTTCTGCTTGGAAACCTCAGACGCCGAATCAGGCGATCGGCGGAGGTCTTGCGCGATTGGCGCTAAGCGAGCAATCAGCGGGAGCCACAACTGAAGTGGCTGACACTGTTTCACAAATCTGTGCTGTCAGAAAGAGCGCAGGCGCATCAGTTGTTTCAAACGCAAGAGCCAAGAGTGCAACACATGTTTCACAACTTTGTTCGTCTTGCCCATTTGTGTCGGTATGAGAATCTTTTTCGTTTGAAGGCTCGAGATGATCACAGGAAGCAAGATCGTGGTCGTGGTCGCATTCAGCGGAAATCGAGTGATCGTGATCGCATTCCGCGGAAATCGCGTGATTTTCGTGGCAATGTGCAGTGGATATATGGATCGATCTTAAGCCTGCGGTGCCAAGCAAAAGAGTCAGAATCACTACGATTCTTGTCACGATCGATTCAAACATAGAAAAATTATATCCCCAATTGATCAAAAGTCAATAATTTCATCTATGGATTCTCTGGCTTGGAAGTTGGAGGCGTGGATGACGGGGGAGTGCGAATCTCTGCAAGTCGATCTTGAATCAGGTCGATCTCGTCACGATCAGCTGATAACAGGGATTTGTCCAAGGAAAGTATTGCCAGGTCTTTTTGTCCGCTACGCATTTGGACTTCTGCAAGCGCGAAATACGCAAGTGCTTCTTGTTTTCTAGACAACGAAATCCCACGCAGCGCCGCGATGGTTGCACGTGCAAGGTCTGGTTTTGGAAAGAGTGGCGATGCCAACATCTTGGCGACTTCTGATGCAACCTCCCAATCTTTCGTTTTTGCAACGAGATCATCACAGAGTTCGAGGGCTTCAGATGTCTTGCCAGCTTGTTGCAATATGCTGACCCGCAAGAGTCGACCTTCGCGCGCGAGAGATTTGTTGGGATCTTTTTCCATTTCAGTTATGACTTCAAGAGCCGCATCCCATTGACGGCGGTCTATCAAAATTTCTAATTTTTTTTCAAAATCCATAAAGCGCTTGGTTGCGGCTGCGCGTTGTTCATATATTTCCTTGCGTCCTTCTGGCGTCCACTTCCCGGCAAACACAGCGGCGAGAACATCCTGAGCATCACGCGGATTTCCAATCCAAACAATCTTGCCAGCTCGTGCAAGAAACGCAGTCGGTAAAGTATTTTGCCACGACTCGGACATAAATTGTCGGTATGTGCTTCGGTCTGGATCGCATCCAATCGCAAATTGGATTCCTTCTTTGTACTTTGGCGAATCTAAAAGAGGCCGGATTCCATCAGCGGGTTCTTCTGTGACTGCGACGACAATTAAGCCTTGATCCCGATATTCATCTGAAAATTTTGAAAGTTGCTTTAAAGACTCACGCGCGGGGGTAATAGCCGAAGACCAGAACGAAATCAAGAAAGTTTTCGACTGATCTTTGAAATCAGGCGCGACACCGCGAGGCCACTGTTCGATATCTGGAATAGGCATTGGAGACTCGAATGTGAGTGGGGGTCGTACAGCACTCGCCGCCCCAGTTTGCGCTTGCAATGAGGCAATCAAAGCAATCTGCGCAACGTAGAAAAGTAAAAATTGGATCATGCCAAAAGCGTACAGCAGACAGCACGCAATATCCGCTAGATTATTCCTATGCCCAAGCGAAAAGCAATACTGAAAATTCTCCCTGACCTGCTGGTTTTTGCGGGGCTGGGGTTTGGTGCAATGTTGGTGGCTCGCCCTGAGTGGTTTGGCTTGGCTTCACACGGCGCTTTGCCAACAGAACATGTTGTCAATCCACCGTTCTATGTCTTTCCAATGGTTTTTATTGCAATTCTGTGGTGCGCTCTTCGTGCATCCGAACATGCTGAAGCTGTTGCAATCAAATTGCCCGATCCATTTGGGAGTTTGGTATTGACTCTCTCCGCTGTGTCTATCGAAGTTGCCCTCGTCATTGGCGTGATGATGACTGGAGATGCTTCGGACACTGTTGCACGCGACACAATGTTCGCAACATTGATGATGATCTTGAATGGATTGGTTGGATTGGCTCTCATCGCAGGGGCTTTACGTAAACGAGAGCAACCGTTCAATGCCCAATCAAGTTCGTCATACCTTGGTGTGACCGGAGCGATTTGCACATTTGGTCTTGTGTTGCCGCGTTTTACCCCCGCAGAACCTGGCGGATATATGTCCAATCAGATGAACATCTTTGTTGCATGCGCATCATTCGTGGTCTATGGCTCGTTTCTTTTCCTGCAAAGTTCATCACATCGAGATTTCTTTACACTCTCTCGTGAAGAGGCGAAGACCAATGTTGGTCATGGTGATTTGGCGAACGCGCCACTCTGGAGGTCCATCTGCTTATTGCTGATTGCATTGTTTTCTGTCGTCCTGCTCTCAGAATCATTGGGCGATCTTCTTGTTGGTTTCTTGGTGAAAAACGATCTGCCTCCAGCATTGCAGGGAGTTGTCATCGCGTTCCTTGTGCTTCTTCCAGAAGGGATCGCTGCAATTCGATCTGCATTTAGTTCCAATGTTCAGCGCACCATAAATATTCTGCATGGTTCCGCACTCAGCACGATTGGCTTGACAATTCCAGCCGTTCTGTTTGTTGCAATGTTGTTTGGCCGAAAGGTTGAGTTGGGACTTGAACCTCCTGAAATTTGCCTCTTGGCGGCAACGATGGTTCTCTCCATCCTTCACTTTGGAGCAGGTAAGACGAACATGATGCAGGGAATCGTTCATGCGATGCTCTTCGCACTATGGATCGCACTCTTGTTGGATTCGTAAAATTATTTGCCGGAATTCCCGTAATCAATCTTGCAGAGAAACGATGCGAAATACATCGACATCAATGATTCCACAATCAGAAACCTTCAAGTGGGGGATGACCGAAAGTGGCAAGAATGCCAATTGCATAAATGGATCAGAAAGTTTTCCACCAAGCAATTCATACGCTTTCTGCATTGCATGCTGACTTCGCGCAACAGAATCTGGTGTTTGGTCTGAAAGCAATCCCGCAATTGCCAGCGGCAGTTCCGCCAGGATTTTTCCACCTTGCGCAATACATTGGCCACCACCGATTTCTGCAAGTCTCTGCGCCGCAACAACCATATCGCGTGGATCGACACCAGCAATGCTCAAGTTATGCGCATCATGACCAATTGTGCTCGCGATCGCACCACTGTGAAGTCCAAATCCTTGGACAAGGCCAATTCCGATTTTTCCTCCACGCCCATGTCTTTCGATCGATGCAAGAATCAACAGGTCCCGAGTCACATCTGCATGCAAGACCCCGTCAATAACGCGCGGAATCTCACGCTTGGAATCGGTCATGATTTGTCCTGGAATGATTCCAACAACTCGTGCTGGCACATCTTTTTGAGCTGCGAGAGCAAATGATTTTTCGCTGAAGCCACTTGGCAGACGAACCGTCTTCCGCAGAAAAGAAGGTATGTCAATTGTCGCAATGCTCTGAACGCATCTTCCAGACTCTGAAATCAATCGACCGCCGACGAAAGTAGCGTCGATTTTCAAGTCGCTCCACTTTCCAGACTTGATTGTGGCGATCGATAAATCGGCAGCCATGCCAGCCGCAATCGCACCATATTCATGCAGGCCAAAATGTTCCGCAACATGCAGAGATGCCATCGCGACGGCCGTTGGCCCATCGAATCCCATCGCTGCAGCTCTGCGGATGACACGATCGAGATGACCGTCGTCTACAACTTCACACGCATGTACGTCATCAGTACACAAGCAAAACCGATGCGCGTTTGCTTGCGTAACAGCGGGCAACAACGCGGCAAGATTGCGCGCCGCGCTTCCTTCGCGAATAAAAACCCGCTGCCCCGAGGAGATTTTTTCCATTGCTTCTTCAGCAGTGAAACATTCATGATCACTCGAAGGTCCCGAAGCAACATACGCCTGCAATGATCGACCGCGTAATCCTGGCGCATGTCCATCGACACGACCGCGTCGATCAAGTCCCAAAGCAATCTTTGCAAGCAGTGCCGCATCACCAGCAATCGTGCCAGGGAAGTTCATCATTTCAGCAAGTCCGATCACTCGCGGATCATCGAAAAGTGGCGCAAGGTCTTCACGCTCTAATGTGGCGTTTGCCGTTTCCATCGAACTTGCAGGAACACAACTTGATGCTGTAAACCAAACTCGCATCGGTGTATTTGCCGCATCGGCCATCATCCAGCGAATACCAGGAATGCCGCAGACATTGGCAATTTCATGCGGATCCGCAACCAACCCTGTCGTTCCATGGGGCACGACAAGTTCGGCACATCCCGATGGCGGCAACATCATGCTTTCAATATGAACGTGCGCATCAATCAATCCAGGCAAGATGACTCTTCCAGAAGCATCGACGCGCTCGCGAGCTGCGACATCAACCCCAGCGGGAAGGACCGCCGCAATTCGACCACCGAAGATCAACACAGAAGCGGGGCGGATTTGTCGTGTGAATACATCGACAATCTCTCCGTTGACGATGACGAGATCGCCTGGAGCTTCGCCTCGAGCTACGCGCAAAAATTCTGGGTCTGTTCGAGCGATCATGCAATCAACTCGGCACTTGGAGAGACCATGTGGAGAGACCAT
>SXSS01000106.1 GCA_005792145.1 Planctomycetia bacterium | reverse complement strand
TCCTGCTGCGCCAGTTGCACCGGTTGCGCCAGTTGCACCGGTTGCGCCAGTTGCGCCTACTGCACCATCGAGACCATTTGTTCCTGCTGGGCCAGTTGCGCCTACTGCACCATCGAGACCATTTGTTCCTGCTGGACCAACTGCGCCAGGTGCGCCGGTTGCACCAACTGCACCATCAAGACCATTTGCACCAGCTGGGCCAGTCGCACCAACTGCGCCAGGTGCGCCAGTTGCGCCAGTTGCGCCAGTTGCGCCAGTTGCGCCAGTTGCACCTTGCTGACCTTGAGGGCCGTTATTGCCCGATAACGCAAACAACGCCGTCGGAGTTGGCATTATTGCCTGACGGGGTGAAAGCTTCGTACCATTGACTTCCACTTCAAGCCAACGCTTCGAATCGTAAACATTGCCAAAGTCCAAATCGACTGAAAAACTACCGTTTTCAATCTCAGACTGAATAGCTTCGACCTCCGGACCAATTTGAGCGCCATTTACAGCGGTGTTGTAAAGCCGAAACTTAAGGTTGAAAAATCCATTTGCAGTTTGTCCGTTCTGCCTCAAGAACCCTTGATATGTAAACGCAGTCCCCGCGGGGGTGCCTCCAACCGCACTGGCAGGCAATACTGGTGCAAAAACAAGCGCTGCGGACAATAAAACTACAACGCTCAAACGAGGTCGCTGAAAAAACATATTGATACTTTCTTGTTAGTGGAAGAACAAATTCCAATATTGAATGTGTGACATATTTCTCTATTTGTCAATTTTAATTGCTTTTTTTTTTATCATTTATTGACTTTGCAATTTTTCGAAGCACAATAATTTGCTGATACTTTTAAAAAAACATCTTTGCAAAGCCAAACAATGCTCAATCCAAAACCACTTTTTCAGCTAGAAAAACGCATTTTTTCACTTGCTTCTGTGGCTTTGTTCGCCACAACTGCAACGCTTTCCTCACTTGAGGAAAAAACCTTCGCACAGAATTCTGACGATTATCAAATTCCTAGTTCCTCTCTTTCTGGAGGAGGCGGCATTTCATCCGGAGGTGAATTCTCTGTTATAGGAACTATTGGACAGCCAGCGTCCGGTCCGATTCAAGGTGGGGAGTTTGAATTCCAAAGTGGCTACCTCGCGAGTGAATGCTTCTCATGCGCTCAAGGCGACTTCGACTGTGACAGCTTTATAAATGGTGCAGACCTCACAGTATTGCTCTCAAACTGGGGAGAATGCCCTAAAGCTGAATCGAGCTGCTTGGGCGAAATCAATTCTGATGGAACCGTCGATGGCCAAGACCTTGCCATACTGCTCGCCAACTGGGGCTGAACAAAAAATCTCCCAAACTGGGCCCTTCTGAAACTGATTTGCTGTCGCTCAGTTTGAATAGTGCAAACAAGAAACTTAAAAAACCATATAAATTTTGAATTATGAGTGGAAGCAAAATAGCAGTTCGAGATTTGACATCAATGCAATGGAAATCAAATACGGTCAGCGCCCCGCTTCGTAGCGCGTGTTGAATCTCTCGTGCATTGCGGCGCGCTCTGGCGAAGGTGCGCTCGTTCCATCTCGCACTTGAAGTGGCGCAACTGTCGCACCATCACCCGTGAGAAAATCCATGTCCTTGCACCAGCCGTTGAGATCAAGAACGAACGCACGCGTCCACTTTGCGGCGAGGGTCGGCTGAGCGGCGTCAAATGTCAGACGAACTTCCTCTCCCGCTGCGAAGATCGCGACCGCATCATCGATCGTGGTGATGAGCGGCGAACACTCCACTCCCGTTGCGGTATACCAACCTGGTTGCTTGCGGCAATCCCACAGCGGCACGCGCGCCTCATAGTTATAAATCGGTCGGCGCTGCGGCGCGGGAATTCGCCGAGCAAATCCACTATCGCGCACGACTGCGGACTTGAGCGCAAGCGTGCGCTCGATAGCCTGAGGACACAACTGCGACCAAACAATGCGGCAGCGATCAACATACAACTCTTGATTCGTCACGATGCGCAGCGTGGTGCAATTCTTTGGCAGAGAATTTCTAGCGATTGGGAAAGCCGCTTCACGGGGCATACCAGCGGGATATCCGTATTCCTTCACGAGCGTGATCCACAAACCCGTCGCGGGATCGAGTGCTTCGAATGTTGGCGGGGATGTTGAAGCGCGCGCTTGCCACATTGCAAAGTTTGTTGAGCAATATGGATACTCGATCCATCCATCCATCAAGAGAACGGGGTCGCCTGCGCCAATTTGAATTTCTTGCGGAAATTCAAGAGTGAGAGTCATCATCTGAGAAGTGCGGCCAATGAATCTGGAATCGATTGCCCCAGGATCGACCGCAACAAAGTCCTTCTCACGCGAGGCACCGGTTTGGTCGATCGCTGCGCCCGCGCCGTGCACAACAGTTGCACGCACTGGCAACATCGATTCGCGCCAGAAGATTGCACTGCCCGTTGGCTGGGGATCGCTGATTCCCATACGTTCGTCGAAGGATAAATTCCATCCTGGCGGCAAGTCAAAAACCTTCAGTGCAGCAGCGTCGATCGCAGTCAACTCTTCCATAGGTTCACTAAGCGCGATTTCGTATTTGCCATCTCGAGGGACGATGGCGGCAGAAGATATGGCGATGCGTTCCCAAAGCCGCGGCGGTGCGTAGACCGGCGAGAGGCGACCATTTTCGTCTTGTGTTACAGAAGCGAGAAATCCAATGCCACCAACGCCGAGCGAATCCGTCACGAACCCCATCTTGGTTCCATCCCACGCGAAAATCACTGGGCAACTGGAAATTTGCCGCTGCGTTTCCACGATGGTGTGCGAGCCCTTTGGAATATCAATTTCACTTTGCGTTACGCTGTCTGGCCAATCAATAGAAAGAAAATCGATGACTGGTGAAAGCCCAAGTCCGATGACACAAGGATCAGTGGATTGCGCGCTTGATGTATTCCAAGGCAATTGCCGCGCTGCGACCCACTCACCGCCAATGCGGGCGACAGCAGATGTTCCGATGCCGCTTGAATTCGTTCGCATCTGCTGCGCTTGATCGATGCGACCGCGAAATGAAATCGTCGCGACTGGCGCGCGACCCGATCCCGCTCCTCGCATTTGAAAGGCGTCGTTGAACAAAACTGCTCCGATTCCGCTGAGAATCGCTGGTTTCGACGCGACGTATCGGTTGCCCACTAGATCCGTCACTTCTTCGATTACTTGCCCCGCTGCGTCATACAGAATGACCGATACCTTCGGGCTGCGAAACAAATCGAACAGACGATTCATAAATGTGCCGCCAACCATTATGTTTTGATGCCCCATACCTGACACATCAACGACAGCGAGCCACTGTGCCAAGCCAAAGAACGAAGTCGCAATCTGCCGTGGACCTTGTGGCTCGAAAGCCCAAACTGCGAGGTCGGAATAAGAACTTGCTCCGTGGTTCGGGCTGTACTCCAACGTCGCAAGCATCGGCGTGCCATCTTCGTTGTTTGAATAAGCGACTGCATCCATAATTCTGCTCGATTCGAATGCGCCGTATTTCTTGTTATCGCAAGACCAAGACCAAAGACGATCATTGACAAAGACTGCGGCACGCGATTGCGCAAATCGTTTCATCGATGCGATGATGTCTAAATCTCCATCACGATCGATGTCGATGATTGCCGCATTCGACACGCGCACTTTGGAATCAAGCGGCAACTCGACAGACTCCCAAGTGCCATCAAGCCGGTTGTAAAGAATGCGTAGATGGTTTGCTTCGTCTTGCGTTGTATCCGCCACAATCAGATCGACATCTCCATCGTGATCGAGATCCGCAAGTGCCAGCACTGCGGCGTTCGCGGGAAGAGACTCGCCGAATGATCGCTCTTCCCACTGATCGTTGGCGCCTTGTTCGTACCACGATGTTTTCGACGTACGTTTTGGCTCATCAATATTCAAGTCAATTGACGACGTAACGACCGCATCTACACGACCATCATTGTTGATATCCCCCCACTTCATTTGCTGAACATCTTGAATCCGCGCAAGAGGATGATTTGGAATTGCGCGCCAAGATTCGGATGCTTCGGGTGCATTGGTCTGTGTGACCGACAGAAGAGGCATAAGCGATCTGTGATTCTTCTCATCAAGAGTCCACCACATAAGATCTGTCTGACCATCACCGTTGATATCCACCGTGGACTGCAAACCGAATGACCTTTTCGGTCCATCCCAATTGGCGATTTTCATAAAAGTTGGCGCAGAAAAGAGCGGACCAGATGGCAGCGTTTGCCCATCGTGCAAAGTCGCAGTTCCTGTCAGAGTCGGCAACATCACTTCACCAAGTGAACCCATACGCGTGTACTTGAATTCCGCAAGCGTTGAGCGCGGATTGTTCGCAAGTCGATCAAAGAGCGCCAGCATCTGCTGGGATTTTTCCGTTTGTCCAAGTCGCGCATAGGCGCGCTGCAATCCAAGCACCGCGCTGCGGAGAAATGGATCGAGTTGTTCGGATCGCTCATACCACGGAAGCGCTTGTTCAACCTGACCGACAAGTTCGAGACATTGCGCGGTGTAATACGCCGCATGCGCATTGGTTGGATTTGACTCGGCACACGCAAGGAAATATGGAAGCGCCTCACTTGGACGGCCGAGAAAAAGTTGCGCAAGACCTGTGCAGTAACTCGCGTGAGTGCCGACGAGCGGATTTTTCAAGAGCGGCGCAAAGAGTGCGATTGCACGATCCTGTGCGTCATCACTCGTTTGATTGAGTATTGAAATTGCTACATCAAGTTGACCGTATGGATTGTCGGGCGAAAGTGCGACCGCTTGTGCGAATGCTGTTTGCGCTTTCGTAAATTCAAACTGACCCATCAAGCCCGCGCCGATGTTGAGCGTGTCTACATATTCGGCCGTCAATGGCGGCTGATTTGACGGCGAATCACTGCACCGAGCGAGCGAAAAGAAAAACGCGCAACAGCAAAGGACAGTGGACATCAACCTTCGATGACTCACCTGCTTTTACCTCCAGTTTGATTCCCAGCTTGATTCCCAGTTTGATTCCCAGTTTGATTCCCAGTTTGATTTGGAGTCTGCGGTTTCTTCGCCGCACGGCGAGCCTCTTGAATGCGGCGATTATTTCCGTCAATATCAATGACGGACTTGCCCGCCCGCGGAAAGATAGGCGCGTTGAGATATGTATATGCCTCGGTCCGCAGATGCGCGCGCATATCGTGACCGCGTCTGCGTTCACGCTCGGCGCGAAGTGCATCGATGTCGATTGGTGCGACAACAACTTTTTCGCCAGGACCTGGGTCAGCCTGCGCAAGAATTCGTCCATCGAAGTCGACGACCATCGAACCGCCTGGCCACGAAAACGGCGGATATCCCGTCATCTGCGCCCCTTGATTCGCGGCGACGACAAACATTGTGTTCTCCGCCGCGCGCGCACGATTGAAAAGCGTCCACCAATCCATCGGTGGCGTCGCGCCCCACGGATCCATATACGCGCTCACACGGATGGCGACTTCAGCGCCATTGAATGCGAGTTGGCGAATCGCTTCTGGAAAAAGCCAGTCATAACAAATCGCACATCCGATATTTCCGATTTCTGTTTGCGCAACTGGAAACATCGTCGCTGGATCCGCACCAACATCGTGCGGCGAAGCGTGCACTTCCCACGGGATCCACGGATTTACTTTGCGATAGATGCTGCGAACACCGCCCGGCCCACAAAGCACGGTCGTGTTATAGATAACGTCATCGCGGTCGGCGGGCGCTTCCAAGAATGTTCCTGTTTGAATGAAAACGCCAAGTTTCTGACAGAGTTTGAGATAGCGGTCAATATGCTCGTTCATCAAAGGAAGCGCGAGATGTTTGCGAAGTTCTGGAACGGTCAAATAGACCGGCGCCGCGTGGGCGAATTCTGGGAAGGCGAAAAGTCGGACATCGAAGAAAGGTTCATATCCTGCGACGGTTTGTTCGACCATATCGCACATACGGTCGACGCGTGAAGTTATTTCACTGCGATCTTTTGGACAATCGAATGAGGTTTGGATTGCTGCGGCGTGGTATCTCATATTTGGAAGTTCAATTCTGCGTTTCCGCTCTGCGTTTACTCAACAACGGGTCTTCGGCTGTGCGCCAGCAGGCGCGCTCTCTCTGATTCGATGCGGGTCTTCGGCTGTGCGCCAGCAGGCGCGCTCTCTCTGATTCGATGCGGGTCTTCGGCTGTGCGCCAGCAGGCGCTAAATCTAGTGCGGGATTTCCTTCACCGCATTTCGGTTCCACGCTGGAACTCGAACAACGATCGGGCCTTTCCCCTTGATCTCGCATTGGCACGCAAGGCGACTGTTGCGCTGAATTCCAGGCGCTTCCTCAACTCGATCCTCTTCTGCTTCTGTCGATTCAGTCAGTTGGTCCATCCCCTTCTCGACATACACATGGCATGTTGAACACGCGCAGACCGCACCACAGGCATGTTCGATATTGATGCCGTGATCGATGGCGATTTCAAGCAGAGATTCACCTTCACCTCCCATCAAATCCCATTCCGTGCGATCGGTGCCAGTCAGTCCGGCGGAATCTTCCAAAACAAATTTCACAGGAACAATCGGTGGGCCGTGTTCGTGTCCGTCGCGCTTGAGATGCATGGAGCCAAGTGTAGGCACTTCCACGATGGTCGAACAGTTAGGATGGTCAATCTGTGATGACCTTGAAAGCCGTGCCAAACATTTTGCCGGATCCACTCGCGCTGACGAGTCGAGAATTTATCGACGCTGCTTTGACGATTGGAAAATCAAAGCATGAATCGCTTGGCGCATACCGCGCGTACCACCGCCAAGGTGTGCGTGCAAACTGGATGGCGCAAGATCCTCCAGCAACGCTTCAACACACTATTGACGAACGAACAATGAAATTTCTGCTTCCAGTTGGCGATGATCTGGAAACTGAAAGTGTCATCATTCCGATGCCTCACCGCGGCGGGCGATTCAGCCGAACCCTCTGCATCAGCAGTCAAGTTGGTTGTGCAATGGGTTGCCAATTCTGCGAGACGGGACAGATGGGATTGATGCGAAGTCTTTCCGTGCGAGAGATCGTGCAGCAATTGCATGTCGCACGCTTTGGAGTCCCCCACCCATTCGAAGATGAAACTCGTGCCGTATCCGGCGGATTCGATATCGCCAACATTGTCTTTATGGGAATGGGCGAACCGATGGATAATCTTGACGCCGTTCTGCAAGCAATTCGAATTTTCTGTGATATGAATGGACCTGCAATTGGATGTTCGCGCGTCACCGTTTCGACGGTTGGTCGTACCGCTGGCATCCGCGCTCTGGGAGAGTTCATCCAAGAACATGGTCTTCGCCGAGTTGGTCTTGCGATCAGTCTCAATGCGCCCAACGATGAGATTCGAAGTTCGATCATGCCGATCAATCGTTCGGAGCCCATGTCGATGTTGCGAAAAGCGATGACGGACTTTCCAAAGAGACCGACAAGCGCGCTCTGCGTGGAATATGTGCTGATTCCTGGCGTGAACGACAAGCTGGAACACGCCGACGCAGTCTGCGAATTCCTGCGGGAAATCCGTTGTTCTTTGAATGTCATTCCATATAACCCGCGGCGCAACAGTCCGTGGCCTGCCCCCGACGATGCGACGGTTGATGCATTTGTCGATCGAGCGATCGCTAATGGTCAATTCACAAAGCGTCGACGAACCAAGGGAAGAACGGCAATGGCCGCGTGCGGACAACTTGGTAATGAGCGTGTGAGGCAGCGGAAGTTTGTGAGTCTCGCAATTGATCTTCCAGCAACGACAGAATGAAAGATCGACAGCCGCCCGCAGACGCAGAGAAATCACGATTTGCTCCCGCCGCGGCGAAGACCGCGGAATAAGCCACGCCTCCGCGGCGAAGGCCGCGGACTCGTCCTACGGATTCCTCACGACACGGAAACCGAACTCGTAGTAGACACTGTCGGGCGAGGTGCCGTAGCGCCACGACGCGCGGCAGCCGAAGGAGTTGTTGAACCAGCCGCCGCCGCGCAACAAACGGGACAAACCTGTCGCGGGTCCTGTGGGGTTTGTTTGCGCAGCGCTTGAATAAGTGCCATACAAATCCTGGCACCACTCCGAAACATTGCCTGACATATCGTGAAGGCCTAACGCGTTGGCAGACTTGCCGCCGACGGCGTGGGTTTTGTTGCCTGCATTCGCGGAGTACCACGCAATGTTGACAAGAAGGCTGTCGGTATTGAAGCCAGTTGGTTGTCCGAGATAACGGTGAAACGCTGTCGTTGTTCCCGCCCGATATGCATATTCCCACTCCGCTTCAGTCGGCAAGCGCAAACCTGTCAGAGACATAAATGATGTAGATCCTTCTGCGAGCATATTCCAAGAGACGCGTTCGACAGGACGCGAGGGGCTGTCGGGGAATCCTGAGAAATGACTTGGATTGCTACCCATCTTCGCAGTCCACTGAGCCTGAGTCACTTCATAACGACCCATATAAAATGCGTTCGTCAGAGTCACTTGATGCAAAGGGCTTTCGTCGGAATAGCAATTATACGAAATCGACTGGGTGCACCCCATCGTGAATGTTCCCGGTGGAACCAACAACATCTCGATGTTGCTGGAGATGTCGCGCACGCGCCACGGAAATCCACTTGCCACAATCGCCGCGCGAAGATTCGCATCGGTCACCACGGCGGCATCTGGCACCCATTCCAACACAGTCGCCCAGGTTGGACCAGCGCACTGACCCCAACCAGAGAAAAGAATAGATAGATCAACTCCATCGACGAAGCCGTCGTTGTTGAAGTCAGTTCCAGTCGTAGAGCCGTCCGTTCCCCAGGCGCTCAGCACCGCGGTGAGGTCGATGGCATCGACTTGTTGATCGTGATTCACATCTGCCGGACACTGCCCCTGCACACTGGAATTTGAAAAGCCGAAGGTCATTGCGACCGAGGCGACGAGCGAAAGAAATGGCGATTTCATATTTGGAATCGTACAGATAACAGCCTAGTCAGACTATGACAATAATAATCTCAAAAGTCTAAAAGTCAAAAAATAACTTTTATAACTGCCTATTTTTACAATAAAAACTTTTTCGTGGCGCTGTGCCGAAAGCGCGTCACACCAAGAGGGTCGCTGGGTTCTCGATGTTGTGCTTGACGGACTGAAGATACTCAGACGCCATCGCACCGTCGATCACACGGTGATCGAGGCTGAGCGTCGCTTGCATCTCGTGACCAACAACGAGTTGATGATTGCGAACAACGGGCTGTTCGACTGCTGCCCCGCACGCAAGTATCGCGCTGTTTGGAGGATTGATGATCGCTGTGAAATGATCGACGCCAAACATTCCAAGATTGGAGATCGTGAATGTCGCGCCCGCCATATCTTCTGGGCCAAGTCCGCGCGTCCGCGCCTTTTCTGCAAGTGCGCGAGTTTCCGTAGAAATTTCGCGCAAACCTTTGCGCTGAGCTTGCGTCAACACCGCAACGACCAAACCACCGCCGCGTTCCATTGGAAGTGAAATCGCAACGCCGATATTCACGTCGCCGTGCAGAATGATGCGATCACCAGCCCACGATGCATTGAAGAATGGGTGCGCGGTCATCGCCAAAGCACATGCTCGAACAATGAAATCATTCACACTCAATTTGATTCCTTGTGGCTCGAGTTGCACATTCAACATTGTGCGCAATTCGAGCAGCGGATCCATATTGAATCGCATCGTCACTTGATAATGAGGAATGGTTGATTTGCTTTCAACAAGTCTTCGCGCAATCGCTTGACGCATTCCGGTCAGAATGACTTCGCTTGCGCCTGCGCCAATCGGTACAACTGCTGTCGAAGATTGCGAGGGTGGCGCAACATGCACGAGATCCATACGCCGTGCGCCACCAGTTTTCAGACGCTCTGCTTCGGCAAGAACATCTTGCTTGACGACTCTGCCACCTGGGCCGCTGCCTTTGAGCGATGAAACGGAAATGCCCATTTCTTCAGCCATTCTTCGTGCAAGTGGCGAAACTCGATGACGAGCCGCATCGGACTGAACGCTCGGTACTGAAACATTTGCAGTCGGCGCTGCGACCGAAGTCTTTGCGGGTGCCGTGTTGACTGCAGTTGCCGACGCGACGACGGCGACAGGCTCAGCCGCAATATGCGCCACGGAACCAGCATTGTCGCCATCGACTGTGATGATTGCGATGGGAGTTCCAACAGGAACTTGTCTGCCGGCTTCGACCATGATCTTGCTGATCACGCCATCGTCAAAGACTGGCATTTCCATTGTGGCTTTATCAGTTTCGACGTCCGCGACCACATCACCCGAAGCGACCTTGTCACCTTCTTTGACATTCCAACGAACAATAGTCCCCGCTTCCATCGTGTCCGAGAGTCTTGGCATGGTCAATTGAACTGGCATAGTGATCATCCTGAACTGGTCATCCTTCGCGAAGCGCTAACTACGATAAAGAGAAGACCTCACCGCTTCCGCAATCCTTCGCGCGTTGGGAAGATACTCCTGTTCGAGGTTGTGTGCGTATGGAGCAGGAACATCAGCCGAGTGCACACGGTGAACATAGTTGTCCAGATCATCGAAGCATTCTCGGTGAACAAGCGCGGCAACTTCCGATCCTGGCGATCCGAAGCTCCACGATTGATCGACAACAACGCATACTCCAGTTCGCTTCACGCTGCGGATGATCGAAGCCGCATCAAGCGGACGAATTGTTCGCATATCAAGGATTTCGCAGGAAATGTTTTCTTTTTCAAGCTCTGTAGCAACCTCGAGGGCGATGTTGACCATTCGACCAAATGCAACAATCGTGCAATCAGTTCCTGCACGAGCAATCCGCGCTTGACCGAATGGAATGAGATATTCCTCCTCAGGAACTTCGCCACGCATTGAAAGCAAGCGTTCACTCTCGAGAAAGAAAACAGGATCGTCATCGCGAATCGCAGTCTTCATCAATCCCTTTGCGTCGTATGGGTTGGATGGGATCACCATCTTCATACCTGGAACGT
Organism: Planctomycetia bacterium; assembly: GCA_005792145.1. GTDB lineage: Bacteria > Planctomycetota > Phycisphaerae > Phycisphaerales > SM1A02 > F1-60-MAGs104. The sequence goes on along the minus strand of SXSS01000106.1, from coordinate 5,335 downwards.
TCGAGAAAAGTCCTTCGACGCTCCACGAATGCGTCGATCCAAGTTGACCGCCCGCGCCGTCGTTGCCGCGAAAGACAATCGGACAACCAAATTGTCCGCCAGACATATAAAGCATCTTTGGCGCGTTGTTGAGAATCGGATCTGCCGCAACCAAACTGAAAGACCACGACATAAATTCGACAATTGGCCGAAGTCCCATCATCGCGGCACCGATTGCCATGCCGGCAAAACCAGATTCGCTGATGGGAGTGTCGATCACTCGCCGTGGGCCAAACTCGTCAAGCATTCCACGACTGACCTTGTATGCGCCGTTGTACTGGGCAACTTCTTCACCAATCAACATCACGCGAATATCTCTGCGCATTTCTTCGGACATCGCCTCTCGAACCGCGTCGCGAAACTCGATCTCTCGCATCGTTGCGATACTCATAGAAGGTCCGCCTTTCGATCAATCGTGGTGTCAATCGCATTGAATTTGCAATCGTTTTCCGCACCGCCGAGCATTTCTGGATCGCTCGACCCCGTGTAGGGGCCCCACTTCTCTCGGTAGACATCGCGATACAAATCGCTTGTCGGCGGGAACGGGGATTGTTCCGCCCAATCGATCGCGGACTTCACTGTTGCCCGAACTTCGCGCTGAATTTCCTTGTGATCATCTTCGGTCAAACCACGCAATTCCAACTGGGCTTTCAACACACCGATTGGATCACCTTGTTCATATCGCTCTTCTTCCTCGCGCGTTCGATACTTGCGCGGATCGGACATCGAGTGACCCTTAAATCGATAGCAACGCATATCAACAAAGATCGGACGCGAAGTTGCGCGAACCTTTTCAACAAGTTCCTTCATCGCCCAATATGTCTCGATCACATCCATTCCATCGATCTCGACACCTTCCATTCCGTACGCTTCTGCCTTTGCACTGATCTGATGTCCCATCGTTGTGCCACGAGTAATCGAAGTGCCCATTGAATATCCATTGTTCTCGCAGATGATGATCACTGGCAGATCAAAGAGACCCGCGAGATTCATCGCCTCGTGAACGCTTCCCTGATTGAGCGCGCCATCTCCCAAGAATGCGAGCGTCACACGATTTGACTTGCCCCCAGTCTTCTGCGCATTGATGACTTCATCTTCATACTTCGTTGCGAAGGCCAAACCAACCCCCAGCGGAATTTGTGCGCCGACAATGCCGTGTCCGCCAAAGAGATTGTTATCGCGGTCGAACATATGCATCGATCCACCTTTGCCCTTCGCGCAACCACCAACTCGGCCAAACATTTCAGCCATGCAGTGATTTGGGCTCATCCCACGCGCGAGTGCATGACCATGATCTCGATACGCGGTCACAATTGGATCACGTGCTTCGGTCGCAGCAATCGTCCCCACGGCAACCGCCTCTTGGCCGATATAGACATGGCAAAAACCACCAATTTTTTTGTCTTGATATGCCTGCATGCACCGCAACTCAAACTCGCGAATGAGCATCATTTCGCGCAACCAATTCTTCGCAGTCGCCATCGGAACTTCGGGACGACCGGACTTTGGTCGAACTTGACCCCCTGCGTTTGATGATGCGCTCTTTGACATAGTTTGAATTTGGCTTGTGATGGACGAAGGACTGGCGTGTGACATAAAATTAAAACTTACTCCAAGCCCCTAAATATAGGGAGGAGAGTCCTTCGAGGCAACCGTCACGAAGCCGAAATCAACTTATTGCCGCGCAGGTTTCGAAGAATCACCCTTTTCCACCTGAACAAGGTGGCGTTTTTCCAAGTCGCCCGCAAGACGAGCTTGCAGAATCATGACCGCAGTTTCCAATTGAGGGTCGATTCCCGTGGCAAGCAAGTCACCGACGATTGGTCGCAAATCCATTCCAACTTGATTCACTTCACCTTCATCGAGGCGGTCAAGAGCCAAGCGCATTTCGCCGCTCTTCTCCGCTTGTGGCGGCGTGATCTTGACGACCATATCTGGATTGACCCCCCAATCTTTGCTCGATGTACGGCGGTGAACAAGGCGACCCTTCGCTTCGCCCTCGAGCGGCGGAAGAACGTAATACTGAATCGTGACCTTCACCGCGGCTTCGTTTGCACCATCGGAAAGAGGCTGAACAGTTTGCACACTGCCCTTGCCGAAACTGCGTTCGCCAAGAATGACCGCTGCGCCGTGTGCTTGCAAACTGCCTGAAACGATTTCACTCGCGCTTGCGCTGTTGCCGTTGATAAGCACCACCAACGGCAGGCCTTCGAGAGATGAACGAGTCTTCTCGGCCATAAAATTATTGATCATATTTCCATCGAGGTCTTGCACCGAAACGACGGAGCCATCTGGCACAAAGAGATTCACAAATCCAACGGCGCTCTTGAGCAAACCACCTGGATTTCCCCGCAGATCCAAGATCAGCCCGTTGAGCGAGCGTTCTTTTCGCATCTGGCGGATCGCGTCCATAAAGTCATCGAATGAATCTTCGTTGAATCCAGTCAAACGAACATAGCCGATGCCGCTGATTGGATCGATCCACCAATCCCACCGTGGAGTTCCTTTCGAGTCCAGCTGCGACTTCCACCAACCATTCACTGATCGCATTTTGATAGTCGCTCGCTTGATCGAGAATTCGATTGGTTCGGTGACATCATTGCGCTGAACAGTCAACTTGACTGGCTTTCCAATAGGTCCAGTGATGTTGTCCACCGAACGGTTGAGCGTCCAACCAACTGTTGATTGATCATCGACTGCGATGATCTTGTCTCCGGGGCGAATACCTGCGCGCGATGCAGGCGAACCTTCCAGCGGGTTGACGATGATCAGTTCTCGCTTGTCATTGTGACGAATGAGAATCCCAACTCCAACAAAGTTTCCTTCGATGCTTTGACGAAAGCGCCGCAAATTATCTGGCCAGATGATCTCCGAATAGTCGTCCTCATATTCTTTGGAAAGTTGCGCCGTCGCGCCTTCACCAAACTCGCGCAGAATCACTTCCTTTGGAATCTGGACGGTGTCGTCGTTCGCTGCAAGCACATCAGTGATCAAAGATTGATAATCAGAAGCCCCTAATTTTTTCTTGGATGCGTCGATTTCATTCAGCCGAGTATCGAGTTTTGCGCGCAACGCTTGAACCTTGGCAGGCTCCGCAAGACCTGGAAAATTTTCGGCAAGTTGCGGGGTTTCAAGCAATAACTTGACGGATTCAAGGCCACCCTTGAGCAGTGGATTCCACCCAGCATTGGTGACATGCTCGCTTGCCGCTTGACGGAGTCCCATCAGCACAAGCTTGGATGTGATCCCGTTCAATCTCTCCTTCCAATCATCTTTGAAGAGTTCGTTGAATTCGGGTTCATCTGCTTCTGCGTCCGCGACAGGGATCTCTTTGCCCTCGGCTTTCAAGTTCGCCTCGATGCGCTTCAACTGCACTTTTCGCAGTCGATAGAGTTCGCGCGGAGCGAATTCGGCGATCAAAGTCACACGCCGATTGAGATCGTCCAATTTTGTATCAATTCGCTTGTATTCGACCGTATCCGCTCCGTCATGAAGCGCCTTCTGTCGGAAAAGTATCTCTTGAGCAAGGAGAACATCGCCCTGCACCATAGCCTGTTCGATTTCAGCGGTGGCAGCTTCTTCAACTGCGCGACCATCTTCTGAATCCAGCCACATCCGCCAATCTTCAGGCGACATCAGAAACTTCAGATTGACCGCATGGACCATCGCCATATTGATGTCGTTTGCAGCCATTACAACTGCAAGGTCGGCTTTGCGCTTTGCCAAATCAATCAGTCGAGTTGCTTCGTTTTCAGCAAGATGATTGTCGCGTTGTTGAACGGTTTTCTTCAGAGCGAGCAATGCTGGGCTCTCGCCTTGCGGAATAGATTCGAGCAACACATTGACGCGAGCGAGATCATCGGCCTTTGCCGCATCCCAGACTTGGGTGCTCCAATCGGAGAGAACGGTCGGGACGGGCTCGGCAGTTTGACTCTGCTGCGCGTCTGCAAGAGAAAGACTTGAGAGACCAAGGCTTGAGAGCACCAGCACTACGGAGAAAATTCCAACATTTCCAATCGACATACATTTCAAATTGAGCATCGCGTGTTTCCTGAAAAGTAAGTTGTTCAAGTGTGACCTAGTTATAGTCTTATTCTGCCTTGAAAGTTCACGCAGAACTGTCAATGTTTTTCGATATCCTTTTCAGCAGTTCAATCGCAACATCGGAAAATGCCCCAGAAGCCATCCAATCCATTTCCCTGCGCCAATTGTGGCTATGACCTCCGCGCGACAAGGGGCGAAGTTTGCCCCGAATGCGGCTGCGAAATCAAACGCCAAATGCATTTACAAAGCGCTGGGAGACAGGATGACTCGCAAGATGTCATCGATGCTCTGGGGGATTTTCGCAAAGGAGTCGACTGGACGCTCGTGGCTTGGCTTGGCTGCGTTGCAATTCCATTTGTAGGACAGTTGGCCTGGGTCGTCCTTGCAATGGTCAGTGGCTGGCGAATGATTGCGCTGGGGCGGCTGGAGAGTTCTCGTTTTCTCGATGGATTCAAGCAGAACAAATTGATCGTGGCGTGGCCTCTGTATATGAAGTTCGAATTGGCGGTCGCAATCTTTGGTGCGCTGTTCACTATCGTTGCATCGATAAACGAAAAATCAGTCGTGCTCTTGGCGATATTGGTCCTGCTGCGCATCGCGTGGCTTGGGCTTGTGAGCCTGAATAATTTTTCGGCGGGAACTCTGGGATTCCAAGCAGTGACGAAGTTTGAAGGGCAAGCGCCCCATCCAACATTTCGGTTCTTGCCCTTGGCCATCTTCGGCGCGCCGATACTTTCGATCCCATTTTTTCTGCTTGAGATCGTCGCTGAACTTGTCAAGATTCCAGGTTGGATCAGCACAAACACAAATCTGCTTTTGGTCTTCGCGTGCATTCTTGGAATTGCAAGCGTCATCTTGATTCATACCGTAATCGAACAAGCATCAGATGCGATCTATGAATCAAAGAAAAAAAGTATGGCACAGTCAAAGAAAAAGATCAATGTCAAGATCGAAGACTCAAAGGCAAATGTGCATTTGAAGCAAATGATTTTTCCTGATCCCCCGCCGGCTCCTGGTGATGGCGATGTGATTCCATTTGAAGATGATTCGTCTGGTGCGAGTCGTTCTTAATCGCCGCTGAATACGAGTTCAGTGCGCACCAAATGCACTCTCGGCAAGATCGAGCGCACGAGCCAAACCCGCCGCTTTGTTCGCAGTTTCTTCATATTCCATTGCTGGATCGCTGTCCATCACAACACCTGCGCCAGCCTGAAGGTGATATTCCCAGGCGTGATTCACTTTGGCGATCTGC
>SXSS01000105.1 GCA_005792145.1 Planctomycetia bacterium | reverse complement strand
CCAGTCTGTTGCGTGTCAGGTCGTGCGCTCATGGATGAATGTGACATATTCGTGTGGAAATCAGATGATGCGGAATCTTCGCATCAAGACAATCAGTGACACTGCGATCACCAGAACCGCGATCCAAAATGCGCCGTAAGCCCACTCCCACTTGAGCTCTGGAAGCACTTCGAAGTTCATTCCGTACACACCACAGAGGAATGTGAGTGGCAAGAAGATGATGCTGACCACGGTCAACTTGCTCATCACACGATTGGTTTTGTGCGCCACCAACGACATGTAGTTGTTGAGGGAATCAGAGAGGATGTCGCGGTCTACCAAGACATCTTGCAGGATTCGCTCGACAGTCCCCGCCATGTTGGCGAGAAAGGCCTGCGATGCCTCGCTCACGAAGGCGGACTTTCGCAGCGAAAGATCCGTGAGCACGGTGCGGGCTGGCAGCACCACCTTGCGATAGTGCAAAAGCTGAGATGCCAGTTCCGACGAATCTCGGAAGATCGATTCGTCGGGGGTGCCCGCGAGCGCACGCTGGATGCCAACAACACGATCCTCCAGTGCCTTCTGGACTGCGGCAAAGTTGTCGAGGAGGTGATCCCAAAGTTCGTACACCAGGAAGCTGGGACTTGCGGCATGACGCACGAAGTCGGTGAGGTACTCCCGCTTGACCGCACTCAGGAATCCAATATCGCTGCGGTGCAGTGTGACCATCGATTGGGCGGAGATAATCACATCGAGCCGCTCAAGATCGAGTCGATCTTCCGCCCATTGCATGCCGACCAATACAAGATGGATGCAGTGTTCGTGGCGCCCGAATGAAATGCTCGGCTCGTCGGTCTGCGCGCTTTCCAAAACATTTGTCGGAACCAGTCCAAGTCGCACCAGCGCGGCTGGCACAGATTCATCGGCTCTGGCGAGGTCCACGTCGATCCAACAAAAGCTCCCGTTGCGATTGGCTTCTTCGATCTGGTCGATCGTGATATCTGCGGCCTTCTTTGTCTTGAAGTCAAGAGCGACAACCGATATCGACGGGAATTGATCGAGCGAGGATTTTTGCGATGAACCGCTCATATTGATGGGAATTCGCTTTCAATTGTTCATGTTTGGCGAGCAAGCGCGACAAATCCACTGCAAATCGGCGATTCCGTGCGATAAGTGTAACAACGAGGGAACGACACTTGCCCGCGGCACAGAAAAGGTGAATTTTTATCAAATTTGAGATTGTCCTCGCCTGCGCCATTGGAGATGCCTATTGTTGCATTCTCACTTTCGATCAACTTTCTCAACCCCGTAATTGGAGATTTCAAAATGGCTGACACACTCCCACCAAAACACACAAATTCTTGGCCAGAATTGGCAGCTGGTTTATTTGACCACTTGACTGGTCGCGGCGCGGAAATCACTTACGATTTTCAAGACATGCGAATCAAAGTTCCAAGCGGAACTGGGGCTAAAGCCGAGCACGCGGAATGGGTCCTCAGCGGATCTATGAAGATCCGAACCAAAGACCAAACCAACCGCCCAAACTGATATTGGTCGGTCGTCTTGCGGGAACAGTAGACGGTCGGCCATGGTCGCTCCAATCTGATGTCGGTTCGCTTTCTATCGAATTGCCGAACGTTGCAAGCCTTCTGAAGTTGCGTCGGCTTTCATATTTCTATCGCAGCTCCATCAGATCGATGGCCCTGACGCTCAACGCCCGGGTGCGTTTCAAGTGCGGGGGTTTTCCTGCGCTGACCCTTGGCTCAAAATCACTCTTCTTTAGGATGCTTTTTGCGTGGATGTGACATATTCCAAGCGCGTGACTTCGCGAACTTGGAGGTGAGAATTGAATGCTCAAAATCGAGCGGACTTTTTGAATGAGTGGCCGAATTGGTCGGATAGTTGTTGACCGTGGAGTATTCACTGCTTACTGGGTGCGCCTATTGATACGGGTTTGATTCCTTGTAAAACATTTTCTCAGCGGTGGGGGTTTTGCTTCGCGATCAAAAATCTGTGAATTTTTCCTCGTCTGTCAATGGCGCATTATTATGAAATGCAATTCAGAATAATGTGCATCTCGCTTTGGCTTTTGGGCGGGGTTCAAGCAAGTATGGCTCGCACGGGGGTGTTCTTGCCCGAGCAAGCTCCGTTGTAAGATCACGCCAAAGGTCTACTGATTATTCTGGCGCTCTTGCTCGTTGAAACTCTCGTGTTTTGGTATGTGATTCCATAAAATGCTGCCCACCGAATATCGAATCCGATTGATGCGCCCCGAAGATTTTGCGGAAATCACGGCAATTTGCGCGCGGGTTTACCCAAATGACACTCCTTACACCAGTGATGAGCTTGCCGCGCATCATCAGGTTTTTCCGCAAGGGCAATTTGTCGCGGAGCACATTCCCTCTGGAAAAGTCGCTGGGGTTCATTTCACACTACGACTTTGCATGCACGATTTTCATATCGATGATTCGTGGGATGTGCTGACGGCAAAAGGATCATTCAGCGATCATGATCCCAATGGCCACACGCTCTATGGCGCGGATGTGATGGTCGATCCAGATCATCAGCATCATGGCATTGCACACGGATTGACCGACGCGACGCGCGCGCTTGTCCAAGCAGAAAATCTTTGGCGCATGGTTGGCGGAAGTCGCTTGCCTGGATATCACAATCGTCAAAGTCAAATGGATGCGCAGACGTATGTGAATGAAGTCGTTGCTGGAATTTTCACCGACCCAGTGTTGACCGTTCATCTCAAAGATGGATGGCTTGTCATTCGTGCAATTTTTGGATATTTGCCGCATGACGATGAAAGTTCGGGATGGGCCGCAGTCATTCAGTGGGTCAATCCTCTTTGCCCCCCGCCCGAAGAATTCGAACTTCGCTGATCGAAACCTGCGCGCTATTGATTCAACGCTTCAGCAAGCGGCGCGCGGATTCCATCGGCCCACACTTGATATCCCGCAGGAGTGAGATGGAGAAAATCCGGCATTAAACGAGCAGGGATTTTTCCCTCGACCCCGATAAAAGCAGCGCAGAGATCAATGATGCGAACAGACGAGTCATTTGCAAACGCACTTGCAAGAGCTTGATTGACTTGCGCGACATCACCTCGCATCGCATTCATATTTTCTTCGCGCGGAAAAATTGCGCACAGAAGAATGCGTGCGTTGGGAACTTGCGAATGAATCTTTGCGACCACCGCGTAAATGCCTGCAAAAGTTTGCGCGGCATTCGCAGTTCCGTGGCCAAGATTATTCGTGCCGATCAGCAAGACGACTGCCTTTGGCGCGAGTCGCGTCAAAGGCGCTTGATCGAGGCGCCATAAGACATGCTCTGTTCGGTCTCCGCTCACGCCGAGATTCAGCGCTCCTGCGACTGCGAATCGCTCTTTCCAAATTGCCGCGCCGCCATCTTCCCAAGCTTGCGTGATTGAATCTCCCACAAAGACCACATTCGTTGGTGCGGATTCACGCGCACGGCGAATGACTTCGGCTTGTCGCGAAAGAATTCCACCGTCTGTTCGAGGGACTGCGGTTACGGTCGATTGCTTGCTGGTAAAAATGGGCGACATAGCGAGGAGGCAGGCCAAAAGAATCGTACTGCCAAGCAAACGGCGCAAATTAGCGGTTGGAATGTGCATTTGGGGGAGATTAACGCCTTTAATCTGATGCATTATCGATTGTGGCGTGATACTTCCACAATGATCATACTTTAATTTGCGAAGAAATAGTTGAAAATACGCGAAACAGGACTTGCATTGTCAATCGAGAATGCCACTTTATCATCTGTTGGCAACCACAGACCCGATGCGCCTGCATTGGTACTCGGGTCCTCTTTGCGAGACATTCGTCTTGCGCCAAGGTAAACATGCATTCGCAAATTTTTCTCTTTATTTCCTAGAGGAGATTAAGTATTATGCTGAACACTAAAATGAACAATTCATTTCCAATCAAATTCCTCGGGGCAATCATTGTAAGTCTGCTCGTTTGTTCGCCAGCTGATGCGCGACAATCTCGAGTCGCAACTCCTTCGGGGACAAATGCAAAAGCACCGGCTGCAAAAGCACCGGCTGCAAAAGCACCGGCTGCAAAAGCACCGGCTGCAAAAGCACCGGCTGCAGTTAGTACCACCAAGGCCTCAGCCGTCACAACAAGCAAGAAGATTGCGCCTACAGCTACAACTTCTACTCCTTCGACAGCAACGAAAGCCGTTGCGCCGGTCGCCTCCACAGTTGTAATCGCGCCAGCAAAGCCTGCAACCGCAAAGACCGTTGAAGGAAACATCCAAGGTGGTAAGACAACAACAAATTCAGTTGCCAGTATCGCTCGACCAACCGAAGCTTCAAAGACGGCCGATGCAATTGCGGTTGCAACCACTGGACCCGCAACTACTGCAAAGACTGGCGAACAAATCGGACAGGCCATCGTTGATTTGTCTTCTGGGAAAATCACAGCAGAAGAACTTGCTCGCCAGTTAGCCGGTGGTACTGCGCCAACTGGAGGACAACCTGCAACTTCACCAGTCATTCCTGAACTCACGAGAGTGACGATTGAAGCAGCAAATCAGGCACTTGCGCAGATTCCTGGCCCAAGAGTTGCCTTGTATTCAGGCACCCTGAAATTTGTTCCGACCGACTGGAATGCTCTTTTACAGAGGGCTGGCAACTCGCAATCCACTCGATCTATGTTGGAGCAGTTCAAAGAAATAGCCAACCAGCCGTCATTTCAGAACGTGAGCAATTACAAACGACCAACAACACTCCAAGAAATTCCAACAGGAATGAAAGACGGGCGACTTGCTGATGTTGCTCTTGCGAAGCGTGAAACATTTGCTTTAGCAATGGTCGACTGCACACAAACCAGTTGGCTCTCGACTAATGGTGTCCTTCTTGCCTTGACGGCGAAATACACTCAAAATCCAGAACAATTGAGTCGGGCTGTCAACATGCTTGAAGAATTGAACAAATTTGTTCCGCTCCAACGACCAGGAACGACCATTTGGGAGCCCAATGTCGTGATGCCCGCGGGTGGCGATGGGGTTTGGCTGGCAACCGCTTGGGGAATCAGTGCGATCGTCGATATTTCAACGATTCTCGGAGACAGCGTCCCTCTAGAACTTCGTAATCGATTGCGGTTGCAACTTCGCGAAGAAGTCAAACGAATCTGTCAAGACTGGCGTGATCGTCGACCATGGTTTGTAAAGTCTCGATATGTTGTTTCGAATCAGTGGATCGAGCCTTCGATTGGTCTCATCAAGGCGTGCCTCTTCCTAGAGGATCCCCTCCTTTTGCCGGCATACAACCTCGGTGTCGAAAATTTAATTGCAAGTCTTCAAAGTCATGGTCAAAATGGCGAGTTTCTTGAGGGATTCAGTTACGCCCAAATGTCATTGATGTCGACTCATGAAATCATCGGCAAAATGCGATTGGCGGGAGATTCTCGATGCATCTCCATTCCGTTTGTAAAGAACAACTGGAAATGGTTTGCCCAGATGCACCAACCAGGAAAAATGCTCGTCAACTGTGGCGATAGCGGACGGTCTGAATTGCCCGACTATTGCTTTACAGTTCCATTCTCCTCTTTTAGTGCTGCGGCGATGGCCTCCGGCGATCCTGACGCGCTATCCATGATTCGATTCTTGTATCCGAGTCCACAGCCTATTGGCGCTCTCGACGCTCTGAAGTATGCCGACTATCTTTTGGAAAACGGTGGTGCGGGGCAAGTCCGGCTTCCAACTTTTGCATCTTTCCCCTCACAGCAATTAGTGACATGGCGAACTGAGTTTCAACCTATCGCTGGCGCTCAGAAAGCGCTTGCAATCTGGGCGAAAGGTGGCACTCCTCAAGAAAATCATATTCGGCGAGAGCAAGGTCACTTGAGTATTTACAACGGCGATCGAATCGTGTTGATGAACTGCGGAACCCCGTATTACAGCGATCCGGATTATTTCAACGGCTACGCAAGCTCTGCTGGTTCAAACATAATGCAAGTTGATCAACTCACCCCTTCTGGTTTGGCTGTTTCGGCTCCGCTTACCGTCAATCGCCTTGATGCGAATGGTGGAGATATCTCAATCGATAGTTCTGGAGCGTATCTAGGCGCAACATGCACGCGCAATATCTCATGGGATCAAACTGGCTTCGTCAAGATCGTTGATCAGGCCAACCTCTCAAGTGCTGTTCCGAGTGGTACAGAGTTTTATCGCTTTCACACGGGTAGCTCTCAACCTCTCAACATCGCAGGACAAGGAAAGCTTTGGACGGTGTCGTGGCTTGGGACATCAATGAAGATTACGTCAGACAAGCCAATTTCAGTTCAACAGATCGTCAGACCTGACAAGGTGACTATGCCATTCCAACATCAGACCATTCTGATCTCAGTGCCACAAGAAACAAGTTCACTCTCGTTGACATCCGAATTGGTCATTGATCGAAATATCACGCAGTGATTCTGGGTAAGAAATTCTGGGTAAGAAATTCTGGGCTGGGGATTTTGGGCTAGGTCCAATAGACAGAACTATTCAGTTTTCTTGGGAATCTATTTGCGATTCGGGTTAAAGTTTTTTTCACTTCTGCATTTGCTACATAAATCCATCAAAAGTTAAGCTCGATTCACATTAGCGCCGATAGTGGCTTTCCAAAAAACAACACTATTAGGACACAAATGCAACGACTCTTACCTATTGTCATTCTTTCGCTCGCAACGGTCGCATACGGAGAAACCGTTGCGATCACCACCGTCACTGCGACGAAAAAAGTAGTAACGCAAGTCAACACTGCGACTGCCCAAGCAGAAACGACAACCGTCTTGAAGAAAAGTGGGACCACTTGGATTCAAGATGCTCCTGCGACTATTGAAGCACGCGAGCAGTTGGTTGAAGCCCCTCCAGTTCCCGCAGTTGCTTTGGTCGACTGCAACGGAAATGGGATCAGCGATTCCGTGGACATTTCCAACGGTGCGGCTGATGCGGACAACGACGGAAAATTAGATTCCTGCGAGGCGCGTTATGGCGATCTCAATCTCAACGGCGTGATCGATCAACAAGATGTTTATATTTTGCTCGGTTGGTGGGACATTCCCAATCCGCTCGCTGGAGATCTCAACGGTGATACGCACACAAATGCTGAAGACCTTGGAATGCTGTTGGCTCGCTGGGGACTCGTACCCTAAAGCGCCGCAGCAGATGTCGTTGGACAACCACAAAACGGACTTGCACCAAGCCCCTCATTTCGAGGGGCTTTTTTATGACATCTTGTGTCGCTCACAAACCCATTGCACGGGCAAGCAATATGCCAATGAAAAGGCTGAAAGCGGCGACAAGGACTTGCTGAAATTTATTTGGGCCCTGAATCTGTTTCATATCAATTAGAAGGTCGGATTGAGTACGAAAAATTGCAAGTCAAACCATAAATTTTTTAAAGTTTTCTGGTCCAACCGAATTCGCATTCTTTGGGAGAATGGCGTTATGACCAACCAAACATCTCCATCCACCCTTGCGCTGATGATCCGCGGATCCGCCCCACTGCTCTTGCGCTTTCTGCGGGGCTTTGACGAGAGCAACCGTGCCATGCAGCGACCAGGAATGCCGAATCATCCGATATGGATTCTCGGCCACACTGCGTACACGATGGCACGATTTGGGCATTTGATTGGTGGCCCCGCTATGAATGAGAAAGACTTTGCGCCCGAGGATGGTTCGGATGGCGCGCAAAGCTCCTCCGTCAGATTTCGAGCTGACGATGTGATGAAAGATTCAATGCCTCTCAGTGACCCCAACTTTTATCCTTCGCTTGCTCGTGGCCAGGAAATTTTTTCGCGTGCGATAGAAGAACTTGCTTGCGTTTTGGAATCGCTTCCCGCGCAGCGATTGCAAGAAACCGTTTTATGGAACGGTGATCCACTGCGAATCGATGCTCTTGCCATTCGATTGTGCTTTCATAACGGATTGCACGCGGGACAATTGACCGACTTACGCCGAGGCGCTGGATTTAATCGTGTTTTGCCGACCTCTCCGGTCGCGGCGAGGTTGTCCGAACCATCGTGATCGCTTCGGCATCGACTGCTATCTTAAAGCTCTCAATGGCACGCCTGCACGAACATCAAGGCAAAGCAATCCTCGCGACAAACGGATTCAGTATTCCTCGCGGTCGCGCTGTGACAACTTCTGAACAAGCCGCAGTTGCGGCGAATGAATTGCTCACCGACGGCGGCGAAGTCGTCATCAAGATTCAAGCGTGGATGACTGGCCGAGCCGCAATCGGCGGCGTCGCATTCGCCCGAACACCCGATCAAGCAAGTTCGCACGCGGCACGGATGCTTGCGATGAAAGTTGGACAATTTCCAGTCGAAGCGGTGTTGGTCGAAGAAAAAATATCGATCGCACGCGAGTTCTTCCTCTCATTTGCCATCGATGACGCCGCGCGCGCCCCAGTCATCATCTTCGCGGATGGCGGCGGAAGTGGAATTGAAGAACGCGCGACATCGACACGCAGAATCCCCTGCGAAGTGACCAAAGGACCCGACGATTCCGCGGTGCGTTCTGCCGTTGCCTCGTGCGGACTTTCCACGGCACAAATTCAAGGATTGTGCGAATCGATTCACAAACTCTTCGCTGCCGCGCGATCTGTGGAAGCGCGATCTTTGGAAATCAATCCTTTGGTGCTGACAACCGATGGAAAATTCGTCGCGGCAGATTGCAGAATCACCATCGACGATTATGCCGTCGTTCGACATCCCGATCTCGGCATCGAGATCGCTCGAGAATTTGATCATCCACCAACGGAACTCGAGCGCGTGGCATACGCCGCAGAACAAAGCGATCACCGCGGAACATTTTATTTCGCGCAGTTGGCGACAGCTGCAAGCAAGGACACGCGAGGGCTCGTTGGATTTCACGGCGCAGGTGGTGGTGGATCGATGATGTCGATGGATGCGATTGTCAATGCGGGATTCACCATTGCAAACTTCACTGACACCAGCGGAAATCCCTCCGCATCAAAGGTCTATCGTGCAAGTCGAATCATCCTTGCACAGCCTGATCTGGTCGGCTATTTCGGATCTGGTTCTGGCGTCGCAAGTCAAGAACAGTATTGGTCCGCGTATGGACTCGCCAAAGCGTTCTGGGAACTTGACCTTGATATCCCCGCTGTGATTCGACTTGGTGGAAACACGGAAGATCGCGCGGTCGACATTCTTCGGCGAATGTCCGAATTGCTGAAAGCGCCAGTTGAGGGATATCGCAAGACAGATTCGCCCGCGATGATTGCGTCGCGATTCGCAGAACTTGTCAACAGCGCTGGCGGGAAAAAATGGATGCCGCGTGCGCCGCGACTGCCCGCGTTCGTCAAGGATCCTTCCGCAACATCATTCCCCGTCAAAAGTGGACGCGTTTGGATTGACAGCGCGAAGTGGTCGCAGATTCGCCGAGCGATCGAAACACATTCGAGCGGATTGGTCATCGACCGCGGCGGTGCGCCTGCGATTTCGCTTTCGGCTGAAGATTTTGCGTCGAAGGATTCTGAACTGCTCGCATGCGATGTTGAATGTCGCATCGCTGGCGTTGAAGGCTTTTATTTGGAACTTGATATTCCAGGACTTGCTGGAATTGTTCCAAGCGCCAAACACGCAACCGCTCCCGCGACTTCGCAAGGAGCGCGCTGATGGCAATTCTCATTGACGAAACAAAGCGCGTGCTTGTGCAAGGCATTACTGGCCGAGAAGGTCAAGCTCGCACAAAGTTGATGCGTGAATATGGAACGAATGTCATTGCAGGCGTCACGCCTGGCAAAGGTGGACAAACAATTCTGGGCGTGCCTGTTTTCAACACGCCACAGGAAGCTGTCGCAGCGTTGGGTGACATCGACATCTCGGTTCTATTCGTGCCCGCCGCTGGCGTGAAAGATGCTGCGATCTCCGCAATCGAAGCGGGAATCAAACTGACAGTGCTTGTGCCCGATCGCGTTCCCGTGTGGGATGCGATGGAAATTGCGGCAGCTGCGCGTGCCAATAACGCAAGATTTCTCGGTCCAAACACACTCGGCGTGCTCAGTCCAGGCAAAGGTGTTGTTGGCATGATCGGTGGTCGCGCAGAAAGCGCGCGTCAGTGGTTCAAGCCCGGCGTTCCTGCTGGCGTTGGCATCATCAGTCGCTCTGGCGGAATGGCATCAAGCACTGGTTATTACTTGGGCCAAGCTGGTGTGCGTATTTCCACCATCGCGCACATCGGCGGTGATGCGGTGCTTGGCATTCGCATTCCAGAAGCCGCGCTGATGTTCGAAGCAGATCCACTGACTGAAGCAATCGTGATCTTTGGTGAAATTGGGTCGACTCAAGAAGAAGAGCTGGCGCAATTGATTCGTGATCGCAAAGTCACCAAGCCAGTCATTGCATACATCGGTGGCAAGGCGGCGCGCGAGGGAACTCGCTTCAGTCATGCGGGTGCGATCATCGAAGGTGGACGCGGAACGCATGCAGGAAAAGTGACCGCACTGCGCGAAGCAGGCGCGACGGTCGTCGATGCCTTTGGCGAACTGCCAGGCGCAGTGGTCGAAATTCTTAAACGAATCAAAGGGAAAAGTCTTATGAGCGAATCAGAAAAGATTGCGGCGTGGCATACAGCGGTCACACATATCGAACCAAACAAGGTTGCCGTCCGCGGATATGACATCGCGGATTTGATGGGACGAGCATCGTTCGGCGCAACCGTGCATCTGATTCTGACTGGCGAATTGCCATCCGCGCCAATCGGTCGATTGATGGATGCTGTGCTTGTCGCTTCGATTGATCACGGTGCGACACCACCAAGCGCGCTCGCTGCACGAACCGTTGCATCGACTGGCGCATCGCTCAGTGCGTCGGTTGCCGCTGGCATCATGTCGATCAATCGACACCACGGCGGCGCGATCGAGGATTGCGCGAGACAATTGAAAGCGATTGCAGATCGGGCGGCGAAAGAATCGATCTCGATAGACGACGCGGCATCGCGCCATCTCGCTGCGATGAAAGAGGCTGGGGAGAGAATGCCTGGCTTCGGACATCGATACCACACGAAAGATCCACGCACTGCACGGCTCTTCACGCTTGCGCAAGAAGCAGGCGTTGATGGAGCTCATATGAAGGCGGCTCGCGCAGTGGAAAAATGCTTCGCAGATGCGAAGAAACCGCTACCAATCAATGTTGATGGCGCGATTGGCGCGATACTTGCCGATGTTGGAATCAATCCATCTGTCTTCAACGGCATCTTTATGATTGCGCGAACACCAGGACTGGTCGCGCATGTGGTTGAAGAACAAACACGAGAAAAACCAATGCGGCGAATCGACCCCGTCAATCACGGATATGACGGACCATCCGCGCGTTCACTCCCCTCTTCTTGACTCCCCTTCACTTCACCATATCTTGAGAGCAATATGACCACTATGACAAAATCCCCTTCTCATCCTCGCACCAACCTCGGCGTCGCTGAAATCGCCGAGCTCTTTCCCAGCCTCCTGAAAATCAAGGACGAAACATTGCGCGCAAAGGTCGCCGCCGTTTGGAATGAAGCGATCGCGACAGGATGCGGCGGCAAAGGATGGACCTTCGAGGAACTTCGCGCGGTCAAGTTCACGCTGCTCGCTGGCGATATCGAAATGACATTCATCGAGCACTTGAATTCCTGTGTATTGCAATGCATTGCCATCGCAGGCGTGCTTGAAAGCAGTTTTCGCTGCGATATCCCGATCCAACACGACTATTTGATCGCAGGCGCTCTGCTTGCTGATTGTGGAAAGCCGTTGGAGTTCGATAAGGACGCTTCGGGCAAAGTCGTTCAAGGAACATTTGGCCAGCAAGTGCGACATCCATTCACAGGGGTTGCGTTGGCATACAAGCACGGCATCCCAGGCGAAGTGATGCACATCATTGCGACCCACAGTCACGAAGGCGACAAGATGGAACGATCCATCGAATCGATTATTTTCCATCACGCCGATTTCGTTGACTTTGACATTGCGAAGTTCCTCGGCAAACGCGCCGCTAAAAAATCTTGATCGCTAGACAGGATCGCTGGACTTGATCACGCAACTTGATCTTTGGAGCAACTATGTCACTCACGCTTGTTGAAAAAATTGCTGCGCGCCACGCTGACGGATTGCCTGCAGGGACGAAAGTCCACGCAGGCGACTTCATCTCAATCCGTCCACGCCACGTGATGACCCACGACAACACTGGCGCAGTCATTCCAAAGTTCAAGCAAATCGGCGCGACGAAAATCGCTGATCCATCGCAACCCGTCTTTGCGATCGATCACGACATTCAGAATGTCACTCCAGAAAACCTCGGCAAATACGCCAAGATTCAGGCCTTCGCGCGCGAGCACGGCGTGGATTACTACCCGCCAGGCACCGGCATCAGCCATCAAGTGATGGTCGAGCAGGGATATGTTGTTCCAGGCTCGCTCGTTGTCGGGAGCGATTCGCATTCGAATTTGTATGGCGCGGTCGCCGCTCTGGGCACGCCAGTTGTTCGCACCGATGCCGCGAGCATTTGGGCGACTGGCGTGACGTGGTGGCAAGTTCCACCTGTTGCAAAGATTCTCTTGCGCGGAAAACTTGCCGCTGGAGTCACAGGCAAAGATGTGATCATCGCACTCTGCGGATTATTCAATCACGACGAGGTCTTGAATCACGCTGTGGAGTTTCTTGGCGATGGTGTTGCCGCGCTCTCGATGGATGCGCGAATGACAATCTCCAACATGACAACAGAATGGGGAGCACTCGCCGGACTTTTTCCGTTTGACGAAGTGACAGTTGGATATCTCAAGTCGCGCGCCGCAACTTTCGCCGGCGATCGAAGACCTGGAACGCGCAGTGAAAAATCTCGATCTGGATACTCGCTGGCACACATTGACGCGTGGTGGAAAGATCGCGCCAACCTGACTGCTGATGCCGATGCGTCATATGCCATCGAATTGGAACTTGATCTTTCTACGGTCGTTCCGCATGTTTCTGGGCCAAATGAAGTCAAGACGATGGTCTCGTTGCCGGATATGGAATCCAAACACATTCCAATTCAGAAGGCGTATTTGCTTTCGTGCGTCAACGCGCGCGTCGAAGATCTTCGCGATGCTGCGGCAGTCGTGCGCGCCAAAGGTGGACGCGTCGCAGCGGGCGTCGAGTTCTATCTCGCAGCAGCGAGCGCAGAAGTGCAAGCGAATGCAGAAGCAAGCGGAGACTGGAAGACGCTCGTCGATGCCGGTGCGATTGCGCTGCCGCCAGGATGCGGAACGTGCATTGGTCTTGGGCGCGGACTTGTCGGCAAAGGTGAGGTTGCAATCAGTGCGACCAATCGAAACTTCAAAGGACGAATGGGAGATCCAGATTCGCAGGTCTATCTCGCATCACCAGCTGTCGTAGCGGCGAGCGCTCTTGCAGGATTCATTTGTGCGCCGCAAAAGTTTTCGAATCAACCTGCTGGGACTGCGATTCGACGCGCCAAGAGTGCCGCGCGCGCGGCGAGCACTGTGGAAATCATTGCGGGATTTCCTGCCAGCGTCAATGGCCGAGCGTTGCTGCTGGATAAGGACAATCTCAACACCGACGGCATCTATGCAGGAAAGCACACATACAACGACAATTTCACGCCAGAGCAGATGGCGGCAGTGACTTTCGAAAACTTCGACCCAAACTTCAATGTGATGTATCGCTCGGGCGACATCGTTGTCGGCGGACTCAATTTCGGCACAGGTTCAAGCCGAGAACAAGCGGCGACGTCGCTCAAGTTTAAGGCAGTCCCCTGCGTGATTGCCAGCAGCTTCTCCGAGACATACAAGCGCAATGCGTTCAACAATGGATTCGTTGTTTTCGAGTGTCCAGAATTTGTCGCGCATCTTCGCGCGACTTTGGCGAACAAAAGTTTGACCACGGTCGGTCCTGAAATCACCATCGACTATCGAACCTCGTCGATTTCCGCTGCGGGAAAGACATTCACATTCCCACCACTCAGTCCTGCGGCACAAGAACTGATCGTCGCGGGCGGCGCGGAAAACCTGGTCGCGGCGAGACTGCGTTCGAGCTGATACTGCCCGCAACGGTGGCGTGGCAACGGAAGCGAAAAATATTCTTCACTCAATTTGGCGACGCGCAATCACAAACTGTGCGCCATCTCTTTACGCGGCCGGCGATAAATCGGCGTTTGGCAAGCGCAATCCGAGCAAATGATGCGGCAGCGTGGTGATCATATAAAAGGCAATACTGGCAACGGCAAGCGAGTGCGCGCTCAAGCCGCCAAACAATAAACAGAGTGGAATCATGCAAGGAATTGTGGCCCACAGCAATGGCAGACTGATCACATGCACGCGCGCAAGACGAACCATAAAACCGCTTCGCGTGAATGGCACCGAAATCACGACGCTTGTGCAGGCCAAGCGGCGCGTGTGTCTGAATGCATGCACACCAAGAAAGAAAATGCCAACAGCAAATAAAGGATCTGCAAGCGCGGCCATGGTTGCGACCATAGCGTGCTCAATAAGATCAGCAATTGCGGCGCGCGGATTTCCTCGACGCGTTCGTGCGAATGCGCTTGCCAAAGCCAACGCCACGCCAGCGCCAACTCCAATCAACGCGCATTGTCGCATCGGCTCGAGCGCGGGCATCCAGACGCTTGGCGCGCCATCTTGCCACGCGCTCAGCGCAATTCCAATTTGCTCAAACGGCGCCCAAGCGACAACTGGATGCGCGGCTATTGCCGTGCTTAACAACAGCAAGCCTCGGCCAAGTACCAATCCCCACCGCGCCACAAATCCATCGTTATCCGCGCCGACAGCGGTCGCATCAGCCATGCCAAAGTGGATGATGGTCAATGCGAAAAACAATAAGGTGGCCACGCCTGGCAGTATCGCCATCAACGCCAAGCACGCAAGCATTTGGCATAAATAGCCTGCAAATCCACTGATTCTGGACCAGAGTCCCACGCGTCCAGAGAGTCGGGCAGACACGACCCAGTCCGCGCATCCATGAGCCATTCCAAAGACCAGCAACGCAACCACAAATGGCCACGGCGCAAGATCAGTCGTAAATGCTGGATCGAAACACGCGGCCAATACTCCAAACCCCAACACACACCATGGCCATGCGCGCGCACCGACAAAAATAATTCGCCCCGCCTTCGCCACCTGTTCAGCGGATCTTTGCGATCCATTGAACTCGGCGGCGTTGGACGGGGCGAATTTCAAACTACATCTATCCAAATCTCAGGCTTTGTGTCCCAAAGCCTTCACGCCTTGGTAGCAGACCAAGCCGAAGAAGACCTTGTTGATGACGTCGGCCACGTTGTACAAAATTTCGCGCCAACTTTCGCCATTGCCACCATTGAGCGCCATCAAGAAACCGATTGGATAAATAACCCAACCAATCAGCACGAACAGTCGCATGGTCTTCAAACTTTCTTGAATGCTTGCTGGAGCGGTCTGCATTGCTTCGGTGACTTTGGTGAACAGCGTGTAGACGATGTACAACCAAGAGCCGCAAGAAACCACATACCACGTCCACCATTGTTGACTTCCAACGACGCTTTCTTCAGCGACCCAAGCTGTGATCAACATCACAAATGACCAAAACAGCAGGCTTTTGAATAGCTCACGACCAGCTTTGCCCAAATTGAGCAGAAGCGGGAACTCCATCACAAGTAATGGAACCGTGATCAGCCAATCGATATATCGGTACGCCGTTGGGAATTGCTTGATCGTTGCGCCCGCGATGCGCTCACCATTTTCGTTGAACAAACTGGCAACGCCTTCGATGTAAATACCGCTCATTCTCCAGTAGTGGAAAGCTGCGACTCCACAAATAATTCCTGCCACAGTAACAACTGTTTGGTACTGGACTGGAACCGTGTTGCGTTGAAGCCAAAAGTAAAACATTCCCGCGCCCATGGCGACGGTGCTGAGCCAAAACAAATACATGGTGATACCTTCCATGGAAAGTCCTGCATTGAGGGCTTTCATGGTGGTTGTCATATCTGCTGCGAGTGTCAACAATGTGAATCCTCCAATAATTGCATTTGCTCAATAACCCACAAGGATTTGAGCGCGTGCCAGTTCAATTGGGCGAAAGCCAATTTCACAACTCTAGCCCGCAAATCTTTGGCTTAAAAAAAAATTATGCAAGCGCAAATACATTTTGAACTTGAAAAATTTTTTAAAAATATTTTTTGCTAAAGATATTTTTTACGCAGACTTACGAGCGTAGGTGGGGACGCACCTTCGGTTGTTATTGCGTTCGCATAAGAAGTTTTTCTGCAGCCTTGCGATGATCAGCCGAGGAATGTCCTGTGTCCGACCCCACGGGCGACACAACGTGTGATTGCGGATTGCCACTGATGATGCGCGAACCTTTGCTGAAAGTGAGATAGGAAAATCCCCAAGACAAGAAAACCAGAATGCGATTATGAAAGCCCACCAGCAAAATGAGATGAATGAACAGCCACGCGAACCAAGCAATAATCCCGCGAAATTTCATTCCCGCAACTTCCGCAACGGCTTTGGCCCGTCCAATTGTGGCCATTGATCCCTTGTCAAAATAGGTGAATGCGCCGCGTTGCTGCAACAGATTTTGCTCGACTTCACTTCCGCCGCTTGCGTTCTTACGCGCGTTGGCAGGGTTTGCAACCAAGCGCTTTGCCTCTTTATTTTTTGCCGCGACCTCGCGCTTAATAATGTTCGCCACAAATTTTCCCATTTGCGCGGCAGCTGGCGCAACTCCAGGAACTGGCTTGCCACTTTTTGCGCAATTGATTGTCGCCATATCGCCAATCACAAATACATTTGACGAGCCCTTCACGGAGCAATCGGGCTCCACCTTCACTCGTCCACTGCGATCCAGTTGCGCTCCCAAAGAAGCCCCAAGAGAATTCGCTTTCACACCAGCGGTCCACACAATCGTGTTGGCATAAATGCGCTCGCCATCAATCTCAACCGAATCGGCCCACACATTGGTCACCGCTTGATTCAACCGGACCTCCACACCAATTTTTTTCAAGGCCTTCAAAGCCTCATTGGACGAACTGTGGCTCATGCTCGACAACAATCGTTCGCTTGCTTCAACCAAAATAACGCGCGCGCTTTTGGCATCAAATCGGCGGTAATCCTTGCAAACAGAATCCACTCCAAGCTCCTTGATGGCACCAGAAAGTTCCACTCCAGTCGCGCCACCGCCCACGACCACAAATGTCAGATGTGCGCGCAATGCTGCTGCGTCGGTTTCTGCTTCGGCGTCCTCAAAGGCGCGCAAAATTCTATTTCGAATGACTGTGGCATCATCGAGGGTTTTCATTCCTGGCGCAAATTTCGCCCACTCATCATTTCCAAAGTAACTCGTGCCTGAGCCTGCGGCCACAACGAGATAGTCATAGTGGGCTCTTCGATTATTCGCAAAAACAAGTTGATCTTCCGCAAGGTCAATGCCGACCACCTCATCATTAAACACATGGGCATTTTTTTGATCACGAAAAATACGGCGTATGGGAAACGCAATGTTAGACGATGGCAGCACCGATGTTGCAACTTGATATAAAAGTGGTTGAAACAAATGATGGTTTTGTTTGTCTATCAGCACCACATTCACGGCGACTTTGGCCAAGGCTTGAACGGTGGAAATACCGCCAAATCCACCACCAATGACCACCACGATTGGAAAATCCTTCATCGACATCGTGCAATACTAGGCAGTAGCACACTCCTCACTTGCGGACGAATCGTAAGGCTGCGACCATCCGTTCTGTGCCAGTAACTTGGGACTAGGCCATCGATGCGAGGACTACGCCATGATGCCAGGCACAACCAAGCCTGCGATATCAGTGAGTCGATAGTGGCGACCTTGATACTGGTAAGTCAATCGCTCGTGGTCGACGCCCATCAGTCGCAAGATCGTTGCATGCAAGTCATGAACACTTACGCCACCGTCGAGGACGCTATAGCCGAAGTCGTCGGTTGCGCCGTGCACATGTCCCGCCTTCACGCCGCCACCCGCCATCCAAATCGAGAAGCATCGCGGGTGATGATCGCGGCCATAGTCGTTGGCGGTCATAGGTCCTTGGCAATACGCCGTGCGTCCGAATTCGCCGCCCCAAATGACGAGCGTGTCCTCGAGCAGTCCGCGTCTTTTGAGATCCATTACGAGCGCCGCGGAGGGCTGATCCGTTTGTTGGCACTGACGCGCGATACCGCCGGGCAATCCTCCGTGCTGATCCCAACCTTGATGAAAGAGTTGCACGAAGCGAACGCCGCGCTCGACAAGGCGGCGGGCGAGCAGACAATTGGCGGCGAAGGTGCCAGGTTCACGCGCGCTTGGACCGTAGAGTTCGAATGTTTCGTTTGTTTCGCCTGATAAATCGCTGGCTTCTGGCACGCTCGCCTGCATGCGATAAGCCATCTCAGCCTGTGCGAGACGCGCGTCGATCTCCGCGTCGCCTTCATGCGCGAGCGCGTCGCGCGAGAGTTGAGCGAGCGTGTCGAGCATCGCACGGCGCGCGTGCGGCGAAACGCCTTCAGGATTAGCGAGTGCCAAAACTGGCTCTTTTCCAGCGCGAAACTGCACTCCTTGATGTTCGCTCGGCAGAAAGCCTGAACCCCAAAGTCGCGAATAGAGCGGCTGATCGCGCGACGCGTCTTTCGAAACCAACACGATGAACGACGGCAGATCATTGTTCATCGTGCCTAGACCGTAACTCATCCACGCGCCCATCGACGGTCGGCCCGCGATCTGGTTGCCCGAGCAGAAGAAGGTGATCGCTGGATCGTGGTTGATCGCCTCGGTGTGCATTGCGCGCACGATGCAGATGTCGTCGACGATCTTCGCGGTGTGAGGAAGAATGTCACTGAGTTCGATGCCAGCGCGTCCATATTTCTTGAACCCTGTGAAGGATCCGGCAATGGGTAAAACCGCTTGATATCCGCTCATTCCAGTCAATCGCTGCCCAGCGCGCACGCTTTCAGGCAGTGGCTGACCGTGCAACTCGCGCAGTTTGGGCTTCGGGTCGAGCGTCTCGAATTGGGAAGGTCCACCAGATTGAAAGAGATAGATGACGCGCTTCGCCTTCGCGGGAAAATGCGGCGCGGCGAGCAACGGCGATGAGGACTGCGCGGCTTTTGCGCTTGCAGTGATTTCACCAAACGCGAGTGCGCCAATACCCAACGCAGACGCGCCGAGAAAGTGCCTGCGGGAAAGGCGCATCAGTTCGTCGTAGGTTGGAATGGAGCGTGGATTTGGCATATTTGTGTGCCTATCGCGACATGATCGAAGCGTCACTCAAAAGCATAGTGGTGCATGCAAGCGCGAGCGCCGAGATTTCGTCCTGCTCACCGCTTGCGATTTGGTTCGTGACGAGAGTTCGCAACGCAATGATTTCGTTCGTGCGAGGTGCGCGCGATGCGATCAGCTCAAACGCGCGCACGATGCGCGAATCGAGATCGCCGCTTGTTTCGCGAATGGCGCGTTGGGCGAGCGCGTTGGCACACTCAGTAAAAATAGGATCGTTCATAATCGCCAGCGCCTGCAGTGGCGTGTTTGTAACGAATCGCCGCGATTGGCACGCTTCGCGCGAACCGCTATCGAAAGCGAGCATCGTCGGCGGAGGGAGTGTGCGCTTGCGAAAAGTGTAAAGACTTCGCCGATGAGCAGGGTCGCCTGTGTCGGATGTATAGCCGCCCTGAGCACCGGAATCTTCGACGAGATTCGGCTGTTGATACGGCTTCACGCTCGGGCCACCAAATTTTTCGACGAGAAGCCCCGAGGCGAAGAGCGAGCAATCACGCAACATTTCCGCAGTAAGCCGCACGCTTGGTCCGCGCGAATGCAAATCGTTGTTTGGATCGCGCGCGCGCTTGGCTTCACTCGTTGCAGAACTCTGACGAAACGTCGCGCTCAGCACGAGTCGGCGAAGCATATGGTTCACGTCCCACGAGTGCTCACCGCGCACGAAGTCCGTCGCCAACAGATCAAGCACTTCTGCATTCAGTGGCCAAGCACCTTGCAAGCCAAAATTTTCGCTGGACTGAACCAGTCCGCGACCGAAGACTTGCGCCCAGAGTCGATTGACCTCGACGCGAGCCGCCAGAGGATTGCTGGAATTGACTAACCAAGCGGCAAGCCCGAGGCGGTTGGGATTTTGCGTAAAATCAAATGGAAACACAGCGGAAATCGCTCCAGGATTGACTGGCTTGCTCTGATCGGGTTGGTCGTATGCGCCGCGAGTCAGCACGAAAGTTGGGCGCGCGTACGGCGAGTCGGCCATACACATGAATGCGGAAATTGAATCAAGATGTGCGCCAAGTTCCCGCTGTGCGTCGCGCAGTTTTTCGCGCTGCTCGTGCGTGGCGCGGTCAGCGAGATGAGCCGCGAGCGTCGTGTTGTCGGTCGTGCTACCCGTCGTGCTGTCATTGATCGCACCACCGAGAATGCCAGCCTCGTGCGCAGTGAGCGATTGTCGCCACGCGGCGAATTCGTCGATGGCACCGCTACGAAATCCTGCGTCGCGCGAGCGCGATCCAAGTTCGAGCACTTTTGCGGTGATCGGTCCGTCGAGCGCGTCGCGCACTATGTCGCAAGCGGTCTGGCGACCATCGATGTAAAGCTTGAGCCCTCCCGCCCGCGAAAGACCGTCGTAAGTCGCGACGATGTGCGTCCAAATGTTGAGCGGAAGTTCGTCGCGCATTTCGATGCTCGCGGCGCTGCCGGGCCAGAGATGAATAATGCTCCAGCGCAGTCGCCCTTTATCGATGAGCAACTCGATGCCGGAACCATCTGCATCATTGGTATAGAAGCCATTGGAGTGCAGAATTGTCGCGCGTTCGTTGCGTTCGCCAGGCCTGATCCAGAAGGCGAAACTCACTGGATCGAAGCGAGTGAATCCCTGCAATCCAACAAGTGAAAGCCCGCCATCGCCGTCGAAGTGCATCGCGCTGGCGACCTTGCCATCGCCGATTGCAATTTCCCCGAGTTGTTCGGGGCGCGCGCGATCAGTCGTCGCGGGCTGTGAAGCGTCGATCGAGTTGGGAGTCTTTCCATCGACGAGCGTGTCGAACGAATACAACGCTGCCGGCGCGGGCGGGATGATCTGAGTGTTCGCAACGATTCTCCTTTCAGCGGAAACGCGAGCGACTTCGACTGCGTTCGCATCGACCGCGGCGCGCAGTTGCATCGTGCGCGCAGTTTGTTCCTTGGTTGCCAAACGCACGAATGGCGGAGGCGCGGTACTTGGGATCGCGAATGGTTTCAGCCCATTCTCGTCGATCAATCCGAACATCGCAGCGAGACCATAAAAATCGCTCGTTGGAATTGGGTCGTACTTGTGGTCGTGGCAACGCGCGCACTCGACCGTAAGTCCCAAGAAAACAGTGGAAAAAGTGGACACGCGATCGGCGATGCCTTCTTGGCGCAACTCTTCGCAGATCGATCCACCTTCCTCAGTCATGCGATGCAGTCGGTTGAACGCGCTCGCGACCTTATGAGAAATTTCGTCCTCGTTCGCAGTGATGGGCAGCAGGTCGCCGGCAATCATCGCCGTTGCGAACTGGTCGTAAGGCATGTTCGATTCGAGCGCCTTCAGCAACCAATCGCGCCACGGCCAAGTGAAACTGTCGGAGTCCGATTGGTATCCGAAGGTGTCTGCGAAGCGCGCGAGATCCAGCCACGCCGTCGCGCGATGCTCGGCCGCGCGTGGGCTTGTCAGCAGCGCATCAACGCGTTGTTCGTAAGCATCTGGATTCTGGTCCGCGGAAAAAGACTGGATTTCCTCGAGCGTAGGAGGTAGTCCCGTGAGCACCAACGAGGCGCGCCGCAGCAACATAACGCGGTCAGCTTCGGGTTCGGGCGCGAGTTGCGCATCCTCGATCCTCTTCAGCACAAATGCATCGAGCGGATCGCGCACCCAACTTCGATCGTGCAATGCGGGCTCGGCCGCGCGCTCCGGCGCAACGAATGCCCAATGCTTGCGATACTCCGCGCCTTCATCGATCCAGCGGCGCAGGATTCCGCGCTCGCTCTCAGTCAGCGGTCTGTTCAGCGTTGGTGGCGGCATCACCTCGTCGGGGTCGTCCGAGGAGATGCGCTTGACCAATTCGCTTGCTGCGAGATCGCCTGGCACAATTGCACGATGTCCAGATTTCAGCGCCGCATATGCACCTTCGGCGGTATCGAGTCGCAGACCAGCTTTGCGTTTGTTGGCATCGGGACCGTGGCAGCCAAAGCAGCGATCTGAAAGAATCGGTCGCACATCTCTTCCAAATTCAATGGGATCAAGAGGCACGGCGTTGAGTGGCGTTGGCAGTGTGAAAATCGCCAGAGCGATCCCAGCAACAACGAATGCAAAGATTGCCAAGCGTATTTGCAACATCTATAGAAAAGTGTACGAGCGAAAATCAACAAAGTCTGCGCGGTCTCGAAGTGCGATTGCGCCTGAAACAAAAACAGCGGAGACCTTGAGATTGCTAAAAAGACCTGTTTCTGCAGGAGTAATGGGGGATAAGGATGATCAATTGCGAAAGCTTGTGGCTAAAAAAACACTCGACACGAATTCGCTATGCTTTGTGACTTTACTGATCAGTTCAATTCATAAATAGGTAAACAACAAATGTCAAAGTACACAATCGCATGGATGCCGGGAGATGGAGTCGGAAACGATGTTATGGAGGGCACACGCATCGTCCTCGATCACATGAAACTTGATGCCAAATATGTCCACTGTGACATCGGCTGGGAGTTCTGGTGCAATGAAGGCAACGCACTTCCCGACCGCACCGTCGAAGCGCTCAAAGGAACAACCTGCGGACTCTTCGGCGCAATCACCAGTAAGCCACAAGATGAAGCGAAAGAAGAACTCATCCCATCGTTGAAGAACACGGGACTTGTCTACTTCTCACCAATCGTCAAATTGCGACAGATGTTCAACCTGCACACCAATATGAGGCCGTGCAAGAGTTATGCCGGCAATCCACTGAACTATCGCGGTAATGCGATCACCAATCCCAACGGTGGCGATGTTCCGATCGACCAAGTTGTCTTTCGAGAAAATACCGAAGGCATGTATGGCGGCGTCGAATTCTTCCCATTGCCCGAAGATGTCTACAACGCTCTTTGCGCAAATCCAAAGATGAAACCATGGAAGGCGAAGGGCTTTGAAAATATTGCTCTTTCGACTCGTATTGTCAGCAAGCAAGGATGCACAAGCATCTGCAAGCAGGCGTTCGAATTCGCCCACAAAAATGGCCGTAAGCGAGTGACATTGATCGAGAAGCCAAATGTGCTGCGCGAGACAGGCGGACTGATGACACGCTGCTTCCGCGAAGTCGCCAAGAGCTATCCAGATATCTGGGCGGACGAAGCGAACATCGATGCGATCTGCATGTGGATGTTCAAAAATCCGCAGGATTATTCAGTCATCGTTGCGGAAAATATGTTCGGCGACATCGTCAGCGACTTGTGCGCGGGACTGATCGGCGGACTCGGCTTTGCGCCAAGTGCGAATCTCGGCGACAAATACGCCGTATTCGAGCCAACACACGGCAGTGCGCCGAAGTACGCAGGTCAATACAAAGTCAATCCAACTGCAATGATTCTGACCGCGAAGATGATGCTGGATTGGCTCGGCGAAAAAGACAAGGCGACTCGACTTGAGGCCGCCGTATCGCGCGTCATCAAAGAAGGCAAGGTTCGCACATATGACATGGGCGGAAAAGCAACGACGCTTGAAATGTCACGCGAAATTGCGAAACTCACCGACTGATTTTCCCACTCTAGAAAGCAATACACAATGTCACATCATCCAACAGACTCAAAGTCAACCGAATCGAAGCGCCTTCTTTCTATGGTCATCGCGGAGTGGGCGTGCGCTCTGAAGTTTGAGCACCTCTCCCCCGCTGCGATTCAATCCGCAAAACTCTTTTGGTACGACTCGATCGGATGTGCGATCGGCGGAAGCCAGCAGGACGACGCGAAGATCTTGCTGAAGCACTACCGCGAAATGGGCGGTGGAAATGGCAAAGCGACCTCATTTGTCAGCGGTTTCAAGACGAATCCGGTGGATGCGTCCTTCCTCAACGGACACATGATCCGTGCGATGGATTACAACGACATCTATTGGAAGTCCGACCCCTGCCATCCAAGTGATCTCATCGCAGCGCCACTTGCACTGTGCGAGGCATACGGACTCGGCGGGCGAGAACTGATTCTTGCGACAGTCATCGCGTATGAAATTGAAATGCGACTGTGTGAATTTGGATTGCCAGGCATTCGCGAATACGGTTGGCATCACGCAACGCTCAGCGCGTTTGCAGCACCAATCGCCGCGGGTCGAGTGTTGAATCTCAATCCAGCGCAGATGGTCGCAGCGATGGGCATCAGCGCATCGCGAACTTTCTGCCCCGGTGCGGTGACTGCTGGAAAACTGACCAATATGAAGAACACCGTCGATCCTTGGGCGGGTCGAATGGGCGCCGAGAGCGCGCTGCTCGCTCGACACGGATACTCCGGACCAGAGCACATTATCGATGGCAAGGAAGGTCTCTTCGCTGTATTCAATCATGTGCAATACAAGGGAAAACCAGCTGCGTTCGATGCGGAGATGTTGGTCAAGGCCCTGCCGACCTGCCCGAAGTGTCACTTCCGAATCATTGATTGCGGCATGAAGAGCTTCCCAATCGAAGCACTCAGCCATGCTCCGCTGACCGCAATGATGAAGACCATCAAGGACAACAATCTTCGCGCAGATCAAGTCACCGAGATCAAGGTTGAAGTCATCGCGCGCGCCGCGGACATCTTGGGCGACCCGCACAAGTATCGACCAGATTCGAAGGAGACTGCCGATCACTCCCTGCCATACTGTATGGCGGTCGGATTGATTGACGGAATGGTGACGCCGCTTCAGTTCAAGGAAGAGCGCGTGATGGACAAGTCGCTCATCCCAGTGATGGATATGGTGAAGGTCGTTGCCAACGAAGAATTCGAAGCGCTCTTCCCGAAGTTCCAGCCGAGCCGCGTGACGATCACCACCAAGGGTGGAAAGACTTTCGCAACTCGCGTCGATGTTCCAAAGGGCGATCCTCGCGATCCAATGACTGAAGAAGAAATCTCCGTAAAGTTCAACGCGCTTGGCGGCGATGTGATCGGATTGGATAATTGCGAAAAGCTTCGCACTTGCATTATGAAAATGGAGACAGCACGCAATTTCGACGAGTTGTTCTCGCTTGCAACTGCACGCAAAGGAACTCCCGTTCATGCATAAGCACGAACGGTAAAATTCTTGGCCGCAAAATGACTTTCGCGGCGTTTGAGAACTATAGTCAGATCCGCAGTTTGCGACAGAACAATCGCAAATCACTTGATGTTTCGCAAAGTTTCAGGAGTACTTCACCCCAATGACTCAAACTCGATTCTCACTTCCGCAAGCAAGAGGTTTTCTCAAAACAGAACGCAAGGATCAATGGTGGATTGTGCCAATTCTTGTGCTCGCAGGACTTGGCGGCTTTGTCGTTTATTCAACTTGGGCCGCGTTTCAAGGGCAGAACTTTTTTCTTGGAGGCGTCAACCAGCCGGGCGTTCAACAACTTCTTTCTCCGTTCTATTCGCCAGTGCTCTGGGATCCGCGCGGAATTCATTCCGGCCACGCATGGCTTGGCGAACTTCCTGCGTGGTGGCCCGCATGGCTGCTCTTTTCTCCCGCACTCTTGATCCTGCCATTTCCAGCAGGATTTCGATTCACCTGTTACTACTACAGAGGCGCGTATTACAAAGCTTTCTGGGGAGATCCAGCAAGTTGCTCCGTCGGCGAGCCTGCGTTCCGCGGCGAAAATTATCGCGGAGAACAAAAGTTTCCGCTGATCTTTCAGAACATCCACCGATACTTTCTTTATGTCGCAATCTTGTTCATCGGACTTCTCTTCTGGGATGCCTTTGAAAGTTTCTGGCATTACAACGCGGACGGAACGCGTGGCTTTGGAATCAGCGTCGGAACAATTGTGCTGGTACTGAATCCAATCTTTCTTTCGCTATACACATTTGGATGTCACTGCATGCGACATCTTGTTGGAGGAAAACACGATTGCCTTTCGTGCAGCAAGAGCAGACTCTCGACATACAACCAAGTCTCCTGGCTGAATCAACGACACATGCTCTTCGCGTGGATCAGCCTCTTCGGCGTTGCATTCGCCGATATTTATGTGCGAATGTGCGCAAGTGGAACTTGGACTGATTGGAGGATTCTGTGAGTTTTCCAGATGGATTTATCGTTCATGAACATGACGTGCTTGTCATCGGCGCTGGCGGTGCTGGATTGCGCGCGGCGATCGAAGCCTCTGGCGCGGGTGTGACTGTCGGCGTGATTTGTAAATCGCTGCTTGGTAAAGCGCACACCGTGATGGCTGAAGGTGGCATGGCGGCGGCGATGGGAAATGTCGATGACCGAGATAACTGGGAAGTGCATTTTGCCGACACGATGCGCGGCGGGCAATACCTGAACAATCCGATCATGGCGGAACATCACGCCAAAGAATCACCAGAACGCGTGCGCGAATTGGAATCGTGGGGCGCTGTCTTTGACCGAACCAAAGAAGGAAAGATTCTTCAGCGCAACTTTGGTGGTCACCGCTATCCCCGTCTTGCACACGTTGGTGATCGCACGGGCCTAGAACTGATCCGCACGCTGCAAGATCACGGTATTCATCAAGGAATGGAAGTCTTTATGGAGATGACAGTCGTGTCACTCTTGAAGTCGGGCGGACGCATTGCGGGTGTTCTTGGTTATGACCGTGAACGCGGGCGCATGCATGTTTGGAAGGCGAAAGCCGTCATCTTGGCAACGGGCGGAATCGGAAAATCATTTCGAATCACCAGCAATAGTTGGGAAGGCACAGGCGATGGACATTCGCTTGCATATCACGCTGGCGCAGAATTGATGGATATGGAATTTGTGCAGTTCCATCCAACTGGAATGGTGTGGCCACCGAGTGTGCGCGGAATTCTCGTCACAGAAGGCGTACGCGGCGAAGGTGGCGTTCTTCGCAATAGCGAAGGCAAGCGATTCATGTTCGACGATGTGCCCGATGCGTATCGCTCTCAAGTTGCGAGCAACGAAGAAGAAGGCTGGCGATATGTCTGCGGCGATAAGAATGCAAATCGTCCACCAGAACTTCTCACCCGCGACCATGTCGCTCGCTGCATCAATCGAGAGATCAAGGCTGGGCGAGGCTCACCACACGGCGGCGTCTTTCTCGACATTGCGTGGATCAAAGAGAAAATTCCAAATGCTTCAGCGCACATTCAGCGCAAGTTGCCGAGCATGTATCACCAGTTCAAACAACTTGCGGGCGTGGATATCACCACCGAGCGCATGGAAGTTGGACCGACGACTCACTATGTAATGGGCGGCGTTGCGGTCGATGGCGACACGCAGGAATCGTGCGTTCCTGGGCTCTTTGCCGCAGGCGAAGTGACGGCTGGCCTTCACGGTGCAAACCGCCTCGGAGGCAATTCGCTTTCGGATCTTGTCGTGTTTGGAAAACTCGCAGGCGAACACGCCGCAAAGTTTGCCAAGGCGAATCGAGCCGTCGAAGTCGATCCCGCACAAATCAACGATCACACCCAGGAAATCGAAAAGGTCTTCGATCGTCCGACTGGTGAAAATCCATTTGCAATTCAATATGCGCTCCAAGATGCAATGCAAGACTTGGTCGGCATCGTGCGTACTGAAAAGGAAATGCAACTTGCCCTCGTCAAGATAGAAGAACTCAAGAAGCGATACAAAAAAGTCGGCATCACAGGTCACCGCGAATACAACCCAGGCTGGCATACTTCTATTGACTTGAATTGCATGTTGACCGTTTCCGAATCCATCACACGCAGCGCACTCGAACGCAAAGAAAGTCGTGGCGCGCAATTCCGCGACGACTTCCCTGAAAAATCCGCAGAATGCGCGACATTCAACCTGGTTGCCAAGAAAGCACCAGACGGCACGATGGAAATCCGGCGCCGTCCAATTGTTGCGATGCGTCCAGACTTGAAAGCCATTATCGAGAAAATGAAATGACGAGCAAGACAAACATGCCCACGGAACCATCAAATCCACATTCTCAAGACGCTTCGACCACCGTGCAATTCCGCATCTGGCGCGGCGACAGTACCGGTGGAACTTTTCACACATATCCAGTCGCCGTTTCCGAAGGCATGGTGGTGCTTGACTGCGTGCATCGCATCCAAGCTGAACAGGCAAACGACCTTGCTGTTCGTTGGAATTGCAAGGCTGGAAAATGCGGATCGTGCTCCGCTGAAATCAATGGACAACCAAAGTTGATGTGCATGACACGAATGGAGACTCTGCCCGCAGGACAACCTGTGACGGTCGAACCACTGCGCGCATTTCCGTCGATTCGTGATCTTGTCACCGATGTCAGTTGGAACTTCCGTGTCAAGAAGAAGATCAAGCCATTCAAGCCACGAAAACCAGATAACGCCGACGGATCGTGGACAATGATGCAAGAAGATGTCGACCGCGTTCAAGAATTCCGAAAGTGCATCGAGTGTTTTCTCTGCCAAGATGTTTGCCATGTGTTGCGAGATCATCACAAACACGACGAGTTCATCGGCCCCCGCTTCTTGATGTACACCGCCGCGCTGGAAATGCATCCGCTCGATACCGAAGATCGCATCGCCGATCTGAAGAACAACGACGGCATTGGTTATTGCAACATCACCAAGTGCTGCACGAAAGTTTGCCCTGAACACATCGGTATCACCGACAACGCGATCATTCCTATGAAGGAACGCGTCGTCGATGAGTTTTATGATCCGATGACGAGGCTCTTCCGAATGTTCAAGCCGAAACGGTGAACGAGTTCATTCGCTGGCCAAGGCTGTTCTGCGCGACGCGAGTTGTTGAAGAGTTTCATCTATTCACCGCCGCGCACCGCGCAATTGGCAAGCAGAAAATATTCGGAATTCGCTACCAGTAAGAGGGCATAGATCAAGGCACTAATTCGCTGGGGCGAATTTAAAAGCCCGTTTCAGGCTCATTTTCAACCGCTCATATTTTCCATTGCACGATCTATTGCGCGTCGAAAAATCCAGGCTCTCTCCGATGCATCTGGATTTGCTGCGCCGATTTTCAAGGCATCAACAAGTCTGGCTCTCACGTTCGGCTGAACAGCGTCATTGCCAAGAAGCACAACGGCAGTCAAGGCGAGTTCGTAAAGAGCCGCGCACGATGCGACATCGCCCGCATTAAAAAGAGGAACGCCGCGCTCAATGGCCAGATCGAAGATTGCGGCGATTTGTTGAGAATTGCCTTTTGCCATTGCGATCTGCGAAGTGGATTCTGATTTTTTTTCAAGCAGCACCCGATCAATAATGTGGATCACGCCGTTGACTGCCTCGATGTCGGCAACTTCAATCTTCGCGCCATCTACAGTGATTGCGCCGTCTGTCAGGGCGAAGACGACATTGCCGTCGCCCATCAGCGTGCGCGCCGAACCTTGTGAAAGCATTTCATCACGACGAATCGCCGTTGGTAGAACATGCCCTACCAAGACAGATGTCAGCGCACCCTTGTCCTTTAAAAGCGCTGAAAGCGAATCTGCGGGAACCGCAGCGAACGCATTGTTTGATGGTGCAAGCAAGGTCCAAGGTCCAGGGTTCGTCTTTCCGAGTTGCACGCCAATACCGGCGGTTTCGATGGCGCTTCGTAAAGTGCTGAAGCGCGTATCGACTGTCACAATTTCCTCAATCGTGCGAAGTTCGGGAACCATCACCGCATCGATGACATGAACTAAACCATTATCGAAAGGGACATCGGTGGCAACCAAACCAGCGTTGTCGACAGTGAGTTTCGATGGGTCAATGTCAAGTGACTGCCCGGAAAGCGCGGTGAGTCGCCGACGTTCAAGAACAGCGGAGCTTTCAAGTGACTGAGCAACAATATGGTGTTTCAGAATTGTCTGAAGAGCCGCCTTGCCTGCGGGACTTGTCAGGAATTCAACTTGCGCCTTTGCAAGTTTGGCAAACGCCTCATTGGTTGGCGCGAAAATTGTGAAGCGACCACCCTTTGGAAGTTCAAGTTCGGCGACCTTCACAAGCGCAAGGAGCGTTGTCAAATTTGCCTTTGTCGCCACTGAAGCGAGCGAGCCTGCGGATGATTGTTCGGTTGAAGTGTCCGCGCCAATTGGTCGGATCCAGTCAATTTCTAAAGCGAATGGTCCGGGATTCTTGTCAGAGATAGTGACACCCACGGACTCAATGGATGCGGGATCGAGAGGTGCTGAATTTCGGACACGCTGACCAAAACTATTTAGGGTGCACTTGTCAAATTGAATATCAACTTCTATCCACTCGCCTGCCTTGGTTTCGAAGAGTTGCTGGTATCCCCCCGCCATCAAGCGCACACGACTGGATCTGATGTCGCATTGGTAGGTTCGACCATCGCCTTTGACACGCATACGCAATCCCTGCGTACCTGCAAAAATACCCTCTGGGGTGGAGGTGCGAATCTGAGAAAACCCACCATTATTTTCAAGCGAAAGTTCGCCAGTGAACACCAGCGTGCCACCGCTTCCGTTTGTGATGCGCCCGGTTGAAAGTCCTCCCATAACCCCATCAAGAACAGTTTGCCAGCCCTTGGTTCCATTGTCGAATTCCAGATTCGAATCCGCCGCTCGAGGCAGCGAATGCGCATAGGCAGTGGCGCAGAGCGCGCCTGCGGTGCAGAAAAGAACAATGGCAATTTGGCGGATGATTGATAAATAGGTTTGCATAGTTGTTTTTACTCTAATAATTCTCGAAACTCTTCAGTTTATAGACCGACAAGAAAAACTTCGTCTTTAGGTGGAAAGCTCCCGAAATCGGGTTATGTTCAGGGGGAGAGTAAAAAGGACCATAAAAATGACTTTCAGATTGCAATTGAAAACTTACTGCCTGCGAATGCTAGGCGTCATGTTGCTCACGCTTGCTGTGACTCATCCCGCAACAGCCCAAGATCAATCTGTCGCGCGACGATGGACTGATATTCTTTTGCAATCCATTCGATTGGATTTTGCCCGTCCCACTGTCCACGCTCGAAACCTTTGCCACATCAGCGTGGCGATGTGGAATGGTTGGGCGACCTATGACGCGCAAGCAAATCCTTGGATCTTCAGTGAACATCACACTTCCATCGATATCGAAGCGGCGCGCCGCGAGACAATCAGCTTTGCCGCATATCGAATGCTGCTGAACCGCTTTGCAACAAGTCCTGGCTTTGCGACGATGTCACCACAGTATCGATCGTTGATGGAGCAATTGGGATATGACCATTCAAATGCCAGCATCATCGGCGACACGCCAGCCGCGATTGGAAATCGAATCGCTCAAGCGCTGATCACATTCGGTCTCGAAGACAATTCAAACCAGATCAACAATTATGCAAACCTCTTTTACCAACCGATCAATCCCTCACTTGTCGTGACCTTGCCTGGCAATTCAACCGCCGTTGATGTGCGCCGATACCAACCCTTGTCGCTGACATATTTTGTGGATCAAAGTGGTCAAGTTATTCCTGGTGGATTTCCACCTTTCTTGTCCGCTGAATGGGGAAACGTCACGCCGTTTGCGATGACTTCTGCTGATCGAACCGACTATGTTCGTGACAACAGAACATGGCCCGTCTATAACGATCCAGGCGCGCCGCCAATACTTGGAGGCGTTGGCGACAACCTTTGGAGACGCGGACATGAAATGGTCGCAGTCTGGTCAAGCCATCTAGACCCAACCGATGGAGTGAATTGGGATATTTCGCCTAGAAGTATGGGGAATATCACTGCGCCGACTGATTGGAACTATGAGTCCTATTACAAATTCAACGAAGGTGGTGATGCGGGAACTGGTTACACCGTCAATCCAATCACGGGCCAACCTTACGCTCCCAACATCGTCAAGCGCGGCGACTATGCGCGTGTGCTCGCTGAATTTTGGTCTGACGGTCCCACTTCAGAAACACCGCCAGGACATTGGTTCGCCATTCTGAATTATGTGCGAGATCATCCGCTAGGAAATCGGCGCTTGGGTGGAGTCGGGCCAGAACTTGATCCACTTGAATATGATGTGAAGGCATACCTTGCTCTTGGTGGTGCGATGCACGACACTGCGATCAGCGTTTGGGGAACGAAAGGTTGGTATGACACCTCGCGACCGATCTCCGCGATTCGGTGGATGTGTGGAAAAGGTCAATGCTCGAATCCTTCGGCGGCGAGTTTCCACATTGATGGAATTCATCTCATTCCAAATGAAATCGAGTTGATCACTGCTGAGACCACAGCGCCTGGTCAGCGACACGAACACCTTGAAGGCAATGAAGGTTCGATCGCAATCAAAGCATGGCGCGGTCCATATGAAATCTCGAATCCACAGACTGATGTTGCGGGTGTTGGCTGGATCTTGGGCAAACAGTGGTGGCCATATCAGCGACCAACATTTGTAACGCCACCTTTCGCTGGATACACATCTGGCCACAGTTCATTCAGTCGATCCGCGGCGCATGTGCTCAAACTGCTCACAGGAAGCAAATACTTTCCAGGTGGCTTGGGAACATTCACCGCAACACAAAATCAATATCTCGTCTTCGAAGATGGGCCAAGCACGAATGTGACTTTGCAATTCGCAAGTTATTACGACGCGGCGGATCAAAGCGCACTCAGCCGCATTTGGGGTGGAATTCATCCGCCATTTGACGACATTCCATCGCGAGTCATCGGCGACAAGACCGGTCCCGCCGCATTCCAATTTGCGAAGTCGCTATGGGGCGCATCCCTTTGCGCGGGAGATATCAACAATGATCACAGTGTGGATGCACTGGATATGGCTATTTTGCTTGGACAATGGGGAGGTGCTGGAACGGCTGACTTCGACCAAAGTGGAATCGTCGATGGAGTCGATCTTGGAACTATTTTGGGCGCTTGGGGAAGTTGCAACTGATTTGAGAGGCTTGACTTTCAATGCCTTGACCGAAGCGCGAGTTTGAGCGAAACTAATATTCATTATGAATCAGAAATTATCCGTCGCCCTTTTGACTGTCACTTCGCTTGTTGCGGGCATAACAGGCCTGACCGCCTGCAGTAAAAACGCTATCAAAAGTCCACCAATTGGTTTCTTATCGAATCCGAATTTGATGAAGAAGCAAAGCGATCACACATGGCAATACGTTGCGCGAAAAACGGATTGGTCGAAATACACATCTGTCTATGTCGCACCCATTTCGATTGGGCCAGCAGTTATGAATGGCAAGAATGTTGAACAAACTGCAGAGCTTCCACAAATGGTCATGAAGTTCAAGGCTGATCTCGAAGAGGCGATGACAAAAAAATATACGCGTGCGGAAAGCGCTGGACCAAACACATTGGTCGTTCGGGTTCAACTCGTGAAGGCCGAACCGAACGCACCCGCACTGAATATTGCACCGCAGACTCAACTGGGCGGATTGGGATATGGATTTGGTGAAATCGCCATCGAAGTTGCGGATGGAGCGACAGGAACTCCGCTTTTTGAATATGCCGACGTTGATAACACCAGCCGATTCTCAACCGAAAAAATGTCCACCTGGGGAAGTCTCGAAAAGAGTTTCACCGAATGGATCGCGATTGTTGTGAAAGCCTGCAAAGCATCCTGATACAAACAGCTGCTTCTTACAGTTTTTCTTGTATTGCGGTATTCTTTTACATCCAATGCGCCACCGAAAAAATATCTTTCGAACTGGTGCAATTTTGGCGATGTCAACGGCCTTGGTGACGACTGCGTGCAAAGTTGGCCCCAATTATGAAAAACCGCAAGTTCTTCAAGCTGACTTATGGACACCGCCTGTTGAAGGACCAATCACCACAGCAGAACCGAACCTGCTCGAGTGGTGGAAGCGCTTTCACGATCCTGTTCTAGACCAGCTGATCGTTCAAGCGCAGGAATCGAATGCCACAATCGAAAAGTCGCTTGCGAATGTCCGGGTATCACTCGCGGTGCTTGGTGTTTCTGAAAGTCAATTCTGGCCGACGATCGAGACAGCGCTCCAATATTCGCGCAACAAAACCAATATCTCCCTGCTCGCAGCGCAAGGGGTCCAGACATCCCCTTATGACTTGTGGATCGGCGGTGCTGCGATGGCGAGTTGGGAAATCGATGTGTGGGGTCGTGTTGCAAGAATGGTCGAAGGAGCGAAGGCAACTTTAGACGCGAGTGTCGAAGACTTGCGTGGGGTTCTCATTTCTATTCGTTCGCAAGTCGGAACGACATATATGAATGTGCGAACTCTGCAGTTGCAATTATCAATTCTGCGCAGTTCAGTGAAGAACTACAAGACGACTCTTGATCTTGTGAAAGACAAGTTCAAAGCGGGAACCAACACCCTGCTCGATGTGAATCAAGCTCAAACGGATCTCGATGTTGTCGCCGCGAGCATTCCTACAATTGAAGGCGACCTTGATGCCGCGATTTTTTCGCTTGCGCAATTGTGCGGAACTACTTCTGGACCGATGACACTGTTGCTTGGCCAACCCGCCCCACTGCCGCAGATGAATGAAGAAATTGGCATTGGAATTCCGGCGGAATTGCTGCGCCGTCGACCCGATGTTCGAAGCAGCGAACGATTGGTTGCCGCTGCAGTTGCCAACATTGGCGCGCAAGAAGCGCTCAATTTGCCGATTTTTTCGCTTTCTGGAAATTTCTATCTTGCCGCGAACCAGTTTTCGGGACTCGGTGACAGCAGCAATGCATCCTATGGATTCGGCCCCTCGATTTCGTGGCTCGTTTTTCAAGGTGGCTATGTCAATTCGATGATTGCACAAAGCAAAGGTCAAGCGCAGGTCGCTCTTGCTGGTTATCGCGATACGGTGCTTGGTGCGATGCGTGATGTTGAAACTTCGATCAGCTTGCTCGTTCATGCGAAACGATCCGAGGCGCTATACGCCACTGCCGAGAAGAGCGCGTTGGAAACGTACAACCTTGCAAATCTGCAATATAAGGCTGGACGAACCAATCTTGATACTTTGATCAGAGTTCAAAACGAACTTCTCGATACCCAGAAAAAACTCGCCGACAGCCAGGGATCGGTTGCACAGAACATCGTCAGCCTCTATCGCGCTCTTGGCGGCGGATGGGAAGATGGCGCAGTCAATAGGGCAGCAGAACGATCCGCGGCAATGAAGGAGCCATCATGACATCTATTCGAATATCTATCGCTTTACTCTTGATCGCATCGACGCTTCCTTTGTCATGCGGAAAACCACCGGCAGCACTTGTGCGACCTTCGGTTGTTCCTGTGACCACCGCTGTGGTTCGTACCGAAACGATTCCGCTGAAACAGTCCTATCCCGGAATTGTCGCATCTCCCCGTTCAATTGAAATCGATGCGAGAGTCGAAGGGTTCCTGCTGAAGCAAGAAGTCGCTGATGGTTCGGCAACGAAGCCTGGCCAAGTAATTTATCGCATCGACCCAAAGCCATTCGAGGCAACCCTCGCTTCATCTGAAGGGTCGCTTGTTCAAGCAATCGCCCAGCGCGATTATGCGAAGAAGGAAATGGACCGCAATGCGCCCCTTGTGGCAAGTAGCGCCATCAGTCAGCAGGACTTTGACAAACTTGTCGCAAACTTCGAAGTTTCAGAAGGGCAGGTCTTGACCGCACAGGCGAATGTGCTGACTGCGAAGATCAATCTTTCTTATTGCACAATGTCCAGTCCATTCGTCGGGCTCCTTGGGGCAAGTAATTTTTTCGAAGGTGCAGTGGTTGGAAATCCAAACACCACAAACCTGAATTCATTGGTGCAGATTGATCCTCTCTGGGCGCAGTTCAGCCCATCCGCAACTGAGTGGCCAAAGTATGCAGCTCTTATGGCGAAGGGAACTCTGCAAGCCACGGTCACTTTCGACGGAGCGGATTCCATTTCAACAACTGGAAAAATAGTCTTCGCGGACAATCAAGTTTCGACTTCGACTTCAACACTGATGTTGCGTGTTGAATTCAACAATCCAAATCTGATTTTCCGCCCAGGAGTTTATGCCGCTGTTGAAGTCGCTCTTGGAGAACAACCAAACACACTCGTCGTCCCTGAACAAGCGGTCTTCGCTCGCGAAGCGGATTTATTTGTCTGGCGAGTCAAAGCCGACGATACTGTCGAAAGTGTGCAGATCAAAGTCTTGAAAAAGGTTGGCAACATGCTGGGACTTATTAGTGGTCCTCAAGTTGGTGACCGAATCGTGGTGGAAGGAATCCAACGATTAAAACTGGGAACGAAGATCAATGACACTACCGCATCGCCTGCAACGCCTGCGACAACGCC
This sequence comes from Planctomycetia bacterium, assembly GCA_005792145.1. Taxonomy (GTDB): domain Bacteria; phylum Planctomycetota; class Phycisphaerae; order Phycisphaerales; family SM1A02; genus F1-60-MAGs104. Next base: position 13,281 of record SXSS01000105.1, on the reverse strand, counting down.
TGCGGCAACGCCTGCGACAACGCCTGCGACAACAATCGCACCAGCACCTGCTTCTGCCCCACAAAAAAAATAGCTCGATCTCACTCCACGATATTCACCTATGGTCCGATTCTTCATCCACCGTCCGATCTTTGCAAGCGTCATCGCGATCATTACTACGATGGCGGGAACGATCGCCATGGTGGTGTTGCCGATCTCGCAGTTCCCCAATGTCGTGCCACCGACGGTGCAAGTTTCCGCGACATACAACGGCGCAGATGCGCTGACCGTTGCAAACTCGGTGACGATGCCGCTCGAACAACAAATCAATGGTGCGGAAGGGATGATCTATATGGCATCCAACAGCACCAACAACGGTCAGAGCAATATCACCGTCACATTCGAGGTGGGATATGACCTGGATATTGGCGCAGTCGATGTGCTCAACAGAGTGCAGACTGCGACGGCTCAACTTCCCCAGCAAGTGCAACAACTTGGCGTCACGATCACCAAACAATCTTCCAACTTGACACTCGTTGTCTCGCTTGAATCGACCAACGGTGCATATGACAGCAAGTTTCTTTCGAACTACGCAAACATCGTTGTCGAACCAGTTCTGTCGCGTGTCGACGGCGTTGGCACGATCAATATCTTTGGTCTTCTGCAATATTCCATGCGTATTTGGCTCGACCCACAACGCATGGCTGCAATGGGACTCACTCCACCCGATGTCGTCAAGGCAATTCAGGATCAAAATCAACAAGCATCGCTTGGAAGTATCGGCTCGACGCCAACCGTCAACTCGCCGTCATTTGATTTGACTCTCACCACAAAGGGGCGCTTGATGAGCGCTGAAGAATTCGCCGCAATCGTGGTGCGAACTGGCGACAACGGCGCAGTCGTTCGCATTTCCGATATCGGTCGAACAGAACTTGGTGCCTTTCAATACGACACCACATCTTCGCTCAATGGCAAGAGCACTGGAACAATCGGCATCTATCAACTGCCATCCGCGAATGCATATTCCGTCGTCGAAGCAGTCAAGAAACAAATGAATCGACTTCAGCCACTCTTCCCACCGGGGATCAAGTGGCAAGTCACCTATGACAGCACCGCATTCGTATCCGCGTCGATCCAAGATTTGATTTCCACGCTTGTTGAGGCAGGGCTTTTGGTTCTTGCGGTCATTTTTATCTTCTTACAAAGCTGGCGCGCGACCCTGATCCCGATGATTGCAATTCCAGTCTCCATCATTGGAACCTTTGCGATCATGCTTGCGGCAGGATTCACGATCAACACGCTCACGTTGCTTGGCCTCGTCCTTGCGATTGGTCTGGTGGTCGATGATTCAATCATCGTGGTCGAAAATGTCTATCGGCAACTCGAAATGGGCGCGGAGAACGGAACGATCGCCGCAGAAAGAGCAATGAAAGAAGTTGCAGGACCGATTGTCGCCACAAGTTCGGTGTTGCTTGCAGTCTTCATTCCAGCATCACTCATGCCCGGAATCACTGGGCAGCTTTACAACCAATTCGCTTTGACTATCGCGTTCAGTATTGGACTGAGTATGGTCAATTCGCTCACTCTCTCCCCTGCTCTGAGCGCACTCTTTTTGCAAAAGCCGCACAAGACAACCTTCAAACCATTCGTGATCTTCAACGAAGGATTCGAATATTGCACTGGGCATTACTCCCGTTTCGTTCGTTTGCTTGCGCATCATTGGTGGATCATTGCGTTGACTTTCGTTCTGGGTGCATTCGGAGTTGTCTACTTGCTCGAGCGAACACCAACTGCTTTCATTCCAAACGAAGATCAAGGATATTTCTTCGTCGGCGTTCAACTTCCTTCTGGCGCGAGCCTCGAACGCACCGAAGAAGTAAGCGCGCAGGTCTTGAAGATCGTCAAGGAAGATTCATCCGTCGTCGATGTGATTCAGATCAACGGCTTTAATTTCCTCACTGGCGTTGCGACAACAAACGCAGGTTTCATCATTGTGGTTCTCAAGCCGTGGGACGAGCGAAATGCGTTCACAGAAAATGCCCGAGCAATCATCACCCGAGCATTCCCAAAATTAGTCTCCATCCCGCAAGGCGCGGCCTTTCCATTCCCACCTCCACCAATTCCTGGACTTGGAACAGTCGCCGGTTGGCAGCTTCAACTGGAAGATATCAACGGCATCGGATATCCAGCGCTCTCTGCCGCGGCAAACAACTTGATCGCGGAACTTGAGAAGCGCCCAGAGATTGCTGGAGTGACGACTCCATTCCAAGCGGAAGTTCCAATCATAAAACTTTCAATTGACCGAACAAAAGTTTTCAGCCTAGGTCTGGACATGGGAATAGTTTTCCAAACAATCGGACAAACAATCGGCCAATCATTTATAAATAATTACAACCAGTTCGATCAGGTTTACAACGTCATGATTCAAGCGGATGCGGAAAGTCGCATGAAACTCGCGGATGTTTTTCGACTATATGTTCGCAACAAAGATGGCGGAATGGTTCCAGTTTCTGCATTCACGGACTTTTCATTCGAAGTCGGAACCGATAATGCGACCCGATACAACATGTACAACACGATCCAACTCAACGGATCAACCGGTGTCGGTTATGGATCTGGAGATTCGATCAAAGCCCTCGAAGAAGTCGCAGCAGCATCGCTTCCAGATGGGGTCACCTATGAATGGACAGGAACCACCTATCAGCAGATCGAGTCTGGCGCATATGCACCATTCATCTTTGCGATGGCGATATGCGCGGTCTTCTTGTTGCTTGCGGCGCTTTATGAAAGCTGGGTTCTTCCGCTCAATGTTCTTCTGGCAGTCACATTCGCAATTCTTGGCGCGCTGATTTTGATGCACATCCGAGGCAAGGCACTCGATGTCTATGCGCAGATTGGTCTCGTGATGCTTGTCGGACTCGCAGCAAAAAACGCGATTTTGATTGTGGAATTTGCCAAGATGCGATACGACGCTGGCGAGAGCATTATTGATGCCGCTGTCAACGCATCTCACCAACGTCTGCGACCGATCATGATGACAGCAATTGCATTCATGCTTGGCGTGTTGCCGCTGACAATTGCGACAGGCGCAGGAGCGAATAGTCGCCAATCAATCGGAACCACGGTGCTTGGTGGAATGATTGGGTCGGCGACGATGGATCAGCTTGTTGTGCCTGTCTTCTTCGTGATGATTCTCTCCGTGACCGCACGCTTTAGACCCAAGCGACCAACGCCAATTGCTGCAAGCGCAGCGCATGAAGCGGCCGCTGCGGGCGATCCTCCACCCACGCCTCCTGCTGCATCGCACTAGAGCGAAGGATCGCATAGCAACAGTGGAAAATTTCGATCCGCGGATTCTGGAGCGGATTAGAGGTTTTTCGGATCTGTGGTGCTGGAATTCGCGTTCCCAGCCGTTGGGAAGTTCTCTCGGGCGAGTTTCGCAGGCGGCCGACAGCGCTTGCGGAAAAATTTTAGTAAACCAGATCGTGTCGGTCGCCGAGGACTGTACGAGCCCCGAGAGGATTTTTCACGGCTGACCTCTTATGCCATTGCGTGGCTGTTTCCGACCACTGCACACCACTGTATTTCAGGCTTCAATAAATAGACACTCGGCTGATACACGGACAAGCGCGCGATTGATCGATGACCACACGCACATCTTTCACGCCTTCGCCTTCCAGTCTCAGAATTCGCCGAACTCCAATCGTTGTTCCCTCGACAGCCTTGCGCCAGACACCATCGGTGCCACGCAACTCAATATGAAACGCATCGACACGCTGGCCAAGTTGGATGGCTTCTTCGATGCGAATGACACGGGGACTGATCGGACTTTCGAAATGAAATTCCAAAGTCCCGCTCGTGACCGCATCATCAGTCGCCCAGTACGTGGCGGGATTTCCGTCGGTCACATTTGTTGCGGTAAACGCTGCCGTGGTCGGCGCAAGGCGCGTTGAAGTTGCCGTGACTTGCGCTTTCGGCGCGAGATCATGAGCAAACATTGCGTGTTGAAGATCACCCCACTCCTTCAGCGAAGCGAGTTCTTGCGGCGCAACCAATCCGCGTGAATCCACAGGAATATTCAACAGCAGATTGCATCCGCGGCCCACGCTCTCAAACCAAATTTTCTCCAGCGTCTGTGGACTCTTGACGCGATCATCCTCCGCTGCTCGCCAAAACCATCCAGGACGAATGCTCACATCAACTTCGGCGGGCAACCAATCCGTGCCATCGCGTTGACCACGCGCAAGATCGTCGTTTCTTCCAGTAATACCTGGGAAAAATTCTTTCGCATTCATCCTGCTCCAATTCGCTTCACTGCCAAATCCACTCTCATTTCCAACCCACCGAACATCAGGGCCGCCATCGCTGAAGATGCACGCGCCAGGCTGGCAGGTCCGCACAACATCGATGAACTTTGGGAAATCATAAATCTGCTTGCGTCCATCCGGTCCTTCGCCACATGCGCCATCAAACCATACCTCAAAAACTTCACCATAATTTGAAAGCACATCTTTCAACTGCGACGCGAAATATTCGTTGTATGCCTCGCCCGATCCATACTTTGGATTATTGCGATCCCACGGAGATAAATACACTCCAAAGGCCAACCCCTCCGCGCGACAAGCGGCGGAGAGTTCTCGAAGCACATCGCCCTTGCCATCGCGCCACGGGCTGGACTTGACCGAATGTTCGGTGACCGTAGATGGCCAAAGACAAAATCCATCGTGATGCTTGGCTGTGATAATGATTCCACGAAGCCCAGCACTTTTCGCGGCACGCGCCCACTGCAGACAATCCAGCTTTGTTGGATTGAAGAGCGTTGGATTTTCTTTTCCACCGCCCCACTCAACGCCAGTGAATGTGTTCACTCCGAAGTGAATGAACATACAAGTCTCCATTGCATGCCAACGCATCTGTCTCGCACTTGGAATAGGGCCAAACGGCGCGGGCGCACCCGCGATTGTTGCGACGGCAGGAATGGGAATCGACGATGGTGTTGATTGAGTGTTCATCGTGTGCATCATTGCTGTGACCAGTATGAGAGATGGAATCATGATCGCATTATCTATGACGCCGCCGATCTGCGAGCGCGGCGATCACGATGACCACGCCCACTAAAATTTCTTGAACATAATTGGGTATTCCGCTCGAACCAAACCAGCCAGAAAGCGTTTGCGCCGTCTCGGGCGAAACTCCCCATCTTCCAAGCGAATTCCAATCGACAAGATTGCATCCGTTGGCAAGAGCCGCCATCAATATTGCGCCAACGATCGAACCGCCGACCGTTCCAAATCCTCCAGAAAGCGCGGCGCCACCAATCACAACAGCTGCGATGACTTCCAACTCTTTGCCATTCGCTGTTGTTGGATCACCACCGCTGAGTCTGTGAAATTGCAGCACTCCTGCGACTCCCGCAAGAAGTCCGCACAACGCATAGGTCGTCCATCGAACGCGAACAACTGGCACACCGCAGAGTCTTGCTGCGGATTCGTTGCTTCCAATTGCAGTCACCCACGCACCAAAGACTGTACGACTGAGGATGAATCCCAAAGCCAGCGCAATGGCGATCGTGATCCAAACTCCTGGAGCAACAAGCAACCACGCAGGATCAGGATTCTTCGCCATCAACGAACTTGTCCAATCCTCAGGTGGATAGATCGTGCTTTGATTCGCAAGCCACTTTGCAACACCTCGCGCAATTCCCATCGTTCCCAGAGTTGCGATGAACGCAGGAAGTCTGGCAGATGCGACAAGAAATCCGTTCACGCAACCGACCATCAACCCAACGAAACATCCAATCAAAGCCGCAGTACCCCAACCAAACCCCGAGCGAATCGACAAAGCAGTTGCGACCGATGAGAGTGCGATCACGGATCCGATTGATAGATCAATGCCACCGCCCACAACGACAAATGTCATTCCAATTGCGCCAAGCACAACAACGACGGATTGTGTCGAGAGTGTCCGCGCATTTTGCAGCGTGCAAAATGATTCTGGCGCGACCAACGAAAAGAGCAGAATCACAGCACACAGCGCAGCGCTCGGACCAAGCAAACGCTTGAAAGTTGACTTCCACTTTGGTTCTTCGGTGAGAGAATTTGTCGCACTCATGCCGCGGACTCCACACCTGCGCCTCGAAGCGCAGTGTCTACGATTGAATGTTCGGTCCACTCGTGGGTGGGCTTCGAAACTCCAAGTGAACCCCGCCACATCACAGCGATGCGATCGCAAAGTGCAAGCAATTCGCGTGTGTCACTCGACACGACGATGATTGAGTGTCCATCATCCGCGGCACGACGAAGAATGTCATGAATCGCTGCCTTCGCGGGAACATCAATACCGCGTGTTGGCTCGTCGACCAAGATCAGCGCAGTTCCTTGCTCAAGAACTCGAGCAATTGCAATCTTCTGTTGATTGCCACCAGAGAGATCGCCGATACGTTGCCAAGGACTTGTGCATTTGATTGAGAGCGCATCGCGCCACTTGTTGGCAACACGCGCTTGATTACTTGAACGCACAATGCCCCATCGACCCATTCGATCAAGAAATGGGAGCGTCAAATTTTCAGCAATCGAAAGCGATTGCGCAAAGCCTTCGCCTCGGCGATCTTCGCTCACTCTTGCCGCACCAGATTTCAACGCCAATTCACGAAGCCATCGACTGCGACCAGAACCAACGAGACCACCGATACCAATGATCTCACCCCTGCGGATCTCGAAAGAACCGGCTTGGAAATATATTTTTTCAGTTGTGCGCGCGCCGCGTGCTTCATATTGTTTCGCCACGCTTCCCGACATTGACCGCACAACCGCGTCATCATCAAGCATCGACAGTTCAGCACTTTCAGCGACCGCGCCATCTCGCAAGATCGTCGCACGATTGGCGACACGGCGCACTTCATCAAGTCGATGAGAGACAAGCGCGACCGCGACGCCAGACTTCGCCATTGTGCGAACTGCATCCCAAAGTTGATCTGCTTCGACTCTTCCAAGAGAACTTGTGGGTTCGTCAAGAAGCAGCACCGATGGTTGCGAGACGAATGCCCGAGCAATCTCGACAAGTTGCCGCGTGCCCGATGTCAAAGTGCTTGCGAGTGCGGTGGGATCGACGATCGCTTCTGCACCAATAGCTTTCAGAGCCTGGCGCGCTTTGCGCAACTGCCCTGCTCGATCAATAATTCCAAATGATGAAATCTCACAACCAAGATTGATATTGTCCGCAACAGTCCGATGCTCCGCGATCGCAGGTTCCTGATGGACAACGCAAACTCCCGCGGTCCGTGCCGAACGCGGCGACTTTGGAAAATAGTTCTTCCCGCACAAATGCATCGAACCTGCATCCAAGATTTCCGCTCCAGCCATGATCCGCAGCAGCGTGCTTTTTCCTGCGCCATTTTCCCCAAGGATTGCATGAATTTCCCCCGCGGCAAGATCAAGATCCACTTTCCGCAGAGCTTGCACACCACCAAATGTCTTGCTGATGCCAGTCAGTCGAAAGGTTGGAGATTTCATTTCGAAAATGTCTTCCAGGAAATGTCTGATCCGCAACTCATGCGAAAGCTCAAATCATTCTTTCAACCACTGAGCGATCGGAGGCTCAAGGACTGTGCGAATGGCGGGCTCGTCGATATTTGTTCGAGTCACCAAAGTGCAGCCGGTGTCGACATCTTTGGGAACACTTTCGCCGCGAATGACTTTCGCCATCGTGGTCACGGCAAGTTCGCCCATACGAAATGGATTCTGCACCACAAGCGCATCGATCGATCCTGCACGCAAACCAGCAACCAACTTTTCGCTCGCATCGAATCCCACAAGATGCACTTTGGCTCCTCGCTTCAGATCCGTCAACGCTTTCATGCCTGCGTATGTCGTGGATTCGTTGGGAGCATAGAAACCGTCTAAATCCGCGAATCGATTCAATAAATTTTCTGCAACTCGATACGCAGAATCCACTGTTGCGCCACCATATTGATCGCTTGACACAATCTGAATAGCAGGAAATTTTTCCTTCATCGTGCTCAAGAAACCATCTTCGCGCAGAGATGTGCTGGCAGAACCTTCCACATAGCGCATCATCACAACCCTGCCTTTGCCTGCGAGTATTCGTCCCATTTCTTCTGCAGCCAAAATTCCACCGCGCCGATTATCCGTGGCAACAAATGAAGAACGACCATCCCACTTGATCCCACTATCGAACACTACGACAGGAATCTTCGCAGTCGACGCTTCTTTCAAACTCGGCACGAGTGCTTGTTCATCAAGCGGTGCGATCACGATTCCTTGCACTTTACGAGAGACCGAACTCTCGACAACTTTGATTTGATCATCGCGATCATCTTCGCGCGCAGGTCCCTTCCAAAGAATGTCGACGCCACTTTCCGACGCTCCCTTCAGCGCTCCAGCATGCACAGTCTTCCAGAATTCGTGTGTCGTTCCCTTTGGGATCACGGCGATCATCGGTCGTGTTTTTTCTTGCGCGGCGAATGCGCCAACACTCGCAATCAATACCAGAGAAGCAAACAGCAGAATCGATCGCCGAAAATTTGAATGGGTTATCAGTGACTGCATCAATGGATCATAGTGGGCGAATTTGCAGAGTATGCGGCAACAAGAGCGTCCCACTTCCCCTGCCGACGCAGGATCATCTCAACTAATTCTCTTATCGCGCCATGACCTCCCTTGGCAACCGTGGTGATCTTCGCAACCGCAAGAATTTCGCGTGCTGAATCTGCGACGGCAACGGCGACTCCAACCTCGCGCATCACTGCGAGATCTGGAATGTCATCACCCACGAAAGCGCATTGTGCTGCTGTGACACCAAGGCGAGCGGTGATTCGGTTCAGAGCCTCGACTTTGTCCGTTGCTCCCTGCTCAACATGTTCGATGTGAAGTTCCCGCATACGGTGCGTGAGAGCCAATCCCTTTCGCCCAGTAATGACCGCAGTTTTACCACCCGAGCGATGCCACATCGCAATCCCAAGTCCATCACGAACGTCATAGCGTTTGAACTCCTCTCCAATATCGTCAAGATAGATTCCGCCATCCGTCAGCGTCCCATCTATGTCCATCACAATGACGCGAATATCAATCCAAGATGGTTCTATTGACTTGATTGCGTGATCAGATTCATAATTTTTCAATATTGCTATCCTTAATGTTATGCAGAAAGTCTACAACAGCCGTTTGATTTTGATTGCCGCAACCCTAGTGATATTGAATGCTGCTTTTGGAATTGCAGCACAAAAAGTTGAACCCACACCTCCTACACGAGAGCAAGCGGTGACTTCACCAACCGCAGCATTTGAATACTTTAGATTTTGTGATGAGGCTTCGACCAAAAAAATTCGCGCCACAATGGAAAATAATCCTGAATACCGCCAATCCTTGCTCACTGGACAATCACCATATGTCGCTATCGTCGGTTGTTCAGACTCTCGAGTGCCATACTCCGAAGTGCTTGGCGCCAAAAGCAACGATGTATTTGCAGTCAACATTGCTGGCAATGTCGTTTCAGATGACGCAATCGCATCGATCGAATTTGCAGTCAAATATCTCAAAGTACCTTTAGTTGTTGTCCTTGGACATGATCATTGCGGAGCAGTATCCGCTTGTATGAATGAAGCCGAAGTTGGTGGAGCATTGCCACAACTGATTGGCAAAATTCGTCCCGCAGTTCAATCAGCAACCAAAGCCTGCGTAGGCTGCGACAAAGAAGCGCTCTTCTCTGCATGCATTGCGGCCAACGCAAAACTTGGTTTGGAAGAATTGATCAATCGAAGTCCGACAATTCGAACATTCGCCAAAGAGGGAAAGATCGCACTTGCGTGTGGCGTCATTGATCTGTCTGATGGTTACATTCGATGGATCGTCACCCCAGGGGAGAAATGAGCGCCAAGAAACTCGCCCGAACCCCAGTCAGAGTGTGACGAAGTTCGAGCGAGTTTCCACCACGTTCTTGTGCTTGTTCTGGAAGTTGCGGAATATGGATAAATCCACCTGATGTCACGCTTTGAAACTCGCCGACTTCGATTCCATGCAGAAGCGTGTACATGATTTCATTGCAGAGAAAAGTTCCCGCGCTCATCGAAAGAAGCGCAGGAATCCCCTCTGCTTCGCATGCGTCACGCATCGCACGAACTGGCAACGATGAGAAATATGCAGCTGGACCATCCTCCACAACTGGCAGATCTTGACACTGCACGCCAGCGTTGTCTGCAATTCGGTCATCTCGCAAATTGACCGCGACCCGCTCGAAGCAGACATGAGTTGCTTTGGCTGATTCGCCAAAGCACACAACAACACTGGGTTGATTCAATTCAATCGCTCCGCGCAGCGCAGCACGACAACTCCGCGAACCTTCGCCGCCAATCACTGGAAGAATCGCATAACTCATAATCGCGCCCGGCCACTCTTCTTCTGAAATCGCGCGTGCCAACATCGCACTGGGATTCACCAAACTTCCGCCGAAAGGCTCGAAACCAGTTACAAGTATTCGCATCATGGCAATGCACGGTACCGAACTGACCGCGTTCATGCGACGCATTCGCATAAGAACAGGTACTTTGTTACTCAGCGATGCACACGATCCTGAGCGAAATCTGCCTGCTATTGATCTTGGTGATTCCGTGCCTCGTCATATCAAATCGCATGCACTTCGGAAGCATTCTTGGCCTTCTAGCGGGCGGGATTCTGATCGGACCAAGCGGTTTCGATCTGATCGAAGCTTCTGGAATTAGCAACAACATCGCGGACATCGCTGTGATCTTTTTCCTGTTTCTTGTCGGGCTCGAACTGCACCCCGCCAAAATTGGAAAGTCATGGCCAAAACTTTTGCTGTTTGGCATACTGCAAATCGTGCTGACAGGTCTTGTTTTGTCAGCTCTTGTTTTTCCAACCTCACGATATTTGTCAGGTGCACTTATCACTGGTTTTATGCTTGCGATGTCCTCGACTGCGCTTGTACTGCAAACACTGCGCAATCGTGGCGAACTGAATTCGAAAATGGGGCGCACCGCTGTCGCAATCTTAATCGTGCAGGATCTTGCGGTCGTTCCTCTTCTTGCTCTCATTCCGATTCTCAATCCAAAGAGGCCAATTGATGCGCCCGTTTCCATCTCTGTCGATACGATCTTTTTTATCATTGGGGCGATTGCGCTCATCATCGCAGTCAGCCGAGTCATCGCCCCAAGAGTCATCGAACACCTTGAACGTCGCGGAGATTCGAGTTCGCTTTCGTTTGTAATTGGATTCTTCGTCCTCGGCGCTGCTTGGGTGGCTGATTCAGTTGGACTTTCTACGGCTATCGGTGCGTTCATCGTTGGAGTTTCGCTCTCAACTTCCACGTCCGCTAAACGAATCGAACAAATCGTTCGCCCACATCAATCGCTGCTCATGTCGCTCTTCTTCGTCTCGGTGGGTTTAAGCATCGACCGCCATCACCTTGCTGGACAACTTTGGAACATCGTCATATTTGTCCCATGCGTGCTGATTCTGAAAATTCTCTGTTTGTACGCACTCAGCAAATTTATGGGAATAACCAATCGCATCAGTTGGCGACTCGCATTTATCCTGTCGCAAGCTGGCGAATTCGGTTTCGTTATCTCGGCGGCGTCTTTCAGCGTCGGCTGGGCAACAGCAACCCAAGTTGCGGTCGCAACGACAGTCATCGCTTCCTCAATGGTTTTGACCCCAGTTATTCAGCGATTTATCACTCCATTGACCGATCGTGAATTGGACGATCCAACTCGTGTGTCCCCGTAAAGCACCAACACCCAAGACATATATGACCAACCAACGGGAACCCAGCGCGCATGAAGTCTTCGAGGTCCTCGCACGAGACCACGCAGATCATCTCCTCGTGTTTCTTCGCGCAGTGGTTCGCGACCGAAGCATGGTTGACGATGTTTTCCAAGAAACGATGATGGTCGCATGGCGCAGGTTGGCTGACTTTGATCGCACTCGATCATTCGGCGCATGGCTTCGAGGGATCGGCTCGAGAGTCGCAATGGATTTCGCCAGCCGGCGACGGATGGTGATCGCTGACCCAACGATGCTGCAAGAGATCGAAGAACACTCCCTTGCATTTGACGGTGACCATGCTCACGCATTTCAAACTCGCATGGGATCACTTGATGACTGCATTGAAAGATTGCCCGCCGATTATTCACAAGTGATTCAAATGGTCTATCGCGCCGAACTTCCACTTCGAAAGATCGCATCCAATCTTTCGCTGACCGAAGAGGCAGTCAAGAAACGAGTGCAACGAGCGCGTGCAATTCTTGGTGAATGCCTGCAACGCAAAGGGGTATTGGCATGAATACGAATACAAATCAATCCGAACCAGACTCGAACGATGCTCCAGAAGATCGCTTCGTGGACGCTCTGCTGACCCACAAATTCACAGAGACCACCCAGTCTATGGATGCTCGAATCAATCGTGTTCTTCGCGCCGTTGAGACACAGAACAATCGCAATTATTCGATTCGCAAGTGGCAATGGTGGGCTCTCCCGCTCGCCGCACTGCTTGCGATGTCGCTTTTGGTCATGCCCACGACAAGTTCTGCATCCGCATTTGTTCGATCCGCCGCGAAAGTGGCAAACAAAAATGTCGATCGACAATATCAAGTGATTCTGATGCCAAAAGTTCGTCGTGATGGTAAACAATCACCGCCGGTCTTGGCCACTCTTGATGTGCGGGATTCTCAGCACATGCGAATCGAAATCCATTATCAGGATGGACGCACCGAGATTCGCGGTCGTGATGGAGAGACTTCATGGGAACAGCGACCCGATGGCTCTGCGATCATTGCCGATCACGACCTACCGTGGCCGCGCTGGGTTGAGACTCCGGATGGATCATTGCTCGTCGATTCGATGGCGGCAATGCTTGAAGATTTGGATGATTCATATGACATTGTGAAAGTCGATGATTCTGAAGCCTGTGGGCAAACTGGACTCCTGCAAATTCGTGCGAGTTTTCAAAAGAGTGAAATTACTCCAGCGAACTCGACAAAGGAAAATGTCAGACGAAATCCTGCTGAACGAATCGAAATGTGTATCGATCCAAAGACCAACGAGGTCATACGTCTTGAAATGTTTTTTCCCGCGAATGATGGACCAAGACCCGATGGACCAAGACCCGATGGACCAAGACCCGATGGCGAGCGCGGACCAAGACCCGATGGCGAACGCGGACCAAAACCCGATGGCGAACGCGGACCAAGACCTGATGGCGAGCGCGGACCAAGACCTGATGGCGAACGCGGACCAAAATCCGATGGCGAACGCGGACCAAGACCCGATG
>SXSS01000104.1 GCA_005792145.1 Planctomycetia bacterium | reverse complement strand
TTTTCGATGACCGCTTGCCACTCTGCCGAATTTTCGCAGCGGATGAATTCGGCTTTGACCGTGACAGCCTGCGGATGATGAGCCGCGAACTTGATTCCAAACTTGCGCATACGTTTTCCTGTTGCATTGTCGCCATACAGAAACTTTGCCAGCCCGAAATGTTCGAGCAGCGCGGATCGCTGTTCCGCAATCGTTGGAGGCGTGGGCTCTCCCCCCGCCATCATTTCGCGCGCTTGCCTGAAAATCCAAGGATTTCCAATACAACCGCGCGCAACGCTGACTCCGCTCACACCACACTGATCCAACATCGCAAAAATATCTTGGACGGTCCACACATCACCTGAACCGAAAATAATTTTGTCAGGATGACGCGCCGTCAAATCCGTAAGAAATTCCCAACGACCTGGACCGTGATACTTCTGCTCGACCGTTCGGCAATGCACAGTCGTCCAGGCATAACCGCATTCATATGCCGCATCGAAAATGCGCTCGAAGTTTGTCGCCATCTGCGAAGTATCGTCGTATGCGCGTCGAAGTTTCACAGTGCAAGGCACGCGGCCCGCAACGGCTTCGACCACGGCGCGAAGAATGCCGATCGCCTCATCAGGATGCGCCAAGAAATGTCCGCCACGATTGTTCGCGCTGATTTTCTTGACGGGGCACGCGAGATTCACATCGACAACATCGTGTCCCATCGTGACAATCAAGTCCGCAGCGCGAGCCATCTCATCCGCTTTCGATCCCATAATTTGTCCCGCGAGAGGATGATCATCGACCGTCGCGGCGATGTTGTCGTCGACTTCGCCCATCCCACATTCCGTGGCGATCAAATCTGGGTCTTCACGAATTTTCCCTTTGCCTCCATTGAGCAGTGTTCGATCAAGCAACGCCTCCGTAACGCAAAATGGACAGCCGTGCCTTCGCGCAATCAATCGCATTGCGCCGTCGGAATATCCCGCAAGCCCCGCCTGAAAGAACGGCGCGTCGAATCTTGGCAAGAGTGCCTGCACCCGAGGGTCAACCCGCGCCAATTTCGCTGTTTCCGCGGGGGAACGCGAGAGTTTCCGCGCAGGCAATTCGCTTGGGTTCAGTTCGACGCTCATATCCCAAAGTCTACGGAGCAATCTCATACACTTGTCATCCAATGATCGAACGCCGATCCATCTTTTGTCGGGCGACTCCCCCGCTGTCGATTGTCAGATCACTTGCGCTGATCGCAATTGCGACGGCGGCGATGACTCTGGGCGGTTGCACCGCTCCTCTTTATGACCCCGCGCTGGCGACTCGGGCATATCCCGAACTGCTTTCGCAATCTGAAGTGATTCAGATACAAGCCGTGCCGAAAGAAACTGTCCTGCAAATCATCAATGGAACTGTCACGGATTATCGCGAAGTGGACATTTGGGTCAATCGCAGATATGTGAAACATATCACGGAAATTTTGGCTGGACAAACCATCGAAGTGACGATCACGGATTTTCGTGATGTTTGGGGTCAATGCCCGCAGCCTGGGGGTTTCTGGCGAACGCGACCGCCAACACCTTTGGTCTTAGTGCAAATTCAGCGCGACGAAACGCAACCCTTGCTGGGATTGGTTGCTGTCGTTCCTGCAGACGCTGGGTATTGATCGCACTCGCCGCCGCCGCGCACTCGCCGCCGCCGCGAAAGCGCGAAGATTCAACCACCACTTTTTGCCGCAGGCATTGCAATCCCCAACTGCGCGCACTTGGTCTCGAACTCCGCAAGTTCGCGCTTGTTGGTGGTCGCGAGCGGCGATCCAGACTTGATCGACTCGATCTCCAACTTCGTCAAATGCATCGCGCCGAGTCGGTAATCCTCGAACGCCTCGCAAGAAATCGGCACGATCGGCTTCAGCAATTCATACATCGCTTCTGCGAAAACTCGAATTTCATATTGCGCGTGGGGATCCATACGCAGAGAGAGAAAGTGGAAAAGATTGTGCAAGTCGCACTTCCAATACCACTCCGTATAAACCGAAACTGGCAGCGCGGCGCGCGCCAATTCTCGCGCGACACCTTTTTCGGTGAGACCCAAATAATCCTTGTAAAGCGCCTCTGCGCGATCAAGCATCACCAAAAACTCTTCGGCAGTTCCAGCATCAACAAGACCATCACCGCCTTGGCGATTCGCTCCGCTTTGCGCACGCACAGATTCGAGCGACGGGCGATAGAAACGATCAGGCACGATCGAATAGCGCGCGCTGTACTCGTTGACATTCGCAGTGCGATGACGAATCCATTGTCGCGCAACAAACATCGGCATTGCGATATGAAACTTGAACTCGACCATTTCAAACGGAGTCGTGTGACGATGCCGCAGCAGATATCGCACGAGCCCGCGATCTTCATTCACTTGCTTGGTTCCTTCGCCATACGAAACGCGCGCTGATTGCACGATCGAGAAATCTGCGGTCTTGCCAACTGGCGCCAACCGAGGCATACAGTCCACGAGCGCGACAAATCCGTGATCAAGCACGCGCTTTTCAAGCCGCGCGGCGCCACCCATCACATCGAACATCTCCGTTTCTGGCATTATGCGAACGATGGATTGTGAAAGTGAATTCGTTGGTTGGGTTGTCTGCTGGGAAGTCATTTGGTCTCTAGTGTGGTTTCTAGTTTGGTTTCTAGTGTGGTTTCTAGTTTGGTCTCTAGTTTGGTTTCTAGTTTGGTCTCTAGTGTGGTTTCTAGTTTGGTCTCTAGTTTGGTTTCTAGTTTGGTTTCTAGTTTGGTTTCTAGTTTGGTGCTGAATGCGATTTCAAAAAGTGCGATTTGGCATACTCGATCAACCATCCGTTGACCACTTCTAGAGTATCCAAACCGCTGGGATTTCCCTTCGCCGTCAGATGCGGACAGGCCTGCGGATCCTTCGAGAATTCCACTCCCGCCATACCCAGAGCAAGAGGCAAAGTTGCCGGCGCCGTCGAACCAGCCATCGCAGCTTCTCGTGTCGCAGGCCACGCCGAATTTGGCGAATCAATCTTCTCGCAATTCCCCGCGCTTGTCGCAGTGATCAAAGTCGCTTCGCTGTCAGGCCACAAATGACTCGCTTGTTTTTGCCCACTCTGTTGCCCACTCTGCTGCCCATTCTGCTGCGCGTAACACAAGCACGCCCATGCGACGGCTCTCAATGCGCCGTCCGTCTCTTTCGCACGCGCGCGAACTTTCTCCACAACGAAAAAGCCCCAAGTGAAAGTTCCAACCGCCAGCACAATAAAAAAGCCAAAGAGAAATTTTGCCGCCTTGCGCGATTGAAGTGGAACCGTTGTCACATCTTCATCCCTTCAACTCGCAAACGATTCCTTTGTCGCGTTGGATCCGCTTCTGGCACTGCCGACAAAAGCGCCTGTGTATATGGATGCTTGGGCGCATAGATGATCTCTTCCCGCGTTCCATGTTCGACAATCTTTCCATTCCACATCACCGCGATTCGTTGACACGCATGATGAATGACAGCCATATCGTGGCTGATGAAAAGATATGAAAGCTTGAATTCATCTTGCAAATCCGAAAGAAGATTCAACACTTGACTCTGAATCGAAACATCCAACGCGCTCGTCGGTTCGTCGCAGACAATCAAACGCGGTTCGAGCGCCAGAGCGCGGGCGATGCCAATGCGCTGCTTCTGACCACCAGAGAATTCGTGCGGATATCGATCCGCCGCTCCGCGCCAAAGTCCGCATCGCTCGAGCAATTTGCCGACGCGTTCGCGCACTTGATCTTTCGGCACGATTCCGTGAACTTCCAGCGGCTCGCCGATGATCCGTCCGACGCGCATTCGCGGATTGAGTGATCCACCTGGATCTTGAAAGATGATCTGCATTTGGCGACGAAGTTTTCGCAGGCTTGTTGCTCCTTGTGCGAAAACATCCACGCCATCAAAAGTGACGCCGCCACTCGTCGCAGGAATCAGTCGCAGTATCGCGCGGCCAACGGTTGTCTTGCCACAACCAGATTCGCCGACAAGTCCAAGAGTCTCTCCAGGCATGATCGAAAAACTGACGCCATCGACAGCGCGGCGATAGTCAACGATGCGCTGAAGAATGCCGCGTCGCACCGGAAAGTGCACGTTGAGGTCTTGAACTTGGAGCAGTGGCTTGGTCATTGGTATTAGCGAAGTGGTATATCAAAGTCGCTCAGCGTGCCAGAAGGAAGTGCGATGGTCAAGATTGCGCTTGTTCGTCCGATTCCACGGCGCGAAATTGCGCCGCGCGCCAAGCGAACATAAAAATCCTCCATCGTTCCAACGGATTGTCCGCCGACGGCGACGATGATCGAACCTGCGGGAACAATTCCAGCCAACTTGGATTCTGGCGTGACCGACTGCACGAAGACTCCACGACGATACGGCACGCCAAGCGCGGCGCATAATTCCTTGGTGCTTGTCGCCAAAGTTGCGAAGCCAAAAATACGCAATATGTCCGCGATATCCGCGGCCTCCATTTGCGGCTCTCGCTTGATCAATTCGACATCAAACTCCATCTCTTCTCCGCGATCTTGATCGGGAAGTGGACGCCACACTTGGAAAACAACAACTTGCCCAGGTCGACGCGTGCCGATGATCGACGGAACTTTGTCCGCATCGTTCACACGCACTCCATCGATCGACACAATCACATCGCCCAATTTCAAACCAGCACGCTGGGCAGGACTGCCATCAGTAATCCGATAGATGACCGCGCCATTCGCCTTGTAATGTTCCGCGATGCAGCGATAAATTGGATCACGCATCTGCGGCGGCAGAATCGAATTGACGGGTTGAACTGCAATCCCCGAAAAACCCTTCGCAACTTCGCCTGTTTCGATCAACTGTCCGACAACAAATTCGATGATGTCCATCGGAATCGCAAGACCGATACCGCCGAATTGTCCCTGCCCAAGCGTGCTGCCGCGACCTGTGGCAATCGCTGTGTTCATTCCAATCACGCGGCCGTAAACATCTGTGAGTGGCCCGCCAGAATTTCCAGGATTGATCGCCGCATCGACTTGGATGAAATTTTCATAATCCACTTCTGAAAGTCCCGCGCTGCGGCCAATGCCAGAAACAATTCCAGCGCTCATCGAAAAGCGAAAATCAAATGGCGAACCGAATGCGAAAACCATATCGCCTTGCGTTGGAATGTCGATCGATCGTTGAGCGGGCGTCAAATCATCCGCTTCGATTCGCAGTACCGCGATATCCGTTTTCAGATCAAGCCCAACCAACTCAGCTTGCACGATTTGGCCGGTATGCAATTGCACATCGATTTCCTCCGCGCCATCCACGACATGACCGTTGGTCACGATATGTCCATAGACATCATAAATCCACGCAGATCCAGTATTGACTTGGCGAGCGCCACTGCGCGCGGTTTGCGATCCCGACGCGCTCAATGAAAGCACCGAAGGCTCGACGATGGTGGCGATATCGCGCGTCGCTTGATTCACCTCTTCAAGCGCATTGGTGCGAGTCAGTCTTGACTTCGCTGCGACAACTTCTGCGTCCTCTTTTGCCTTGGTCAAACTGCGAATCGCTTGCGGAGTTGCGATCAACACCACCACTGCTGCGATTGCCACGATTGTCGCGGGCAGCAGCGTTTGGATTTTCATTGCTTGGGCTCGATTCGTGGGATCGCGGCACTGCGATGCTTCAATGTCGCGCCGAATGACGCGCGCTGCGCATCGTTCATCACATATGGATGCTCGCCAAGTTGTCCAGACTTCACTCGATCCATCCAAATCTTTGCGGCCGCCATAATTTGTCCGCCAATTTGCGCCGTTGGCAATGCGAATGCTGGTTGCCAAGTGCTCATTCCCAGCAAATCTTGCAGTACAACAACTTGACCATGGCACGACGATCCTGCGCCACAACCGATCACTGGCACAGTTGATTCACGCACAATTTGTTCCGCAACTTCCGCAGGAGCGGCTTCGATCAGCAGCATCATCGCCCCCGCTTCGATCATCGCTCGTGCATCATCAAGGAGCGCAATCGCGCTCTGCGCGCTCTTGCCCGCGGCGTAGTACCCGCCGTGCATTTTCACATGCTGAGGTCGCGATCCAATGTGAGCAACCACAGGAATTCCAGCGCGACTCATCTTGGCGACCAATCCTGCGAATGAACGATCGACTTCGATCTTGACAAGATCGGCCAGACCTTCGGTCATAAAACGCCCCGCATTACGGATCGCCTCTGCGTCGTCCGCTTGATAACTCATAAATGGCATATCCGCCATCACCAAAGTTGCAGGCGCGCCGCGCTTCACTCCCGCAGTCAACGCGATGAGAAAATCAAGCGGCGTATGCATCGTGTTTGGAAATCCAAGAATCACTTCGCCTGCGGTGTCTCCCACCAGCAACAGGTGCATTCCAGCGGATTGCAACCACCTTGCGGTCGTTGCGTCATAACAAGTCAGGCAAGCAAACTTTTCGCCGCCACGCACCATCTTCAGCAAACTGCGCAATGTGAAGGAAGCGCGCGTCGTGGCGGCATCGCCTTCGCTGGTCATTTCTCCTGCAACTTGTCCGCCATCGAGTCCTGAGGCTTGCGCAGAAGTCTTGTTCTTTTCGTTTGATTCGGTGGTCATTTGATGATTCCAATAATGGATGTTCTTGAAGCGAGAGTTGTCAGAAAGAATAGGTCAACCATTCGATGCGAATTATCCTTGTTTCCCTTCGCTCATAAATCTGCCAAATGATCCGCGCATTGGATTGAAGACCACATTATCCCGACCAAGCACGAAAACATCCGCGATTTCGACCGCCTCACGAAAAGATTCCTGCGCGCGATCCATATCTTCGCAGGGAGTTGTGATCCGCCCTTGCACAAGATGCTCCTCGGTCACGATCGCATCGCCAGTGACCAGAATGGTCGACGATGGAATCGATAGGAGCAATCCCGCTGTTCCCGCAGTCACTCCTGGAAGTGGAAAGAGATCGACACCATCCGCGATTCGATCAGGTGCGTCCTTCACGCGCCGTCCGACTTCCAAAGATGTCTTGACGAAGTCGATCACGCCGCGGGTCTTGGGATCGCTTGATTGCATCTCGTCGACTTCTGCGAATCGCTCCACTTCTTCGCTGACTGCGGCGAGCGCTTCGCGATCTGCCGCCGCCATCCACCAAGTTGCATTTGGGAAAAGCGTGATGCCGCGATACTGCCCAGGATTCTTGCTGGTCAAGAAAACATCCGTGATCTCCTCGCACTTCACTCCTGTTCGAGAGTGCATACGCGGTTGAAGAATCTGCGGTGGCAGTGATGGATCGACGATGATCTTGCGATTGCCAGATTCGATGAGTGTGGTCGTGCAGTGCGCCTCGCGCACCGCACCCTTTTCATTCCAAAGAGGATGAGCGCCGAGAGTTCCAATAGAGATGACACGAAATTGCAACATATTTTTTCTTGTATTTTCTCGCGGCAGAAGTCAGTCTGCCTGAGTCTCCAAAGCCAGGCGTGCAAGCGAATGATTTGGATCGCTCAATTTTTCTCCGATGGCGTGCGCGACATTTGGCGGGACAAACGGTTTCAATTTTTCCATAGATCCGCCAAATGCGGCGATCTGGCGAATGAGACTCGATGAGAGAAACGCGAAGGCCTCGCCTGTGACGACGAACACAGTTTCAATTCCCGCAACTTGCCGATTGGTGATTGCGAGTTGGCATTCCGATGCAAGGTCGGTGACATTGCGAATACCGCGGATTATTCCAGAGGCATTTCGCGATCTCGCGAAGTCGACGGTCAAGCCGGAATAGGTCGCGATGCTGACGCGCGCCGCATCTGGCTCGCGCCGCATAATTTCTTGGATGAGCGGTTCGAGCAGAGCGACGCGTTCCTCGACTGGGAAAAAATCCGGCTTGTCGGGATTGCGACCGACCGCAATGATGACTTCGTCGAAAAGCCTGCGCGCACGGCTGAGCACATCCAAATGCCCCAAAGTGACTGGATCGAAAGAGCCCGGATAGATCGCAAGATGATGCTTTGGAGAGCCGCCAGCCATAGTCCCCAAGTGTAGGGTCTCTATATAGATGGGAAAAGAGCCTCCAAAGCTCATATTTGGGAATTCTTGCCAACTTCATTTGCACTGCGAATTGGGAATTCGATAATTCAATTGCAGTCGGTGAAGTGAACGACTGAGGAGGTAGAAAACGGTTCGCGAATGTTTCGCGAAACGTACGAACAACCCTGGATCGGCCCCGCATCGGACCTGCCTCCCCGAGCGGGGTCTTTTTATTTTTGCTGGTTGTTCTTGCAAAGAATGATTGCGCGCAATCCTTGTGCGACTAGATTCCTGCGTATCTCGAATGAAACGCCTTCATAATGAATCATCGACTTCCGCACTGTTGCAAGAGGCGGCCGCCACACTTGCGCGCAAATGCGACGCGCTGAAATTCGCAGCGCCTGTGGCGTTCACTTACAACCCGCTCGATTATGCGTGGTCCGCACACCGTGCATTTCTCTCGCGCGCAAGAATGAGTCCAACTGTTCTATTCGTGGGAATGAATCCGGGGCCCTTTGGAATGGCGCAGACTGGAGTGCCATTTGGTGAAGTCGCATCGGTGCGTGATTTTCTCGGCATCGATGAACGCACTGTGCAAATCGCCGCGCCCAAACGAATGCATCCAAAGCGACCCATCGAAGGATTTGCGTGCAAGCGAAGTGAAGTCAGCGGCGCGCGTGTCTGGTCGTGGGCGCGCGAACGATTCGGCAGTGCCGATGAATTTTTTCGTCAAGCGTTTGTATGGAACTGGTGCCCGCTTGCGTTTATGTCACAGACGGGCGCGAATCTGACACCCGACAAATTGCCGTGTGTCGGTCGTGGATCGACAAGTGTGCGTGCGCTCGAAAGTGCGTGTGACGAAGCCCTCGCGGCGGCGATTGATGCGCTCGAACCGAAGAATGTCGTTGGATTTGGCGCATTCGCGGCGGATCGCGCGCGGAGAGTCATCGATGCGATGCCACCACGCGCATCAGCCGCCGCTCCACCGCGCGTTCATAAAGTTTTGCATCCAAGCCCCGCCAGTCCTGCGGCAAATCGAGGATGGGCGCCGCAAGTCGATCAGCAACTTGCCGCGGCTGGAATTGTCTTTGGTAGAAAGTAAAAGTTTTTATGGATGACAAATGTGAATGTCACCAGCGACTTTCACAACGACGATCACAGAAACATTGGACTGATCCCGCAACACTGGCGTTGCCATTGAATCCCAGAACTGCCTGACCAGCTTGCCGCCCCAACCAATCTTTTTCGCCATACTCCCAACTGATTTTCAAGATCGACTTGAAAAGCCACCACAGAAACCGCTGATTTGTTTGAGATCAACTTCATTTCGATTGTGCCTCGCGTCAGATGGCGAGCCGCTGCCAATAAGCGATTTGCAACATTCAATGAACGCCATCAATTCGCGCCGCGTGTGCAAGGCGCGTGAATTAGTTCTTCAAGAATTTGATTAGGACAGTGGTGTTGTGGATATGGTCATTGCTTGTGGTGCAATTTTGAAAAAGCTCAAAAAAAATTGCGAAGTCGACGCTTGCTTCTGCTGTTGGTTTCACAGCCGACAGCCACCAACAGCCTGCGGGCAAAAATCGCCCGCAAGCGGGCGATTTTTGCCCACGGGCGCAGAGAAAACACGATTTGCCCCCTCCGCGGCGAAGGCCGCGGAAAAAGCCACGCCTCCGCGGCGAAGGCCGCGGAATAAATCACGCCTCCGCGGCGAAGGCCGCGGAATAAATCACGCCCCCCGAGTCGTTTTTTTGCTTTCAAAAAAATTTCCACAGCCGTGGGGGTAAAACAGCCCCACAGCCTTCGTAGCCCCCAAACCTTGGCGGACGCCAAGGTTTGGGGAAGTAAAAATGAAAAAGAGAAAATGGAAAATGGAAGCAGGCTCCGCTTGGCGGAGCCTGCAAGGGTAGATGGAATTACGGAGTCCTCACGACACGGAAACCGACGGAGTAG
>SXSS01000103.1 GCA_005792145.1 Planctomycetia bacterium | reverse complement strand
TTCTCCAAAGTCATCGACTGAAAAAGATCACTTATGCCAATTCATAAAGTCAAGACAGCAGTTCGCTCTGCGAGCGAAGTGTGGTCGCTTGCGTGGCCGACGGTCATCACGATGATCAGTTACACGCTGATGCAATTCGTGGACAGCATTATGGTCGCGCAACTTGGTCCGCTCGAACTCGCAGCGCAAGGAAATGGTGGAGTTTGGTCTTGGACGATCATCGCATTTCTTGTTGGTGCAATCAGTCTTGTCAACACTTTCGTTTCGCAAAGTGTTGGTGCTGGAGAACCCACCAAGGCGGCGCGATATGCATGGTCTGGAATTTGGCTTGCGATGCTGTCGTGGATTGTCATTCTTATTCCCGCGGGATTTTTACTGATACCAATTGGTTTTTCGTGGATGAATCACGAGCCTCGCCTCGAACTGCTGGAAGTTCAATACGCGCAGTTGATGATGGCGGGTGGTTGCTTCACTCTCGTTGGCAAGGCGATGAGCAATTATTTCTTCGGTATCTCTCGTCCAAAGATCGTGACGCTGGCTGCGATCCTTGGCAATGTCGTGAATATCGTGATGAATTACGCGCTGATTTATGGTGATGTTGGCTTGCCGCAGTTTGGCTTGCCGCCACTTGGAATTCCAGGCGTGCCTTGGTTCGCGCCGATGGGTGTCGTCGGCGCGGGTATCGCAACGGTGATGGGTGTTGCCGTGGAATGCCTTCTGCCTCTGGCGATTTTTCTGGGACCGAAAATGGCGCGCGAATTTCATACGCGCACTTCTTGGAGACCCGATTGGGGTGCGATTTTCGATTTGATCCGCGTTGGTTGGCCGGCAAGCATTCAGTTTGGAAACGAAATGTTTTGTTGGTCGGTCTTCATGACAATCTTGGTTGGCGAATTTGGCACGGATCATTTGGCGGCAGGATGGATCGTCTTGCGATATATGCATCTTTCATTTATGCCCGCGGTTGGATTCAGCATCGCAACCACGACTCTTGTTGGTCGATCAATCGGTGCGAATAAACCTGAACTTGCAGAGCGATATGCACGCACGGCACTTTGGATGAGCGTCTTGTATATGGCAATGTGGGGAGTCTTGATGATGATCTTTCGCGAGCCGATGGTGCGACTCTTTACAACTGCCTCAGCAAATGATGGCGCATCTGCTCAGAATGTGGTCGAACTTGGAAGTCGCATCATGATTTGCGCTGCGATCTTTCAGGCATTCGATGCGGTTGGAATTGTCTACATCGGAGCGCTTCGTGGAGCGGGCGATACTTTTTGGCCTGGGATAATCACGGTCACGCTGAGTTGGTCTTTGATTGTTGGCGCAGGTGCTTGGATCGCGAACGCATTCCCGCAGCTTGGATCGGTTGGACCGTGGATCGGATCGACAATTTACATCATCATTCTCGGCGCAGCGATGACTTGGCGCTTCGAGAAGGGACCATGGCGGACTCACCGATTGGTTTTGCATGCTTCAAAGGGGTGAATTTGGTCGAATTGTGCGTCTCGGAAAACTTTGTTGAACTTGGGCGGTTGG
Source organism: Planctomycetia bacterium (assembly GCA_005792145.1). GTDB lineage: Bacteria > Planctomycetota > Phycisphaerae > Phycisphaerales > SM1A02 > F1-60-MAGs104. Next base: position 32,586 of record SXSS01000103.1, on the reverse strand, counting down.
AGGTATGCTTCTCGACCCCCCCAAAAATGCGCGGTGCAGATTTTGGTTCTTGGTAAAGAGGTTTTCGCAAGTTCTATCCCAACGAGGTTTTATACGAATGAGTAACGCAACGATCAAGCATGTCAATCCAGCGAATCCAACAGCAGCCAAGCCACACTTCGACCTAGCGGTTCGCCACGCGAACGAAGGTCGCCGAGATGAAGCGGTTGCCGCATATAGGAAGGCTCTCGAGTCTGACCGTTCGGTCACGACGCTCTTCGCGTTGGCAAAGTTGCTCGATCGCATGGGAGAGGACGAGGAGGCGATCGATTTGTACGAGGAGATCTGCTATCTCCCAACCCCACCAGTCAATGCGATGATCAATCTTGCTGTGCTTTATGAGGACATGGGAGAACTCGTACGGGCGGAGCGATGCTTGCGACGCGTGTTGACTTTGTATCCAAACAATGGTCATGCGCGCATGTATGTCAAAGATGTCTGCGCTGTGAAGACGATGTCGTATGACCCGAATGCTGAACAGCAAACTGCGCGGCGCAATGCGATTCTCGATACGCCGATCACGGACTTCGAACTTTCAGCGCGCGCGCGAAACTGCCTGAAAAAGGTGGAAATTCGCACGCTTGGAGATCTCTTGCGCGTCACCGAAGCGGAGCTGATGGCATTCAAGAACTTTGGCGAAACCAGCATCAATGAGATCAAGTCGATGCTCAATTCGCGCGGACTGCGCTTGGGACAAGGTCTTGAAGGTGGATTCGAAGAGTCATACCGCCGAGAATATTTGGATCAGTTGCGCTTGCAGGTCGCACCAGAATTGTTGGAGCTGCCAATCAGCGCGCTCGAATTGACGATCCGCGCGAAGAAGGCTGTTCAGTTGCTCGAAGTGCGAACGCTTGGAGAACTCGCATGTCGCACGGAAGCCGAATTGATGGGGATGAAGAACTTTGGTTCGACCAGCCTCGACGAAATCAAGGCTCAGCTTGCAACGCACGGACTTTCTCTTCGCGTGTTGGAGTAAGCGCTCTTCGACTTTGTTTCTCAACCAGTGATTCATTCAACCCCCGCAAGTGCGGGGGTTTTTCTTTGGGATTGTTTTATGGGCGTTGGATGATCAGGGTGGTCAGGAATATGGCAGTGGCCAATGTGGGTTCGTTTGCAACGCCTTTGTCGTAAATTTCGAGCGATTTACCACGCTGGCCAAGTGTGCGCCACAGCAGACCCCGATGATGCCGATGATGTCTTGGGATCATCGCGCTCGATTACCGCCTCGATCAATCCATATGGCCTGTCTGCGGCGATGAAAACTTCGTTGTGGTTCTCGCGCTCGAAAGCCGAAAGGTCAACTGCAAAGTGATGCTTGTTTGGAAGTGAGAGCCGAATGGCGGCAATTTCAGGGTGATTGGATAGAACGCGCTCGCCCATCAAGAAAAGAGTTTCCTGCAATGAATGGCTGTGATGTTCGGCGAATGCGCCCAGCATGGTGTCGACCGTGTTGAGAAAGTTCTTTGCCCAGTCGATGTGGTCAAGCCTCAATGATTCTGAAGCAGAAATCCTCCAACGAGCGCAGACTTCCGTTGCCATGATTCGGTCGGTGGTTTCGGCAAGTGTTGTAAATTTGTCGCGCAGAAATCCGCGAAATTCGCTCTTGCTTGTCTTCAAGATCACCAAGTCATTCAGTCCACCGACAATAAAATCTTGCGTCTTCGCACCATCTCGGCAGACGAGCGCAGTCGCCGTTCTTGTCATCGATCCACTTTTGCGAAACGCGCTCGGATGCGGCTTGCCTTTGGAAATAATCCGGTCCCAATCAAATTTTTCGATACGGACTTCAGCTTTGGATACATGCGATTGCGTGGAGACGAAATGTCTTGCAAGCAACAATCCAAATGCTTCGGGTTCCATTGCGCCATACTCGTGGGAAAAAACAAAGACTGTGTTTTTCATTGCATCGGTTGTCAACACTTGCGTGTTATCGCCGGTCAAGTGTGTTGCCGTGAAATCGCCGCTCAATAAAACAGTCACATTCAGGTCGAGGACTTCGTGCGTATCACCACTGCGCGTGACGCGAAAGACTCTGACTTCCGCTTTTCCATATCGATTTTCGCCAAGGATGATCGCCATGTTCAACTGCCTCGATAGGTTGAATATCCAAATGGGCTGAGCAGCAGAGGCACATGATGGTGTCGTTTGGGATCAGTCACTTGAAACTCGATGGTGACTTGGGGGAAAAAACAATCTTGGCCGCGCCGAGTAAACCACGGTCCCGCATCGAAGATGAGTCGAAAATTTCCTGCGGCAAGTGGTCCCTTGGAAAATCCTTGCGCTCGTCCGTCAGCATCGGTGTGCGTTTCGTGTCGATCGAACCATGCGCCACCTTCAAGTGATTGGAATCGCACTTTCATATCCGCAGCAGGATCGCCAGTTGCTGTATTGAGGACATGAGTCGAAAGTCCAAGTATGGCGAGAGGTGTCACACAGTCAGAATAAATCAGAATGTCGTGCGGGTCAACGCTGCGACAAGTTGTGCGGCATGGGTATCGTGCTTCGATGATCGGACGTGGAGTTATGGATGGCGCGGAGATTCCAACATACCGAGATTTTATTTCACATGAATTGTTGATGCATCTTGCCGATCAGCGCAAGCCAGTTGATGGCGTGGCGAATATGTGGCAGATTGGCGCGAGCGGGGGATTGGAAAACCCAGAATCTCTGCAGTTTCTTTGCGAACTTTATGAATCTGTGAAAACGCACTTGCGGCAAGTGTTGCAACAACGAGTCGTCGACCGAGCATTCATCGACGAGCGAACGCAAGCGTGCTTCGAGCTGAACTCTTCGCTGAAGGTTGCTTATAGCGATCCCGACTATCGCACAGTCATTGGTCAAGAAGACGCTCAGGGGAGAGTGGTCATTGGTCCGCTGAGCGAATTCTTTTGTCGCTCGGGCGGCGGTCAGCCCATTGCTTTGGTTCCTGAGTTTTTGCGTGGAGAGCATGTCACCCTCTTTGGTCCACCGGATGACGCGAAGCTTTCGATCAATGCAATGAATGCATTTCATCGCAAGCTTGATGGCGAGCCAGCGATTGTTGCGGAGTTGCTGAAGGACTTCAGCGCAAGCGCAAAGTGGGGAGCAGACGATGAAGATTCCAAGACACCTTTGCGCAGCGACCTGATCTTGGCGGGGGAAAATCTGACTGGCTGCTTGCAGGGGACCATCACATATGTGGATGGGCGCACTGGAAAGGAATATCGATTGGCGTCATCGCAACTTTCGCTGCCAATCAAGCGATTTCCGGGTCTTGCGATGCCTTGTCCATTTCTTTTCCTGGGCGACAACCCGTTGCCTTTGCATTTGTATGACTTTGCGCTTCATCTCTTTGCGAATTGGAATAATCCTCAGGCGCTTGTGTTTTATGTTCCAAAGTTGGAGACACAAGAAGAGGCGGCGTACATCCGCATCATGATGGAAAACGCAGAGCGAATGATTTGCGCTCGGCACCCGCGGTACAGGATTGGCACGATTCGAGTGATGATCGTTCTAGAAAATCCGCGCGCAGTCTTCCGTATGAATGAGATTATGGATGAGTTGCATCCATACTTTGCAGGCGCATCGCTTGGCTGGCACGATTTTCTCGCATCAACCGCGCGCTTGATGAAGAATGATGGCAACTATCGAATTCCAGTCAAGGCTGATCCGAACATAGTCATCAACAACATCAAGGCGTCGCATGACTTGCTTGCGGAGGTTGTTGGTTCGCGCGGAGGCATCAAGGTGGGGGGAATGTATGGAGTGCTTCCATCAGATGGTGATATGCGGAGTGCTTCGTTCCAAGTTGCGATCAAAGGATTCATCAAAGATGTGATCACGCAGATGAAGCGGAATCTTGATGGATTTTGGGTCGCTCATCCAGATTTTGTCAGGCTTGGACTTGCGCTTGTTGAAGGATGGAAGCGCACGAAAAATGGCGAATCCGCACCGCTCGATGATTTGGTGTGTGCTTTGTTGGCACCTGATCATCAACGCGAAGTCTTGGATTTCATCCAAGGGCAAGATGTGCGTGGGCTTGATCGAGACGATCCTTTGTATGCGCGGTCGATTCTGGTTGCGGATGGACGGGAATCTGCAACGGTCGCCAACAACCACCCTGATGAGATTCGTTACAACATTTTTCAGTCGCTGCAATATCTGACTGACTGGCTCTGCGGAAATGGATGCGTCGCACTTCCCGCGACCATTGATGGCGTGCCAGTGCGGGTGATGGATGATTTGGCGACGGCGGAGAGATCACGCTGGGAAGTCTGGCACGAACTGCATTATGGGCGATTCAACTATGAAGATTTCGTGCGCATCGCACACGAAGAATTACATTTCATTCGTAAGAATCTTTCGAGTGGCAGCAAGATCGTGCAAGTGAAGTGGGATGATCGCACCCGCAAGTGGTATCCCGTCGCAATGAACATCATGCTGCAGTTGATGGCAAGCGATACACCAGTTGAATTTGCAACCGAGTTGATGTTGCCATTTACGCTCGAGACCATTCGCCGCCACGATGATCCTTGGGCTGTTGCGCAATCGATCGAGCCGAGGAAGTATCAAATTCCAATGCGAGTTGCTCGATTGCACGCATTCTTTTCTGTATGTGCAAGCCAGAGATTCGCGGCGCAGATGTCGCGCGACTCTGTGGTCAATCTGCGCGTGGCGCAAGAGTTGGTTGGAAGTTTTACGCTTGATGAGATCAACGAAGCGGCAGGTTTTCATGGTGATATTGGGGAATCTGCGCGTTCGCTCGATGCGACTGCTGCACAGGAGCAATCAGACGTGTTTCAGAAATCTGCGGGCAAGGTTGGTCAGGGGGAAGAACTTCTCTCCCTTGGTCGGACTTATCGAGAGCGATTTGGTTTCAAGTTCTTGATCGCGGCAAAGGGGCGATCGGAAGTGGAACTTCTTGGCGCGCTGAAAGAGCGATTGAATCATACTCAGAGCGAAGAAATCGAAAACGCACGCAAAGCACTTTGGCAGATCACCAAAAATCGGTTGGAGTCTCAGCCGATTGATACTGTTCAGCAGGAACTTGCCGAGGCGCTTGCGAAACACGGTGTGCACGGTGCTTCGATCAGTATGACTGAAGATGGCAAGCACATTCAAGAATTGCAATTCGGCAATCGAGATGCGTTGCATCCTGTGACTGGCCAAACTCTTTTCGAGATCGCATCACTCAGCAAGAGTATTGCGGCTTGCTTCGCGATGGAATATTTTCGTGCAGCCCAAACGCCGCTCCATACGCAGGTCAATACGCTTTTCGCCAAGAGCGCTTCGACTTTTCGGATTCGATCACACGATGCGAATCATCCAGAGTGGGCTGATCAAGTGACGATCGCTCATCTGATTTCGCATCAAGCGATGAACACGCACTATGTCAACGGCATCCCCGCGAATGAAGCGATGCCGCCGATTGAGGAATTGCTCGAAGGCAACGCGCGATATGGATATAAGCCGATCAGGGCGATCAATGCGCCTGGGACGAAGTTTCAATATTCAGGCGGAGGATTTATGGTGCTTCAGCATTTGATCCAGAGCATCGAAAGGGCACCAATCAATACATTGATGGCTGTGTTTCTGCGCAAGCTTGGAATGAATTCATGTTCGTTCGAGGAATCTGCGCTCGCAGACAGAGAGTGTGCGAGTGGTTTTCTGGATTCTGGTTCGGCTGTCGAAGGAACACGCAAGATTTTCCCAGCGCTTGCTGCTGGAGCGGTGGCAACCGCCGCCGATGTCCTGCGATTTCTTTCCGCGCTTACGCACGCTGCACAGGATCTTGGTGGATGCGGGCCGATTTCGCACGAGACTGCGATGCGAATGTTGCATGGGTTCGATAAGGGTGCTCGCGATTTTATGGGATGCATGATGGGCCTTGGCATCTTTGTCGCGGAAGCAGGGCCCAATCGATTGTCGATCCATCAAGGATCAAATGATGGCTTCCGCTCGATTTTTATTCAATGCCACACTGGTCCCGATGCTGGCAAAGGATTTGTCGTTCTTTGCAATGGCGAAGAAGCGGGGATGCGCTTCATCTCGCAAGCTGCGCAGATTATCTTGCGGCATCTGGCAATTCGTGGCGTTGATTGCTCGCGCTTTCAAACTGAACTTTCTAGATCAAGCGCGAGGGCGCTCGAAGGCGCTGAGCAAGTACAAAGGGTGAATGTGGGATATCGGGAACTTGTTTTCTCTGCATTTGAAGAGGATCTCCCTGAAGAAATCTTTGATCGTGGTCCGCGAGATCCTCTCGCCGATTTCAATCTTGTTGTTGGCGCGCGGGTGGAGTCTGCTTCAAATCAGCGTTTCGCACGAGCAGAAAACTTGCTTTCGCAGAATCTTCCTGTTTTCGATCCAGCACTCTTTGGCAGACAAGGCAAGATTATGGATAGCTGGGAAACCGTTCGTCACAATTCGGCAAGTTGCGATTGGATGATCTTCGAGATGGTTTCTGAAGCGGCGATAGATTGCGTTGTGATTTCGACTCAATTCCATCTTGGAAATCATGCCGAAGGATTCGAGGTCGAAGGATGGAATTCGATTCAGGGTCGCTGGCAGACAATCGTGCCACGGATGCAGTTGTATGGTCACTCTTTGCATGCCGCTCATTCCGTTTCTGGCGACGGAAAGTTTCGCCGCATTCGAGTGCGTATGTATCCAGACGGAGGGCTGACACGGTTGGCGCTTTATGGAGTCGAATTACCAGCTCAAGAAAAAGCAAATCTTTTTTCGCCGGCTATTCGACAGCACCCAGAATTTGACTCGCAGACTCGCAAGCCGATGACACCAAAGTATGTCGCGACTGAGGCAGAGATCTCCGCCAACTTTGAAAGGCATAAAGGCAGCGAAGTGGATATTGCAAGCGCAGCGTTCGGTGGCCGAGTGATCTCTGCTTCCAACGAACACTATTCGCCTGCGACACAAGTCATCTCGCCCTATCCGCCGCTGAACATGGTCGACGGTCTGGAATCTGCGCGAAGCCGTGTGGCGGGACACAGCGAAAATGTGGTGATCGCACTTGGTCGCAAAGCGAAGATCAAGCGAATTGTCGTGGATTTCAAACGATTTGTGAATAATAATCCGCAGGAGATTTCGGTCGATGGATTGTGCGCTGGCAAGTGGATCGCACTTGTGGCACGAACGAATGTCAAGGCGTTCGCAGGAAGCGCTGTCGCATTTGCCGTCGAGAGCGCTGAGCCATGCGATCAAGTTCGAGTGACAGTTTTCCCAGATGGTGGGATGAATCGTGTTCGAGTTTTTTCCGCGGGATGATTTTGGTGCGTTGCAACGGCGTGGTGCTACGATCGCCATGATGCGTGACTTCGCACTAATCCATCTGAATGGCGTGCGCCGAGAGATTCGTGGTCGGGAAGCATTGATGATGCTTGCGGAATGGTTGCGTAAAGAGGCTGGACTGAGTGGGACAAAAATCGTTTGTGCCGAAGGCGACTGCGGCGCATGCACCGTGCTTCGATCTTCGTGTCAACCAAGCGCGCAGCCAATCTCCCAATTGAGTTTCGAGGCGATGAATTCCTGTATCGCCACCGTCGCACAAATGGATGGAACGCACATCGTCACAGTGGAAGGGATGCAGTGCGGCGATCATTTGTCACCGGCACAGGAAGCGATGCGTAGATGCCACGCTTCTCAGTGCGGTTATTGCACTCCAGGATTCGTGATGGCGATGAGCGCAATGTTGGAGCGCCACGATCAAGCAGATGCACGCACAGCATCCAATTATCTCACGGGAAATCTCTGCCGATGCACTGGATATGCACCGATTATTGAAGCGGCGCTCACTGTGCGGGCAACCGAAACGCATTCGGTCGCCCGTCGATACTCCGATCCACAATCAATCAAAGATTCTGTTGCTTCGACGAAGTTGTCAATGTTGGTCGAGTATGAAGGCACGAAACTTTTCGCCCCTGTTTCCTTGCGAGAGGCGGTGACATTTACCTCGATCAATCCTGGGACGCGGGTGCTTGGTGCCGCGACTGATATCGGTGTGCATGTGAACAAGGGTAAGCCTCTGCCGACTTCACTCATAAGTCTTCACTTGATCCCCGAACTGTATGAAACAAAGTTGACGCGTAGTGGCGTCACATTTGGATCGCGCGTCACCCTTGCCGAAGTGCGGCGAGTCAGCGAAGATGTCGCGCCAGAGTTTGCGCGATTCCTGAATCTTTTCGCATCCCCGCAGATCAAGAATGTGGCGACGCTTGTGGGCAACATCGCCAACGCATCTCCCATTGGCGACACGCTGCCATTTCTTCTGATTGCTGGGGGAGAAGTTCATGTTGCAAGCAGGCAAGGTGCGAAGGGCGTGGTTCGCAAGAGAAAAATCCCGATGACCGATTTGTATGTCGGCTATAAAAAGCTTTCGCTCGAGCCTGGGGAAATCATCACCCACATCAGCTTCGATCGCACGGGGGCAAATGATGTGATGAGTCTGTGCAAAGTCACGCAGCGGAAAGATCTTGATATCAGCGCAGTCAGCGGCGCATTTTCGCTCACTTTGAAAGGACGCAGAGGAGCAGGCGGCAAAGGAAAAGCTGCGCCAAATGTTGTCAGCGCACGAATCGCATACGGAGGTGTTGCTGCGACACCAGTTCGTATGCCAGAAGTCGAGCTTGCGCTCTGCGGCGAATTGAATCAAGCCCGAATCGAATCAGTTGCCCTGTTGATCGCGGGTTCTATCAAGCCGATTTCTGATGTTCGTGGTAGCGCGTCCTATCGCAGAGTGGCAGCCGCAAATCTCTTTCGCAGATTTGGCAACGAGGTTCTTCATGGCTGATCAAACACGAACGCCTGTTCCAATGTCGACCCTGATCAGCGATCACGGTTCTCCACCGCATGACTCTTCGATTACGCATGTCACAGGAAAATCAGAATATGTTGATGATCGGCCGATGCTCAAAGGCGAACTGCACTGTGGGTTGGTCTATAGCCCATATGCACATGCTCGTGTTGTTCGCCTCGATACTGCGCCCGCGCTGAAAATTCCTGGTGTCATCTGCGCCGTCACGGGAAAGGATGTCGCGCACAATATGTGGGGGAGCATTTTTCAAGATCAGCCAATCATCGCAGCGGATGAGGTTCATTATGTTGGCGAGGTAGTCGCCGTGATCGGCGCAGAAACCAAGGAAGCGCTCGCAAAGGGTTTGGCAGCTATCGTCGTCGAGTGGGGAAAATTGCCGGATATCCGCACGATTTCACAGGCAATCACGGCGAAGAGTTTTATTGGTTCGATGCGCACTATTTCAACTGGAGATGTGCAGAGCGCTCTTGCCAGCGCGCCTCACCAGATTTCTGGCACGCTTGAAATCGGCGGTGCGGACCATTTCTATCTTGAGAGTCAAGCGGTTGTTGTCTATCCAAAGGAGGATGGACAATTCGAAGTGCACTCTTCGACTCAACATCCCACCGAAACGCAGCACGTTGTTGCCGAAGCGTGCGGACTTCGCTACAGCGATGTGGTCTGCATCGCAAAGCGTCTCGGCGGCGCATTCGGCGGTAAAGAGTCGCAGGCTTCGCCGATCGCCGCATACGCGGCGCTGATCGCCAAGCGCAGCGGTCGACCTGCACGCTTGGCGCTTTCGAAGGACGATGACATGATCATCACTGGAAAGCGAAATCCATTTCAAATTGAATATCGTTGTGGTTTCGATGGCAAAGGAAAGATTCTCGCGCTTGACGCAATGTTGCACTCTGATGGAGGCGCGTATGCCGATCTTTCAACTGCGATCATGGAGCGCGCTCTCTTGCACTGCGATAACGCATATTCGATCGCCAATATGCGCGTTCGGGGTCAAGTGTGTCGCACAAACTTTCACCCACACACCGCGTTCCGAGGCTTTGGAGGTCCCAAGGGTGTCGCGATGATCGAGTCAATCATCGAAGATATCGCTCGAATTGTTGGTCGTGATGCGCTCGATGTGCGTTTGCTCAATTGCTATAACCAAAATCAGGACATCACTCATTATGGTCAACGCGTCGAGGGCAATCATTTGCCTTCGCTTTTCGCATCGTTGGAGAAACGCTGCGAGTACCGAAAACGCCGTGAGGGAATCATCGCATGGAACGCTGATTGCACGAGTGGCAACAACAGATTTGTGCGCGGTCTTTCATTGACCGCGGTCAAGTTTGGCATTTCCTTCACCACGCGTTTTCTCAATCAAGGAAACGCACTTGTAAATCTTCACCGCGATGGAACGGCGCAAGTCTCGACCGGCGCTGTTGAGATGGGGCAGGGAGTCAATTCGCGCATCGCAACAATTGTCGCGCAACAACTTGGATTGCCGCTGGCATGCGTGCGGATTATGCCGACTTCAACTGAAAAAAATGCAAATACATCGCCGACCGCCGCATCGACAGGAACGGATATCAATGGCGCTGCGGCCTTGAATGCGTGTGAATCAATTTGCAGTCGACTCGCTTCGCTGGCGATTCAGCTTCGATCAATTCCCGCAGAATTGTGGGCGAGCAAGACCGCGGGGCTGGGCACGATGCCAGAGATTATTGTTGACGAGACTGTCGGTCCAAGTGGCACATCTGAACATCGCGTGAAATTTGTTGGTTCGAATGTCACGGTGACAGATCCTTCAGGTGCTGTTTTTACAATTGCTTTGGCGCAATTGATTCGTGAGGCATACCGCAATCGGATTTCAGTCAGCGACTATGGCTATTACTCAACTCCAAATCTGGGCTTTAACAAAGTGGATGGCAAGGGCAAGGCGTTTTTGTATTTCACCCAAGGCGTCGCAGCAAGTGAAGTCGAACTGGACTCCGATACTGGCGAAGTGAAAGTGCGCCGCGTTGACATATTGATGGATCTGGGGCGACCAGTCAATCATGCGCTTGATATGGGGCAAGTGATGGGGGGATTCATTCAGGGAATGGGATGGCTCACAACTGAGAACCTTGTTTATGACAACAACGGGAAGTTGATTTCGCATTCACCAAGCACATACAAGATTCCAAATGTGCAAGACACTCCGCGCGTGTTCAATGCTGATTTGATTTTCAACGAGGACAATACACAGAACATCCGAGGATCGAAAGCTTCTGGCGAACCTCCGCTTCTCCTGTCGATTTCTGTGTGGACCGCGATTCGCGACGCAGTTATGTCTGCGCGGAAGAATTCTGTCGCAGGCGAATCGCAACTTGTGCCACTGGCAATTCCCGCAACGGCAGAGCGAGTCTTGCGTGGTCTTTCTCCAGAGGCATTCGTCATCTGGGATAAGCAAGATACAAATGGAAGTGGCGCATGAAAAAGGATCGAACACGATGAGTTGCTCGATGCGCGAATATCTCCAGCGTGCAAGCGCGCTTGCAGAGCGAGGAGTTGTCTTTGTCACCGTCACACTTGTCGAGCCTGAAGGTCATGTTCCGCAAGACATTGGGGCAAAAGCAATCATCACCGCAGCTGGAGTGGTATGGGGAACTGTCGGCGGAGGTCGTCTGGAAGCGCGCGCAATCACCCATTCGCAAGCGATGATTGCACGCCAAGTTCAAGGAGCAATTCCTGCTGCTGCGATTCAATCAGAAATTGTTCGATACGAACTTCTTCGCGACTTGAATATGGTTTGTGGCGGTGCCGCAACTTTGTTTTATGAAATTTCTGCGCTGACAAACTGGAACATCGCCCTCTTCGGTGCGGGTCATGTCGCGCAAGCGACGGTTTCGCTTCTATGCACATTTGATTGCAGTTTGACCTGCATTGATCCACGCGAGGAATGGCTGACGAAAATTATCTCGCAGCCTAATTTGCGAAAGATGCTTGTTGCAGAACCAGCGGAGTTTGTTTCGAAGTTGCCTGCAGGAACATTTTATCTTTGTATGTCGCAAGGTCACGCAACCGACCTGCCGATTGTGCGCGAAATTCTTCGACGAGGTGATGCCGCATTCATCGGTGTCATCGGCAGTGAGCCAAAGTCGCGAACGCTGCGAAGCACGCTTCTCAAAGAGGGATTTGATGAGGCGATGGTTGGTCGGATTCACTGCCCGATCGGTCTGCCAATTGGATCAAATTCCCCGCCAGAAATTGCAGTGAGCATCGCTGCGCAACTCCTGCAGGAACGCGACGTGATCAGAAAATGCGTTGTGTGATATGACCCACACTGGACGAGGCTGTCAATGCTCAAGACAATTCAAGATGGAAAAATTTGGATGGTCACCCAGCCTGATCACAGTCAGATCGCTGGATATATCGCGGCGCATTGGGGCAATAGACTCTTCGCTTGTCCGGGATATTTTTCGGCGTCAGTCAAAGATCCAGAGCGACTGCGTGCAGAAGCAATTCTTGCTATCGCTGAGCATGACAATGGTTGGTGGGAGTGGGAAGCGATTCCAGATGTTTCTGTAGCAGATGGATTTTCTGCAGGACTTGGCGAGGTATTGCAGAGTCAGCAAGCAGGAATGGATCGATGGCGAAGTGCACTTACAAGATTTCAGAACCGCCCGATGGTAAATCTTCTCATCAGTTCTCATGCATATTGGCTCTATGCCGCGCGTGCAATACAAAATCCAGAACCTGCATTCAATCATCCTCTCTTCTGGAAGGGCGCGCCTGAAAAACTTTATGCTGGAAGTAATGAGGCGCCACTTGCTTTTATGGCGGAGTGCAAGAAGATGCAACTTGGTTGGATCGCAGAACTCCGCGCAGATCCTGAAGGGGCATCCTGGATCGAGCCCGCAAGTCTCGCCCCACTGCAAAGACTTATTCAGTTGTGTGATGGCATTTCGCTTGCGCTTTGTTCTGCGCTGATCCCTGCGAAGTCTGGAGCTTCGAACGGTCTTGGTGAAGATCCGTATGAACTCCACGAGGTTCCGCGCGGAAGTTGGTCGGATCGCTGCACAATCACGGTGACGCCGCGAGGTGATCGAAGAATTGAACTCGATCCATATCCATTCGATGTTGATCCACTGCCAGTGATGATGCCAGCGCGAATTGTTGAATTGCCCGCGAAGAAGCCCGCACACATTCAGACATGGTGGCACTCACGCTTTGCGAAGCAGATCGAGTTTCAGTTTGTGTCCGCGAAGTGATTAGGAAGTGATTGGGAAAAGTGGAGCGTGCTCGAACAGGGGCGATCAATCCTTGTGATGGATGACTCGCCCCAATCCTGAACCCGAACCTGAACCATCTTGCGAAGTTGCATCCAACTCTGGACGACCATCATCTTTGACATCGCCGCGAAGAGTTTCAATCGCGTGTGGAAGAATGTCCGCGATTGCTTCGAACATCTCGCTGCAACCTCGTGGAGAGCCTGGAAGCGTAATGACAAGAGTTTGGTGAATTGTCGCAGCAATTCCGCGCGAAAGAAAAGTCCGTGGCGTCTTCTGCAAGCAGCGCAATCGCGAAAGATCCATCAAGCCAGCATGTTCGCGGTGCATCACAGTACGAAGGGCTTCGGGAGTGATGTCGCGCGGTGCCAAGCCAGTGCCACCTGTACTCAGTATCAGGTCAACTGAATGCGCAGGTTGTGACCAATTGACAAAAAACTTGGCAAGGGAGGAAAGATCGTCGGGTAAGCAATCCGTGTGAACGATTTCGGCGCGCAAGTGTTTGATTGCAAGTGATGCCAGCGTTGGTCCCGATGTGTCGACAGCATCGCCACGAGAGCAACGATCGCTGACAGTCAATATGACGGCACGGATAGCGTCAGTCATATCCCGACTCGCTTTCGTGAAGGCTTTGCTGCTGTGACCGCGCGAAAATGCCCACTTCGCCCGCCTTCCTTTTCAAGCATGCGCATTCCTTCGATGGTCATCGAACGATCAATGGATTTTCCCATATCAATCACCGTCAACGCTGCGACGGCAACAGCAAGCAGCGCTTCCATTTCGACGCCAGTCTTCGCGGTCACTTTCGCTTCGGCCCAGACATACACATGGCCGCGGCGAAGTTCGACGCAAACATTGATCGAATCAAGTGGCAACGAATGACAAAGTGGAATGAGCTCGTCGGTTCGCTTCGCGGCTTGAATGCCAGCGAGTCGTGCAACATCAAGAACATTTCCCTTCGAGATCGAATTCTGTGCGATGCGTTTGGCGAGTTCCGCGGAAATATTCACTCGCGCTTCCGCAACTGCGCGACGAGATGTGACTTCCTTCGCACCAACATCCACCATCGCGGCGCGGCCCTTCGCGTCGATATGCGTCAAGCGCGCAGCGCCCTTGCCGATCTGGGAAGTTTTTTTCGAGGGGGATTTCTTCTTTGCCATTGCGTGTCCAATCTATGTCAGTCTGTTTGAGATGTTTTCACTCAGCCCAAGCATAAAAGTCTTGAGTGCCATTGGTTGATTTGCCTGGCGCGATTTCGACAAAGCCCACGCTTGTTGCGGCAGTCGCGACATCGCCAGAACTTTTTCCCCCGAGCAAATACAGCTCGCTACAACAATCAGCGCCAAGACGCTCGCCGACAAGTCGAAACCACCACATCCCAAGCGTGGAATGATCGTCGCTGGCAAGAACGCGTTTGGCAGGTGCAAGAGCGAGCCGCGATAATCCTGCAATTGCACCCAACATTGGAATGCCAAGTCGGCGAGCAGTGGTCATCACAGAAATTGGATTTCCGGGAAGGCCAAGTATCAGGCAAGGAGCATTCGATGCAGTTGCGGGTCGTACTGCCGCCATCATTGGACGACCTGGACGCTGGGGTAATTTGTGAAAAATAGTTTCTGCGCCAAGTTTTCCCACAACTTGAGGAACAAAGTCGCGGTGTCCCATCGACACACCGCCAGTCAAGATCACTGCGTCAGAAGATTTCATCGCTAGCGCAAGAGTCGCGGTCAATGAATCCACATCGTCAACTGCACGGGCGCAAGAAATAATTTCTATCCACGCTCGCGTACCGAGCAGTGCCTGAAGCACGGGTCCGTTGCTGTCACGAACTTGCCACGGTTGCACATTGCCGTCGATGGAGACAAGTTCGTCGCCTGTGATCACGATTGCAACCCGCACTCGTCGATGCACTTGAATTTGCGAAACGCCAAATGAAGCAAGAGCTCCAATTGTTGCGGCAGAAATCATCAAGCCTGCTGGCGCGATTTGCGCGCCACTCTTCGCGTTCTCTCCCTGTCGTCGAATGTTCGCGCCATTCTTGATCGAAGCGGGATCAATCGCCAATCGCACGCGATCTCCAACTCGCGATACATCTTCATGACGAACAACAGCGTCCGATCCAAGAGGAATCGGCGCGCCGGTCACAATACGGACGGCATGTGCGACGGGCATTTCAATAGGGGAGTGACCGATTCGCGCCTCATGATCCCCCTGTGTTGAAGTCGTTGCGACTGGCAACCCTGTTGCGCTTGAGATGATGGCGAGGTCAGAAATTTTTATGGCAAATCCATCCATCGAACTCAAATCGAGCGCGGGGCTATCGCGGTCGGCAAAAAGTGTTTTCGCCAGCACGCGGCCACAGGAGTTTGCAAGTGCGATGGTTTCCGTTGGCACAGAGATGACGCGTGCGCAGACCGCATCGATTGCCGCTTGTGGCGATGAAATCTCGCAAAGAACTGAATGTGGAGTTTGCGTTGTCATTGAGAGTGCGAGTGATTGATTCGGGAGGGGAGATTGAGTGGAAATACGCAGCTCGATGATACGCATCGCAGCAAGCAGATCGGATGAAGTAAAGTTTCTGCGAAGCCACACTGTTACACTTCAAATGTGAAAGTTCGTGTACTGATTTTCGGAGAACTTGCGCGGGAGTTATCGTGCAAGGAAATTGCTGTGGATGTTCAGTCGCCTGCGCAAGTTCGCGATGTAAATCTTGCTTTGGCGGCGGAATTTCCTGCGAAATCGCAATTCTTTCAAGCCGCAAGGCTTGCAGTCAATCACGCGTTTACTTCGCCAGACTCGCCCATCAAAGCAAGCGACGAAGTTGCGCTCATAGAACTTGTAGGTGGAGGATGAGCGTTGCAATCCATATTGTCGATGGTCCATTGCAAGATGCAACAAATTGTGCCGCGCAGAACTCTCTCGACCAGGCTGCGACGAACATCGGCGCGACACTCGTCTTCGAAGGAGTTGTCCGCGCACTCGAAGGCGCACGCCACATTCGAGCGCTCGAGTATGAAGCGTACGAACCAATGGCATCTCGGACACTCGCTGGTTTGGCGCAAGATATTCTCGCCAAGTATGGACTGACCACGATCATAGTTGAACATAGTTGTGGTCAAGTCTTGGTGGGCGAGCGGTCATTTCGATTGTCAGTCCAATCGGCACACCGTAAAGAAGCGCTTGCCGCAACCGATGAGTTCATCAACCGAATGAAATGCGATGTCCCAATTTGGAAGTCACCGGTCTATTCCTGACCATCTCTGTCTGGCCGTCTCCGTTAGGATTATCAAGATGCAAACGCCCAATGCGAAATTGCCTGTCTTTTCTGCCAAGACAACCGCATCGGTGATAGCGAAGAGTGTCGAGATGCAAGTGACGCGAGTTTCTGATGCTGGAACGCAACCCTTGGCAGATCGTTTGGCGATCGAAGAGCCGCTGGAAATCCGAGTGGAGTTTTTTGAAGGCGAAGAAAAGAAAAGCAAAAGTGTTTCGATCACCATGCGCACGCCTGGTCACGACGAGGAATTGGCGGCAGGTTTTTTATTCACAGAAGGAATTTTGCGATCTCCATCTGATGTCATCGAAATCATTGGATGCGGACCAAAGACTGGCGCGGGACAAACTCCCAACACCGTGAAGGTGCGATTGGCTCCAAATGCCAGCGTGAATTGGCCAAAGTTGGAGCGGCACTTCTATTCCACATCAAGTTGCGGAGTCTGCGGCAAGGCATCTCTGGATGCGCTCGAAGTTCCAGGGCTGCGACAAATCGCCAGCGAAGGTTTCCAAATCGCGGCGACGGAAATTTCCGCCCTGCAGGGACAGGTTCGGGCGCACCAATCAGTTTTCGATCAGACAGGCGGCCTGCACGGCGCGGCGCTCTTCACAGCAAAGGGCGAATTGCTGGAAGTTCGCGAAGATGTTGGCAGGCATAACGCCGTCGATAAACTTCTTGGCGCTCAATTCAATTCAGGCAAGACGCCGCTTTCGAATTGCCTTCTCTTCTTGAGCGGTCGAGCGAGTTTCGAACTCGTTCAAAAAGCACTTGTTGCTGGCATCCCAATGATTGTCGCGGTTGGTGCGCCATCAAGCCTCGCTGTCGAACTTGCAAAGCGATTCAACATCACGCTTGTCGGATTCGTGCGCGATGGTCGATTCAATATCTACCACGGAGAGTGGCGAGTGAATTCTCCACAGATCAAGACTGCGCCATCGACGCAGAAAGTTTGTTCGCAATGACCGACGAACGCAATCCAGAATATTTAAGTCCCGAGGTGCTCGATGCAAATCTTCGCATTGGTAAACCTGCGGAATCGGCGGGTGGAGCCGCCGCCGTCAAGGTTGGATTGACGACCTCTGTGAAGCAAATGGGAGTGGCTCGCGCGATTTCCGCGCTTCTTGATGTCAATCAAAAGACAGGGTTTGATTGCCCAGGTTGTGCGTGGCCTGATCCTGAAAACCACAGGTCGGTCGCTGAATTCTGCGAGAACGGAGCCAAAGCCATCGCGGAAGAAGCCACGCTGAAACGGGTGACGGCTGAATTTTTCGCCGCACATTCCATCAACGAACTCTCACGGCAATCAGATCATTGGCTGGGACAGCAAGGTCGATTGACAAGGCCGATGTATTTGCCCAAGGGGGCGACGCACTATCAGCCGATCTCTTGGAAAGATGCGTTTCATAAAATTGGCAATAAATTGAAATCGCTTGGTTCGCCAAATGACGCAGTTTTTTATACTTCTGGGCGAACCAGCAACGAAGCCGCCTTCTTATATCAACTGTTCGTGCGTCTCTTTGGAACAAACAACCTTCCTGATTGCTCAAACATGTGCCACGAGTCAAGCGGACTCGCGATGAATCACACTATCGGCACCGGGAAGGGGACTGTCTCGTTGAAGGACTTTGACTTTGCAGATTGCATCGTGGTGATAGGTCAAAATCCAGGCACGAATCATCCGCGGATGTTGCGCACATTGCAGGACGCGGTTCGCCGTGGTTGCAAAATTATCAGTATCAATCCGCTTGTGGAGACAGGTTTGAAACGCTTCGGGCATCCGCAAGAAATCAGCGGATTTTTCGGCTCTGGAACGAGGTTGGCAACGCATCATTTGCCAGTGAAGATCAATGGAGATGTGGCGCTTCTCAAGGGTATTCAGAAGGTCATACTGGACGAAGCGACTCCGCGGATCGATTTGGATTTCATCGCGCAATTCACAGAAGGCTTTGAGGCACTACGCACGAATCTTCACAGCGTGACTTGGGAAGAAATTGTTGAAGGTTCTGGAATCAGCGAGAAAGACATTCGCGAAGTCGCAGATGTCATCGCGAGCAGTAAAGCAATGATTTGTTGTTGGGCGATGGGACTGACGCAGCATCAGAATGCTGTCTCCAATATCCAGGAAATCATCAATCTGCTTCTTCTTGGCGGGCATTTCGGTCGGCCTGGCGCCGGCGCATGTCCAGTGCGGGGGCATAGCAATGTTCAAGGTGATCGCACGATGGGAATTTGGGAAAGACCGTCGCACGATTTCCTGCGGCGCCTTGGCGCGGAGTTTCATTTCACTCCGCCTCATGCCCATGGGTACAGCACGGTCGAAGCGATCGAAGCGATGCACGCAGGCAAGGTCAAAATCTTTTTCGCGCTTGGTGGAAACTTTCTTTCCGCAGCACCTGATACGGCATATACCGCGCACGGTCTGAATCTCTGTGAATTGACGGTGCAAGTCTCCACCAAATTGAATCGATCTCATTTGATTACGGGAGATGAAGCGTTGATCTTGCCGTGCCTTGGTCGCACAGAGCGAGATTTGCAGGCAAGCGGCGCTCAGTTTGTGTGTGTGGAAGATTCGATGGGAGTGGTTCATTCCTCCCAAGGTCGTCTCGATCCAGCCTCGACAGAATTGATGAGCGAGCCTGCCATCGTTGTTGCGCTTGCACAGGCAACTTTGGGCACAACTTTGGGTGTTGACTGGAGTGAATTTGTTGGCAACTATGACACGATTCGCGATCGAATCGCCGCAGTCATTCCTGGATTTGAAAATCTCAATTCACGCATTCGTACACCAAACGGATTCGAATTGCCAAATGCTGTGCGCGACTCGAGAGAGTTTCGCACTGCAAGCAAGAAGGCTCTCTTCACTGTCCACCCAATTCCACATTTGAATGTTGGGCCTGGTCAATTCGTTATGACCACAATTCGCTCCCACGATCAATACAACACCACCATCTATGGTTTGGAGGATCGTTATCGCGGCATTCACAATGGTCGACGCGTGGTTCTGATGAATGCGGACGATATGGCTGCGCAAAAACTATCTGCAAATGACGCTGTTGATATTGTCAGCCACCATCTTGGAAAACAACGCCGTGCGAAAAACTTTCGCGTGGTGGCGTACGAGATTCCACGCGGATGCCTTGCGACTTATTTCCCAGAAGCCAATGTTCTCGTGCCGATCGATAGTTTTGCCAAGACAAGTCACACTCCAACTTCGAAATCGATTATTGTTTCCCTTGAGAAAGTCCCGAGTGACCGCTGAAATTTGCGGATTGATTCTGACCGGCGGCAAAAGTTCGCGAATGGGCAAAGACAAAGCCCAAATCACATATTCAACTCATCCTCAGTGGCAAGAAGTTGCTGATCTTTTGCGCCCGTTTTGCGCCAAAGTCTATTGGTCGTGCACGCCGGAGCAAAAAACGCACTGGCAACTTGGCGATTTTGGGTTGGTCGATCTCATCGACGGACACGGACCTGCAAGTGGCTTGCATGCGGCCTTCTCCGCTTCAGGTCAATGTGCGTGGTTGGTTGTTGGTTGCGATTATCCACTGCTTGAATCTGCAGATATTCAATCTTTGGTCGACGCACGCCAATCAGATATTGAAGCAATCGCATTCTTCAACGAACGAGAAAATGAAATTGAACCAATGATCGCACTTTGGGAACCTCGTGCGCAACAGAATTTTCTTGAAGCGTTTTCGAAAGGCAATGACAGCCCACGCCGAATTCTGCGAGCGTGCAAACTGAAATTGATTCTGCCACGCAACAACGAAATCTTGAAAAGCAGAAACGCAAAGTGACATATCGTGGCGTTCGCGCCTTCCACTGCCTTCTGTCACCCTCCTACGGCTGACATTGGTCTTTGTGGCTGAACAAATGTTGGGGCGGCAATATTGTGTCCAGCGAGTTTCGTCCAAGTCACGTCGATCAGAAAATCCGCAATCTCCCTATCGCTTGCGCCGCCGCGCAGCAGCGGCATCACGCTCCATTCCTTGGTGCTAAAAAGACAGGGGCGCACATTGCCATCGGCGGTCAAACGCAATCTGCTGCATGCGCCACAAAATGGCTCGCTGACGGGCGCAATAAAACCAATCTGACCAGCGGTTTCATCGGCGAAGCGATAGGTTCTCGCGGTGCTGTGTGGATCATCTGCGTTGGTGGGGGTGAGCGCAAAGACAGCTTCGATTGCTTCGCGAGTTTCTCGTGCCGAAACGACCTGCGCAGCGTCCCATGCGTGAGCAGAATCGAGCGGCATATATTCGATGAAGCGCATTTCCACGCCGAATCGGCGAGCAAGTCCCGCAAGTTCGACTGCTTCATCATCGTTCACGCCCCGCACAAGCACCGCATTCAACTTCAGCGGTGTCAATCCTTCTGCGATGCACATATCAATGCCACGCAAGACATCATCAGGCGTGGTTGTCGAACGTGTCACCTTGGAAAATCGATCACTGCGAACAGAATCAATACTGATCGTGATCCGATCAAGACCCGCGCGTTTCCAGCGCGCAAGTTTTTCGCGAGTGAGCAACGACCCATTGGTGATCATCGCAATCTCGATACCGCTTGTTTGACGAATGCCAGAAATGATCTCTTCAAGCTTTGGATGAAGCGTGGGTTCGCCTCCGGTCACACGAATCTTTCGCACTCCAAGCGATCCTGCGACTTTCGCAAGTCTCGCGATTTCTGCTGGTGAAATCAACGCTTCGGGTGGTTGGAATTGCACATCGGGTTCCATGCAATAGACGCAGCGAAAGTTGCAGCGATCCGTGACGCTGATGCGAAGGTCCAAGATGGTGCGACCATACGAGTCCATCATTCGCCGTGCCGCACGGATCGATTCTGGCGCTTTGGGCAGTGGCTCGATCACGGATTTTGCACGCGTTCGCACTGTGTTTTCCAAATCACCGGCACTCGCCTTGAAAAGGTTCAGGGGAAACGGCGTGAAGGATGACGCGCTGCGTTGCATTGCTTTGAGAAGCCTATCACGCACTCGCTCGTTCGATTAGTGCAAATGCGTTCGTATCGCCGTACATTTGTTGCGCATGACAGGATTTGAAATTGTCATTCTTGTATTGCTCATTTGCGTGATGGCCGCGCTTTATGCCAGCGTGGGTCATGGCGGCGCATCGGGATATCTGGCGATTATGGCACTGATTGGAGTCAGCGCCGCGCTGATGCGACCATCGGCATTGATCTTGAATGTTCTTGTTGCCGCACTTGCCACAATTATGTTTGTTCGCGCAGGTTTTTTTCGCTGGCAATTGTTATGGCCATTTTTGATCACTTCAATTCCGTGCGCATTTCTCGCTGGCGCATATTCGATCAACGAGCCGACATTCAAAATCCTCGTTGCTGCAACATTGGTCATCGCAGGCGTGCGGATGTTCATAGGGCAACGAGATGAAGTCATTCGACCACTGCCTATTCCACTCGCGGCAGTCATCGGAGGTTTGATCGGCATTCTCTCTGGATTGGTTGGAATCGGCGGAGGAATTTTGCTCACGCCGCTGATGATTCTCTGCCGATGGGCGACACCACGCGAGGCAGCCGCGGTTTCCGCGCCATTCATATTGCTCAATTCGCTTGCGGGACTTGGCGGCCTTCTATATATAGGTTTCGTGGTCGAACAATGGATCTGGTGGGCATCCGCGGGCGCCGTCATCGGTGGATTGATTGGTTCTCGCTGGAGTATCCGCAGTGGATCACAGTTGTGGCTTCGCAGAGCCCTTGGAATTGTGCTGCTCGTTGCCGCATTCAAGTTTGTTGTCACGGCATAAATCTGCGACGCGCAGAATCCCTGTGGTCAAGATGCGCGCTCGAAGTCCGCCGCGATCTTTCAGGAATTCTTCAGCGCCTGGTCCAAAGGCTTCGTTCATCCATAAGCAGGGGCTGCATTCAGCGACACCTTCAAAGCGAATCCCTTGCAACTCAAATTGCGCGCCAACAAGCTGGTTCAAATCAATTCCGCTGGTGATGACATTGCGCCGAAGCACCCCAGCTGACTTTCCGACAACTTTGAAATGCTCGCAGAGATCTCGGAAGACTTCTTCGGAAAAAAATGTGACTTGCCCTTGATAGTTTTTCTTGTATCCAAAAAAGCGGTCGCCGCGCAGACCTTCGCCTGCAACGCATTCCACCTCATCAACCGAGAGTGTCGGATGAGTCCCCGCCAATTTTCCATGATGACCAAAAAAATTATGCCCAGGCGAGATGTGGATTTCCCGCACCATGACGGAGGTCAAGCATTCACTTTGGTTCTTTGTGGCAGATTTCATGAAGGTCCTAGAAAAGTATCACTCCTTGTGCGGATGTCGATCTTGTTCAAGTCAGAGTATCAGCGCAAGGGGCATAGGCGATGCGCTTCGAGGGTCTCAATCCATCACTCGCCCAAACGTCGACAATTTGCACGAGAAACGCTCAAAGTGACGATCAATGAGAGCCCGCCATCCGTGCACAGTTCTTCCAGTTTTACCCTTGAACCTATTTATGCAACTCCTCAAGCACAATCGTCGCGCCCTTCATACCTGCATACTCCTTGCAAATGCATCGATATTCATTTTCGTCGCATCGTGTTCGAACGATCCAACGCCAGTTCGATCGAGTCAACCTGCTCGACTTTCTGCATCGCCCGCGCAACTCGCCGCCGAAACTTCTCAATCGCCAACGCCGATTCAAAGTCCTGAGACTGTCGCCGTCGCCGATTTGCCCATCAAGCCTAAGCCGATTCCGCCAAAGCCACTTCCGATTCCGCCAATCACGGAACCCGAAGTTGCAATTCGAATTGAAACACTTGCGCTCAATCAAGCGGTCATCATCAATCACGCTGCTGGTCGATTGCAAATTTCTTCCAAGCATTCTTCTGCGGACGATCAAGAGTGGATGGCAAACACGCCAATTGAGATTCGTATGCAAGGTGAAGGATGGCGTGTGACTTCGCAAAAAAAATCTGGATTGCCTTCGCAGTCGCGCGACTTTCCCGCCGGCGAACTGACTGTTGATGTTCTCAATGGTGACACTCGTCCGATTCAGTGGAATCAAAAGCAATGGCCGGGAAAACTGCGCGTCGTGCGTACTCCAAGCAACATTGACTTGGTGATGGATGTGAAGATGGACTCGTATCTTCCTGGCGTGATTGCGAAAGAACTTTATCCTTCATGGTGCGATGCGGCCTATCACGCTCAGGCAATTGCCGCGCGGAGTTTCGCGGTAGTAGAAGAGGCTCGCTGGGAAGGTCGTCGTCACTATGACATGGTCGCGGGTCAACAAAGTCAGGCTTGGATCGGTGCAACTGATAATGCGAAAGCTCTCGCCGCAGTTCGTGATACGCGCGGTCAAGTGCTGGTGCACGATGGCGTGGTGGTTCCCGCGTACTACTCGAGCGCTTGCGGTGGTCGACCCGCAAATGCCCTCGGCGTGCTGACCGACAATCCATTTCACAACATCGTTTGTGTCTCAACTGGAAACAAATCTGCTGGACGCACTTCGTGTTGCGAAAGAACATCAGTGGCAACTTGGAAAGCATCGATTGCACTGACCAAGATCCAATCTCGCCTTCAAGCGTGGGGGAGTGCAAATGGTCGCGCGGATTTGTCCGCACTTCAACTGCCGACAAGCATCGAGGTCGCGGAGAAAAATGCGGCGGGTCGTCCAGAGCAATTTCGCATTCGAACTCGCAAGGGCGGCTCGGTCCTCATCGAGGCGGAGGATTTTCGTCGAGCAATCAATGCTGCAGGAGACTCGAAGTCCAGCATGCGGTCTTGCGATTGTTCTATTCAAATTTCTGCTGGAAACGCGGAGTTTTCAGGTCGCGGATTTGGACATGGCGTGGGTCTTTGCCAGCACGGTGCGCAGGAAATGGGTCGCAAGGGCAGCAGTTATAAACAGATTCTTGCCCGTTACTATCCTCAAACAATGATCGTGCAGGCTTGGAAATAATCTGTGTTTACGGGACTCGTTCAATCCGTCGGCACAATCGCTCATCACACAGCAACGGCAAGTGGAATGCATATGGTCATCCAATGCGGAGAAATGGCGTCGCTTCTTCGCCGTGGTGATTCCGTCAGCGTTCACGGCGTCTGCTTGACAGCAGTCGAAATTCGCTCGGGTCAATTCGAGGTCGATGTCATACCTCAAACTCTTTCGATGACAACACTCGGTGCAATGTCCGATGGGGATTCAGTTAATCTCGAACCTGCACTGCGTATGGGAGATCCGATGGGGGGTCATATCGTGCAGGGTCATGTCGATTCAATCGGCGAAATTTCTCTCGTTGATCGGACGGATGGCCAGTGGCGCATTCGAGTGAAGTCACTGCGCAACGATCGCGATTCGCTCGCGCTCATCACTCCGCAAGGATCGATCACCTTGAACGGCGTTTCATTGACGATTGCACATTGCACCGCAGATTGGTTTGAAGTCGCGCTTATTCCTGAGACTCTCACTCGCACAACTCTTGGCCAAGCGGTGATCGGAGATCGCGTCAACATAGAAATTGATTCGGTTGCACGGATGATTGATCAGGCTGTTCGCCGACACCTTGACGCGCGATAGTCCGTCGCGTTGCAGACCGTTCAAATCGCAGTCCAACTCGCGCAAAGCAAAGTCAGATCGTCGATTTGGGGAAAGTCTTGCGATTCTTCGTCAAGTCGACGATTGATGTTCTCGATGAACTCGTGCGAATTTGCGGTCGATGCAAATTCGTTGAAGACATCCAAGTATCTGCGATTCGGTAATCGCGGGGCAGATGGTTCTTGCCCCAATTCTGGGAATGCTTGTTCGAATCCATCGGTATAAAAAAGAATTTTATCGCCTGGGCAGAGAGTGATCACCTCCTCGGTGAAAGTTTCGTCATCGAAAACTCCCAGAAGTCCGCCAACAGTCGGGATCGCTTCGCACTTGCCGCCAGCCGAGATTCGCAGCATTGGAAGATGGCCAGCGCTTGCGACAGTCAGTTGTCGATTGCGCGTGTCGATGACTGCATAAATTGCAGTCGCGAAACGCGTGGTTATCCCAGCGCGAGTAATCATGTCCGCATTCACCCGAGACAGTGCTTCGCTTGGAGAAAGAATTCGGTAAGAATTATCTCTGATCTCCTTGGTTTGGAGACTTCGAGAAATGACCAATGTCAGCAGCGCAGCAGGCACGCCATGACCAACCGCATCCGTCACAAAGAGTCCAAGATGATGCTCGTCCAGACGCATGACGTTATAGATATCACCCGAGACATACGCGGCGGGTCGCCACAAAGCGGCTGATGCAATTCCGCCCAGTGATGGCAAGATGCGAGGGAGAAATTCTTGCTGAACGCTGGCTGCCAATTGCAATTCTTCCTGAATGTTATCGATTTGATTTCGCAGTCCACCAGAAAATCGCATTGCTGTCGCCTTGTCCAGTTGCAATCGCTGAATCTCTCGTTGCCGCGCGATGAGAGCGGACAAAGCTGTCGCCAAATGTTCTGGGCCAAGTTGCGGGTCAAGCACAAATGAAATCCCTGCTGGCGCATCTTGACTATCACCAAATTCTGCACAAAGTGCGACGACAGGAATCATCGAAGAGATCGCCTCCTCGATTGCAGGGGACTGCATGTTTTCGACCGTTGGAGCGCCGACCAATACCAATGCTTGGGAATCGCGCACGGCCATCGCAATTGAAACGGGATCTCGTTCATTGATCACATGGGTATCAAAGTTGAATCGTGCGCGGAGCACTCGCGCAACCGTTTCGTGCGTGTCGCCGGGCT
The DNA here is from genome assembly GCA_005792145.1 of Planctomycetia bacterium. Lineage (GTDB taxonomy): Bacteria > Planctomycetota > Phycisphaerae > Phycisphaerales > SM1A02 > F1-60-MAGs104. The sequence goes on along the minus strand of SXSS01000103.1, from coordinate 6,481 downwards.
GGAGCGAACTGATCGCGATGCGTGGTTGCTGATTGTTCAGAGATTGGTGTTCAGCGGGTATTGCCACAAGAATCTAATGGTAATGATTCGCTAGCATTTGCGGTGTATGGCAAACAAACTCTCCTTCGCAGAAGTCAACGCGAAAATGTCATTCGTTCCACACTGGTCCCGCACGGGCGATTTGATCGAGCGAACTTTCGTCTTTCCAGATTTCATCGCATCGATGCGATTTGTAAATCAGATGGCAATTGAAGCAGAACGAACCCAGCATCACCCCGACATTCTTGTCAAATACAACAAGGTCACGCTGGGATATTCCACGCACGATGCAGGTGGTTTGACGGTGAAAGACTTCGACGGAGCTGCAGCTGCCGATGCGGCTTGCGCAATCTGAACAAGCGCCGTCTGAACGAGAACTTTACTTCGTATCTGTCGTGCCGCGCGTCAACTCTTGTCGAACATATGCCGCTCGAACTTCTCGATCAGCCTCTTCGCTGTCGAGTGAACGAGGATCGATCAGCGAAAGATGCGCGGGTTGTACTTGCAGGAGCAAGCGCTGAATGGTCGTCAATTCAATCGACAGAAGACCCATCACCACTCCGAAGCGCATACGGCTGAGATCCTTGGTTGCTGCATCAGCGGTCAGCAATCTCGCCGCGCTCAAATTCGCATGCGACCGAAAGACGATGTCTTCGATACGACTTCGAAAACGGGCGAGAGCAGCAGTGCGCGCTTCGCGCTCGTATCCGATCAAGCGTGGAAGCACGACGCCATTGAATTCTTCGAGCAGCGCATCCTCGGTTGAACCCAGAGTTGTTTGATTCGAAAATTGGAAAAAGTCTCCGATCGATTCTGAACCTTCGCCGTAATAACCACGCACAGCAAGATGCAATTCCTTCGCTGCGCGCTGAATTCGATCAGTTTCCTTCATGATCTGCGCGCCAGGAAGATGAAGCATCGCACTCATACGAATTCCGCAACCAACATTTGTCGGGCAGGCAGTCAGATATCCCCAGCGCGGGTGAAATGAAAAATTGGTCGTATTTGCCAGCGCATTTTCCAGCGCGAAAGCAGCCTTGAATGCATCGGACAATCGAGATCCAGCGCAAAGAAATTGAATTCGCAGATGGTCTTCCTCATTCACCATAATGCTTGAATGTTCGTCGCTGGAAAGCGCGAGGGCGCGCGGTCCGTCGCTATTGGCAAAGTGGCGCGAGACAAGGTGGCGTTCAGAAAGCAGAATGCGATCACGCGATGGAGCAGATTGCAATTCGATCCAGCGCAATTCCTGATTCGCATCGATCCCTTGACACGACTGATCAACTGCGCGGCGAACAACGCGCATAATTTCCTGTCTGACTGGGTTGCTTGCTCGACTGATGAATGGAAATCCAGAGATGTTGCGCGCCAAACGCACACGACTTGTCACGACGACATCGGAGTCGGGTCCAACTTGCGACATTGCAGCGGAGAAAGGCTGACTCATGGCGATTGGGAATCCAATGCTTTCAGCTCGTCTCGCAATTTCGCGGCGCGCTCGTATTGTTCAGCAGCAACAGCAGCTTCCAAATCGTGCATCAACTTCACGCGCAAGTTCTGCACGCGTTCGATTTCCGCTCCTCCGATGGGGCTTCTTCCCAAATGATGCGTCGCACCATCTTGCGCACTCTCAATAACTTTTTCGATCATCGGCATAAACGCGTCATAGCACGCGGGACATCCCAGCGTCGCGGACTTCCGAAAGACTGTGAAAGTCAAACCGCATGCGCTGCACTTTGCAGATCGTTCCTTGCTTTTGGCGGCTTCTACTTTCGCAACAGAGCCAAGCTTTGGAAAAATGTCGGCGATGGGTTGTTCGACTGGCAGTGGATATCCCGCAGCAATGGCATGTTCCGAGCACAAGTGGACTTCTTTCGAAACGCCGCCTTTGATGACGATTTCGTGCACGACCGCGGGCTTATCGCAATGATCGCAATTCATTTCGCCGCCACCACTCGGCGAATCTCCGCAAGTTGCCCCAAGAGCGCAGGCATGCGATCAAGAAGTTGAATCGTTGCTCGATCACTCAGCGAAGCAGCAGGATCCGGATGACACTCAAGAAAAATCGCATCAACACCCGCAGCAACTGCAGCGCGCGCAAGCAGTGGGGCGTGATGTGGATTTCCGCCACTCGTTTCGCCCTCTCCAGGTCGTTGCGTGGAATGCGTCGCATCAAAGCAAACTGGAACGCCCATGTGCATCATGTCGCCGACTCCAGCGAAGTCGTTCACAAGTCTGTGATATCCAAAGAATGTTCCGCGTTCGGTCAGCATAATTTGCTTCGCGCCACTCTCGCGCAATTTGCCGATCGCTCCCGCCATTTCAGCTGGAGCCATAAATTGTCCCTTCTTCACATTCACTGCTTTGCCAGTTGCTGCGGCGGCACTGAGCAAGTCCGTTTGTCGCGCGAGGAATGCGGGTATCTGCAAGATGTCGACAGCCTGCGCGGCGCGCGCGGCTTGTTGTGGTTCGTGAATGTCGGTCGTGACGGGAACGCCCAGAGCCGTCTTCAATTTCGCCAGCATGTCGCATCCGCGTTCCAATCCAGGGCCGCGCGCGCTCTTGACGCTCGAACGATTCGCTTTATCGAAACTTGCCTTGAAGACAAATGAAAGTCCATGCTTCGCGCAAGCATCTCGCATTGTTTCGCCGATGTGCATATTGATCGCGTCACTTTCCAAGATGCATGGGCCGGCAATTATCAGCAAAGGACCACGACTGCCTGGACCCAAAGTCGAGGCTTTGTGGGAAAAAAACAAGGTGTTGTCAAGCGCCATTTTTAGATTTTTCCATTCAAAATAATCGTCACTTTCTTTGGCATTGGATGGCATTTTATCCGATAGTTCAATTGAAGGTGCGCACATTCCGTGCGTCTTCAGGAGGTCTAGGAATGAGTGATTCGAACCAAGATAAATTGCCCCAAGAGAAATTCCCCGATGATTGGCAGGGTTTTACTGAAATGGTCAGTCGCTTGCTGAAAGGTTGGTACCAACAAAGGCCAGTCGAAATCATTTCTCCGCTCAGCTTGACCATTGATGGCAAGGCATTGGGGTTGGAGAATCTCTTTCGCATGGTTCAGCAGGATCCACAGCGCGGTCATGCGTTTGTGCGAAGTTATTTCGAGAGAATCTTCGAGGGAGATTCCGTCGGCGCAAGTTTGATTCCTTTCTCCGTCGCGCGTCATCGCATCATGCCGCGTATTCAACCAGAGTCGATCTTCGATGGCGTCGATCGTCAATCGATCGCACATTTGCCATGGGTCAATGGAACGGTGATTGTCTTTGTGCTTGATATGCCCGAGATGACTGTCAGCGTTTCCACCGAGCAAATGGTGCGATGGGGGATTGGTCCAGAGGAACTCGAGGAAATCGCTCGCCAGAATCTTGGTTCATACGCGCCCGATCTGCAAGTGCAAGTGATCGCAAGTCACGATGGTGGACGCGCCGCGCTCTTGTCTCTGAAAGATGGATATGACGCGGCGCGATTGCTCTTGTCCAAATTGCACGAACGGCTAGCCAAAGAACTTCGCGGCGATTTCTATGTCGCAACCCCCGCACGCGATGTCTTCATAGCGCTTTCGTATGGTCCCGATCCATTTCTTGACCGTATTCGTGCCAGAATTGCCCGCGATTATTCTCGATTGCCATATCCAATCACCAGCGATTTCTTCATCGTGACCCGTGATGGGGTTGCGGGGACTTCCAAGGCTGCGTAGTAACCTGCGCTGATATGAAGGTCGAACCAATCCTCGCCGAACTCAATCGTCAGCGCAATGATCTTTCCAAGGACCCAACCGATATTGAGTGGTTTGCGTTGCACCACGCATTCTGTTTCATTTCGTATCACATGGCCGACTTCCAGAAATATCTGGATGAAGTCGTGAAGCCTGGCGATCCAAAGCCGGAATGAGCCGCGCAAACTTTTCCGCGCAAACTTTTCCGCGCAAACTTTTCCGCGCAAACTTTTCCGCGCAATTCAAGCGTGCTTGCGAATCGGTCGCGAAAGAAGTGCGTCGCCTTCTACTGCATGCGTGCCGCCAAATCGTTCGGTGACAGGGTTCCAGGAAAGCGGTTTGCCGACCGCATATCCAATCACGGCAAGTTGGCAAATCGACGCAGTGCGATGTCCTGTCTCGGCGGTGCAGATCGGGTCGAATCCTCCGCGAATTGCCGCAATGAAATTTGCGATGTGCGAAGTATTTCGTGCGAGGCGTTCTTCGTTGCCAGTTGGCGCATCAAGAATTTGAGGGGCTTCAACTCCATTCTTGAGCGCTTTGATGTGACCGCGCGAACACTCGATGGTTCCTTCGCTGCCCTCGAATGTGCAATCTGTCGGACCGCCGTGCACTAATTCCACACCGTTTTCATAGAGAAATCGCAAACCCGTCTTTGCGCCATCGGAAGGTGGAATCAATTCGCGCGGACCACTGTGATCCATTCTCATCGCCCATTGTGCGATGTCGAAATGATGCGCCCCCATATCGGCGAGATATCCATTTCCGTACTCGCGATATGCCCGCCAATTTGGATAGTGATTATGCATGCCGATTGGACAGAGATCGGTATTGAATCCACGCATCGGTGCTTGTCCTAGCCAGCTATCCCAGTTGATTCCTTTTGGGAGTGTTTCTTCTGGCAGATCGCAGTTGATTGGTGGCTCGCCGACACCAATCGTGATTCGCTTCAGTGTGCCGATGCGACCATTACGCACAGCTTCGGCGGCGCGCACGAAAAAGTGCGAGAACTCTGACCGCTGTTGAGATCCCGTTTGAAAGCGGATTCCCGCCGTGCGCGCGGCGTCGGCCATCGTGCGTCCTTCAGCGATGGTCAATGACATTGGTTTTTCGCAGTACACATGTCGACCAGCGAGACACGCGGCGATTGCGGGTTCTGCGTGCCAATGATCAGGCGTGGCAATCAGAACCGCATCGATGGATGGATCTGCGATGAGCGCACGCCAATTTTCGGCGCGTCGACAAACTGTGGCTTTGCGACGATCGTTCACCAGTCGCACGCCTTCATCCGCGCGTGCGGCGCACACATCAGCGACCGAAATAATCTCGATTGTTGGGTCATCAAGAAATCCGCCGCACAACTCCTGTCCACGCACGCCGAATCCGATGATGCCGACATTCAGCCGATCATTCGCAGATGGTCGCTTGGCTGAAGCGCCAGCAAACTTTGTGGGTGTCACGGCAAACATTGCGGCAACTGCCGCGGCGCTTTGGATGAATTCGCGTCGTGATGGTCGTGTTTCCATAGGTATAGGTTCGCAGAGATCAGTTGCTCTCGCAACCGCATGACAGCCATATTTTCGTAGGATCAGTTGATGCAAAAAGCTTTTCAAATCACTCTTGTTGTTTCAGTATTCGCGGTCTCTGGATGCGTGCCAGCAAAATTGAGCGAAAGCAACATTCAGTCAACTTCTGAACAGCGCACATATATGGAACAGCAAGCCAAGTTCGAACAATTACGCACCGAAATGGCGCCGATTGTTCGGCAGATTTCTGTGGTCCTTCCACTGGACTGTAATACGGCACTCGCGAACATATCAGATTTTCAGACACGGGAATCCTTGATGGACATTGCGGCGATCGCAGGAATTTATGCCGCAATGCAAACATCTGCTCCAGATCCACGGGTTGGCTTGACCAACTTATTGATTTCTGGCGAGTCGATTCGCAACGCGCTCACATCTGCAGCCGAGAGTGGTCCATATCCATCTCTCCTGCCAATGATCGCAACGATTGATTCAATCGAGTCAGATTTGTTCAAGCTTGGCGACAAGTGGCTGACTCCCGAAGTCATCGCGCAGGTTCGATTGATCACTGCTCGCAAGGATGCAAAGGATTCGACCCCATTGGCGACACTTCTTGTTGTGAATGAAATGCTTCTTACGAAATTCAAAATGCCAAAGAGTATTCAGATCGATTCTTCATTCGTTCAGTTTGATGACAATGGGGTGCTTGAGCGCGGACTGGGGGAGATTCACACCGTGCGACTCGCCGCACAAGAAGGTAGCGCTGTGTTAGCACAGTTGCCTCTGGCGATGGAGTTTCGTTTGCGGCGCGCGTTGATTGCGACGATCAACGACCCTTCATTTCAGAAAATCCAAGCCGAATTCTCGCAGATGTCCAAGCTGATGAAGGATTTGAAAGAACTGCAAGGGCTGCAAGCTTTACAGCAACTCAAGTCACTTGATGAGTTGAAAAAGCTTGATGCGATTAAAAATCTTGAATTGCTCAAGAACATTGAAGCGCTGAAAAATCTGGACTCCCTGAAAAATCTGGAGATGGTGACGGAACTTCAGAATCTCCGATCGTTGCATTCGCTCGACAGTCTGGCGCAATTCAGATGGTTGGCGGCAGGGGCGGTTGTGATTGGATTGATCGCGCAGGCATTGATACTCGTTTGGGGGCTGAAGCGATTTGCGGCGAAGTGAC